>NZ_JBIARL010000007.1:281226-352353 GCF_042889835.1 Streptomyces sp. NPDC002463
GCCTGCGCGGGGGGCGGGGCCCTTGCCCCCCCCCCCCCCCCCCGCGCCGGGCCCGGGCCCCCCCCCCCGGCCCCCGGGGGGGGGCCCCCCCGCCGCCCCCCCCCCCCGGCCCCGCCCCTTCTCCGTGATGTACGGGACCCGGCCCCGCCCGATCTGTCCGACAGTTTCGGAATCAACTGTTCCGGACGGTTCCGCCACCCTTTCTGCCTGGTCGGTCCTCGGTGGCCCGAGAAGGATGAGACGGCAGTTGCACGTACCACCAAGCCATATATATGGAAAGGGTGAAACATGCTTCACCGCATGCTGGCCGCCTCCGCGGCGGCCGTCTGCCTGCTCGGTGTCGGGACGGTGCAGGCCGATGCGGCGACCGCCGCTCCGGTCGCCCAGGCGCAGGCCGACCTTCCGCCGGGCTGCGGCACGGGCCAGGAGTTCGAAGGCTTCCGCCAGCAGATCGTCCGGCGCGCCTACTCCGAGGTCCGTCTGATCTGGAACTACTGCGCCGTGGACAAGAAGGCGACGGGTATGGCCTTCGACATCAACGGCGGCAAGGTGAACGCCGTGTGGATCGACAAGGCCGCCACGGGTCCCAACCCGACCAGCTGGACCGGCCCGTACAACAAGAAGTTCCGTACCACCTTCTCGTTCATCGGCACCGGCGGCGTCGCCTACGGCAGCGACTGGATGCGCACCTGTGCCGACGTGACGACGCCGGCGGGCGCCAAGGTCGTCGAGTGCACCAACTGGTACCAGCCGAGCACGATGTTCACGCCCGTCCCCGACTAGAGGGGCATGTGCACGTAACACCAAGCGATAGAGAGGGAAAGGGTAAAACATGCTTCACCGCATGCTGGCCGCCTCCGCGGCGGCCGTCTGCCTGCTCGGTGTCGGGACGGTGCAGGCCGATGCGGCGACCGCCGCTCCGGTCGCCCAGGCGCAGGCCGACCTTCCGCCGGGCTGCGGCATGGGAGGGGAGTTCGAAGGCTTCCGCCAGCAGATCGTCCGGCGCGCCTACTCCGAGACCCGCCTGATGTGGAACTACTGCAACCAGCCCGTCGGTGCGCTGGGCATTGCGTCGGGCGTCAACGGCGGCAAGGTGACCGCCGCGTGGATCGACAAGGCCGCCACGGGTCCCAACCCGACCAGCTGGACCGGCCCGTACGGCAAGAAGGCTTCCGCCACCTACGGGACCTTCACCGACTACGTCGCCTACGGCAGCGACTGGATGCGCACCTGTGCCGACGTGACGACGCCGGCGGGCGCCAAGGTCGTCGAGTGCACCAACTGGTACCAGCCGAGCACGATGTTCAAGCCCGTCCCCGACTAGAGGTCGCCTGACCGAAGGTCCTGTATGACGGCCGGCCGGATCCTCCGGCCGGCCGTTCGTGTGTCAGGACCAGGCCGCCGTGACCTGTCGGGTGTCGACGGTCATCCCGAGCGGGACCCGCCACGACTCCACGCAGACGGTGTACGTCTGCGTCCGCGCCGCCCCGGCGGCGATCGGTGCGGGAAGGGGCTGGTTGCTGGTGACCGTGCCCCAGTCGGTGCCGAGCAGGCCGATGACGTGGGTCGCGAACGTGACCGTGCCCGAGGTGGCGGGGGAGCCGCCGGTGTTGCGGAAGGTCACGGTGACCCGCTGGCACCAGCGCTTGTCGCCCGCGGCGAGGTCGGGCGTGGAGACGGTGAGCACGGCGGGGCCGGGCGCGGGGGTCGGCGTGGGCGACGACGGGGGCGTGCCGGTGCCGGGCGTCGTGGGGCCCGGTGTCGTGGAGGGGGTACGGGGCGGGGTGCCGCCGCCTCCCCGACCGGGCGCGGTCGTCGGGGCCGTACCGGATCCCGTGCCCGTGTTCGTACGGGAGGACCCGGGGGCTTCGGGGGTCCCGGAGGCCGCCGAGGTCCCCGATGGGCCCGGAGAAGCCCCGTTCCGGCCCGTGGGAGGCGCCCCGGGCAGCCCGGACGGCCCCGGGGACGGGGAGGACGTGCTGGACGTCGTCCCGCTCTCCGAGGGCTCCAGGGGGACCAGGGTGACCACGCCCGAAGGGGCGACCGCGCCCTTCGGGGAGGGGCCGGCGCCGACCGCCGCGTACCCCTCGCCGTCTCCTCCGCCGCCGCACGCGGTCAGCGCCCCGCCGAGGCAGAGCGCCACCGCCACGAGTCCCGGCTTCCTGCGCCACATGCGCCCCAGTCTGGCTGACGTTGCGTCAACAGGCCGGGGTTTTGCGGAAGTCAGTCCGAGATGAGGCCTTCGCGCAGCTGGGCGAGGGTGCGGGTGAGGAGTCGCGAGACGTGCATCTGGGAGATGCCGACCTCCTCGCCGATCTGCGACTGCGTCATGTTCGCGAAGAAGCGGAGCATGATGATCTGCCGCTCCCGGGGCGGGAGTTTGGCGAGCAGCGGCTTGAGCGACTCGCGGTACTCGACGCCTTCGAGGGCCGAGTCCTCGTAGCCGAGCCGGTCCGCGAGCGAACCCTCGCCGCCGTCGTCCTCGGGCGAGGGGGAGTCGAGCGAGGACGCGGTGTACGCGTTGCCGACGGCGAGGCCGTCGACGACGTCCTCCTCCGACACCCCGAGCACGGCGGCGAGTTCGGGCACGGTGGGTGAGCGGTCGAGCTTCTGCGCGAGCTCGTCGCTGGCCTTGGTGAGGGCGAGGCGCAGCTCCTGGAGGCGGCGCGGGACCCGCACCGACCACGAGGTGTCGCGGAAGAAGCGCTTGATCTCGCCGACGACGGTCGGCATCGCGAACGTCGGGAACTCCACGCCCCGTTCGCAGTCGAAGCGGTCGATCGCCTTGATCAGGCCGATGGTGCCGACCTGGACGATGTCCTCCATCGGCTCGTTGCGGGAGCGGAAGCGGGCCGCCGCGTACCGCACGAGCGGGAGGTTGAGCTCGATGAGGGTGTCGCGGACGTAGGTCCGCTCCGGGCTGTCGGCGGCGACGCCCTCGGCGTCGAGGGCGCGCAGCCGCAGGAAGAGGGAGCGCGAGAGGGTGCGGGTGTCGAGGGCGCCGGGGGAGACGACCATCGGCGGGGGCGCGGTCTCGGTGGTCTCAGCGGTGTTCACGGTCTCCGTGCTGTCGGTCGCGGTCGGCGCGGTCGTCTGCGCGGGCACGGGAACGGGCGTGAGCGTGAGCACCTTCGAGCTGCCCAGTTCTGTGGACATGCCACCCCCTTGAGGTCGCGGACGGTCGCGGTGGCCGCGACCATCTGAGGAACGCAGCCTCCACCTGAATACCGGCGGCGGGGCTGCGGCAAACTCGGTTCCAGCAGAATGTCACATGTCGGCAACACGCTGTAGTGACTTGTCGACACGGAGAGCTGACATTTCCGCAGGAAACAAGGGGTGTGGGGCATTTGGGCCGTGTGAGAACTGCTCCGAACCGGTCTACCCGTTCCGGTTACGCCTCGATCCTGTTTGCGGATCTCAAGCGGGCGAAGCTGCGGGCGAGGAGCCTTGACACGTGCATCTGGGAGACGCCGAGCTCCTGGCTGATCTGAGATTGGGTCAGGTTGCTGTAGTAGCGCAGCATCAGGATCCGCTGCTCGCGCTCGGGCAGCTGGACGAGCAGGTGCCGGACGAGGTCGCGGTGCTCGACGCCGGCCAGGGCGGGGTCCTCGTAGCCGAGCCGGTCGAGCAGTCCGGGCAGCCCGTCGCCCTCCTGCGCGGCCTCCAGGGAGGTGGCGTGGTACGAGCGGCCGGCCTCGATGCAGGCGAGCACCTCGTCCTCGCCGATCCGCAGCCGCTCGGCGATCTCCGCGGTCGTGGGGGAGCGGCCGTGGGCGGTCGTCAGGTCCTCGGTGGCGCCGTTCACCTGGACCCAGAGCTCGTGCAGCCGGCGCGGCACGTGCACGGTCCTGACGTTGTCGCGGAAGTACCGCTTGATCTCGCCCACGACGGTGGGCATCGCGAAGGTGGGGAACTGGACGCCCCGGTCGGGGTCGAAGCGGTCGATCGCGTTGATGAGGCCGATGGTGCCGACCTGGACGACGTCCTCCATCGGCTCGTTGCGGGAGCGGAAGCGGGCGGCCGCGTACCGCACGAGGGGCAGGTTGGCCTCGATGAGCGCCCCGCGCACGCGATGGTGCTCGGCGGTGCCCGGCTCCAGGTTCTTGAGCTCCCCGAAGAGCACCTGGGTGAGGGCCCGGGTGTCGGCGCCGCGCGTGCTCTGGGGCCGCGGACGCGGAGCCTCCGGCCCGGCCGCCTCGTGCTGGGGCGGGACCTGAGGTGCTGTACTGGCCGGCACGTTCACGCCACCCCTTTGGCTGGTCTTGCTGGTCGACTGGGCAACTGGGTCAACTACGGTCAACTCATCCGTCAAAAGCGGTCATAGCATCACAAGACATGTCCACTGTGTGCAAGCACCGCATAGTGACGTGTTGAGGGCATGTTGGCGGAAAAAGGGGAGGTCACGCACGGAAAAGGCCCCCCGCCGCGACGGCAGGGGGCCTCGGGGTGACGGAGGACTAGAAGGCGTAGTCCGCGATCACCCAGGTGGCGAACTCGCGCCACTGGGCGACACCGGCCTGGTGCGCGGGGTGGTCCAGGTAGCGCTGGAGCGCGTCCGTGTCCTCGACGGCCGAGTTGATGGCGAAGTCGTACGCGATCGGCCGGTCCGTGATGTTCCAGTCGCACTCCCAGAACCTCAGCTCCGGAATCTGCCCGCCGAGCGCGCGGAACGCCTCGACACCGGCGACCACACGCGGCTCGTCGCGCGAGACGCCGTCGTTGAGCTTGAAGAGGACCAGATGGCGGATCACGGTGGGCTCCTAATTGACGAGCTCGGTCATGAACTGGCCGACACCCTGGGCGGCGCTGGAAATGCCCTCGAACCCTACCTGGACCAGGTCGGCGGCCCGGGCGGGGGAGTTGACGATCGTGTACAGCACAAAGACCACGACCGCGTAGAGCGCGATCTTCTTCGCCTGCGCCATCTGTCCAGCCCTCCCCTGTTCCCCCGCCGTACGACCGCGCCACTCTAACCGAGGCCTTATGGACCAAGGGCCCGGAGATCCGGGCCTTTCGCCGTCCCCCGGAAGGGTGACGGCAGAGCAGTATGGATGTCGAGCCCGGCGGATCTGGCAGGAATCCGCGGGACTCGAAGGAACCGGACCGCACTGCGGGGTCCGCGCCGCGAGCTTCCCCCCTGACCGTGGCGCAGGACTTGTCGGCCGGTTCTCATCGGGGGGAGCGGCTTGTCCCCCCGATGCCGTTCCCCCCGTCCTACGTGAGAAGGCCCCGGCCGCGTGACGAGCGCGGCCGGGGCCTTTCCCGTACGGACCGGAGATACGCCGAAGGGCCCGGCGCTGATGCGCCGGGCCCTTCGATCGAAGCGGTAGCGGAGGGATTTGAACCCTCGGTGAGTTTCCCCACACTCGCTTTCGAGGCGAGCTCCTTCGGCCGCTCGGACACGCTACCGAGAGAGAGCTTAGCCGAAGTTGGCCCTGGCATGAAATCCGTATCGAAGACCAGGTCGGAGCAGGGGTCAGCGGCTGCGGAAGAAGGCCGTCAACTGGGCCGCGCACTCCTCGCCGAGGACGCCCTGGATCACCTCGGGGCGGTGGTTCAGCCGGCGGTCCCGCACGAGGTCCCAGAGCGAACCGGTCGCGCCCGCCTTCTCGTCGAGCGCTCCGAACACCACCCGCTCGACGCGCGACTGGACGAGTGCGCCGGCGCACATCACGCACGGCTCCAGGGTCACGACGAGCGTGCAGCCCGTCAGCCGCCACTCGCCGGTCGCCGCGGCCGCCCGGCGCAGGGCGAGCACCTCGGCGTGCGCGGTGGGGTCGCCGGTGGCCTCCCGCTCGTTGTGCGCGCGGGCGATCACCGTGCCGTCCGGGCCGAGCACGACCGCGCCGACCGGTACGTCACCGGCCGGCGCGGCCGCATCGGCCTCGGCGAGAGCGAGCCGCATGACGTCCCGCCAGGGGTCCCGCACGGGGTCCCCCATGGGTTCCTGTGCCGGCTCCCCCACGGGTTCCCGTACGGAGTCCCCCAGGGGGTCCTGCGCGGAGTCCCGTACGGGATCGCCCGGCGGCTCGGTCGTCGGCTCGGGTGCGGGTACCGCGGCTGCCACTAGCGGACGGCCTCCAGGACCTCGGCCGCACCCAGCGCGTCCGCGATCTCCGAGAGCGCGTCGGTGTCGAGGGCGAGCAGGTCCTCCGCCGACATCCCGAGGTCGGCCAGGATCAGCCGGTCGCCCACCGGGGCGGCAGGGACGGCCTCGGCGGCGACGGAGCCCGCCTCGTCGTCCTCGTCCGTGTCGGCGTCGAGCGGCTCCCCGTCCTCGGTGCCGTCCAGGTCCAGCTCGTCCAGGTCGTCGACCAGGTCGTCCAGGTCGTCGCCGAGGATCTCCCGGGTGAGCATCTCCCCGTACGAGGAACGGGCGGCGGCGGCCCCGTCCGAGACGTAGATGCGAGGGTCTTCCTCACCCTCGATCCGGACGATCCCGAACCACGCGTCCTCCTGCTCGATGAAGACGATCACCGTGTCGTCGTCCGAGGCCTCACGGGCGAGCTCGGCCAGATCCGACAGGGTCTCCACGTCGTCGAGCTCCGTGTCGCTCGCTTCCCACCCGTCTTCGGTGCGCGCGAGCAGTGCGGCGAAGTACACCTGACTCTCTCCCACTGATCAGAGGTGTGACGTTCCGGCGGCGCGAGCCTGATGCCCCGCCCAATCGGCATCGTGACAGAAACGTCGCCGTCAGGAGAGGTCTTCGGCTCTTGCGTCGTGCATCAGTCTGAACGACCCCGCGATCGGGTGGGCGTGCGACCCCGGCGCACGAGGGGGGCGCATGGCCGGTTAGCGCTGTCCCGCTCCCCGTATGGCCTCACCAGCGGAAGGTCCGCATGCGCATGGCCTGGCGCATCCGGGCGGCCCGGGCGCGCCGCGGCTGCACGCGCTCGCGCAGCGCCTTGGCCTCGTTGAGCTCACGGAGGAACTGGGCGCGGCGCCTGCGGCGCTCCGCGTCGGTCTCCGGTGCCGGCGTGCGGGCCGCCCCCTCGGCGGCTTCCCCGGCCGGTTCTTCCAGGTCGGGCATCGGCCACACCACCCCATCGCTGGGTCCCTGTGCCCCCACTCTGCCCCGGCGCCGTGGGTCGACGCCAGTGCTCGGCGGGCTACTGTTGAGTCATGCGTCTCCACGTCGTCGACCACCCCCTGGTCGCCCACAAGCTCACCACCCTGCGCGACAAGCGCACGGACTCCGCGACCTTCCGCCGTCTCGCCGACGAGCTGGTCACCCTGCTCGCCTACGAGGCCACCAGGGACGTGAGGACCGAGCAGGTCGACATCGAGACCCCCGTCACGCCCACGACCGGCGTGAAGCTGTCGCACCCGCGTCCGCTGGTGGTCCCGATCCTGCGCGCCGGGCTCGGCATGCTCGACGGCATGGTCCGGCTGCTCCCGACGGCCGAGGTCGGCTTCCTCGGCATGATCCGCAACGAGGAGACGCTGGAGGCGTCGACCTACGCGACGCGGATGCCGGAGGACCTCTCGGGCCGCCAGGTGTACGTCCTGGACCCGATGCTGGCGACCGGCGGCACGCTGGTCGCGGCGATCCAGGAGCTCATCCGGCGCGGCGCCGACGACGTGACCGCGGTCGTGCTCCTCGCCGCCCCGGAGGGCGTCGAGGTCATGGAGCGCGAGCTCGCGGGCACGCCGGTGACCGTCGTGACGGCCTCGGTCGACGAGCGCCTCAACGAGAACGGCTACATCGTCCCGGGCCTGGGCGACGCGGGCGACCGCATGTACGGCTCCGCCGAATAGGCAACAGCCGGCTCCGCCGAATAGGCAACAGCCGGCTCCGCCGAACAAGCAACAGCCGGGTCCGCGGAGCAGGACCTGACGACAGGACCTAACGGCAGGGCTTCACAGCGGGCGCGGGCTTGGTCAGGGCGACCAGGGCCGCGTCCGCCGTCGTCTTCGGGGACAGCGTCTTGAACGCGGTCCCGATGATCAGGTCCACGTCCGCCGTCGCCCGGGTGTCCGTCTTGGTCGTGGCGCCCGCGAGCTGGGTGCCGAGGACCGGGAGGACGCCCTTGGTGGCGGTGGGCGCGCCGAGCAGCAGGCCGGCGCCGGGGACCTTCTTGTCGTAGGCGGTCGGCGCGTTGCCCACCTTGCCGATCTTGAACCCGCGCTTCTTGAGCTCGTCCGCGGTCGTCTTGGCGAGCCCGCTGCGCGGGGTCGCGTTGTAGACGTTGACCGTGATCTGCGCGGGCTTGGGGAAGGCGGCGGGCGCGGGGGTCGGCTTGGGCGCGGGTTTGCAGTCGGCCTGCTTCCCGGCCGTCGTCTTCGTTCCCCCGTCGCCGGAGAAGACGTCGACGAGCTGGAGCGTTCCCCAGCCGGCCGCGCCGAGCACGACCACGGCGGCGGCGGACGCGAGGACGATCCTGCGCCGGCGGTGGGGGCGGCGCATGCGGGGGTAGACATCCCCCGTGATGCGGTACTTTCCGCCCATGCCGGGGGGAGTGAGCATGCTCATGAACGCAGCGTAATGCCGCCCGTCGGCGATGCCTACTTGATGATCATGTGATCGCGTCCGGATGGGGGCGAACTGACCCCGAAAGGCTCAGCCGGCCAGGGAGCTCGACGGCTCAGTCGAGTTCCAGGACGCGGGCGTGCAGCACCTGGCGCTGCTGGAGTGCCGCGCGGACGGCGCGGTGCAGTCCGTCCTCGAGGTAGAGGTCGCCCTGCCACTTCACGACGTGCGCGAAGAGGTCGCCGTAGAAGGTGGAGTCCTCGGCGAGCAGGGTCTCCAGGTCCAGCTGGCCCTTGGTGGTCACCAGCTGGTCGAGGCGGACCGGGCGCGGGGCGACGTCCGCCCACTGCCGGGTGCTTTCCCGGCCGTGGTCGGGATACGGCTTTCCGTTTCCGATGCGCTTGAAGATCACACGGAAAGCCTACCGGGCGAGCGGTCCCCGGCGCAGCCACGCGCGGGCAGTGGGATGCTGGTGCGAACCGTGACAAACCGGAATTGGGGTGCCGTCATGAGCGTCAGCGAGCAGCCGCCGGAGGCCGAAGCGACCGGGACGGCCCCCACCTCCCTGGCGGGGCCCGCCGCCGAGATCGCCGCCGGGTACGCCTTCGACGGACCCGCACTCGAACTGGGGGCCCTGCTCTGGGACGGCGTCTGTCACCCGGACGCGCGCATCCGCATCCCGCTGCCCGTGCTCAACCGGCACGGTCTGGTCGCCGGCGCGACCGGCACCGGCAAGACGAAGACGCTCCAGCTGATCGCCGAGCAGCTCTCGGCGAACGGCGTGCCCGTCTTCCTCGCCGACATCAAGGGCGACGTCTCCGGGGTCTCGGCCCCCGGCCAGGACGGCGCGAGGGTCCGGGAGCGTGCCGGGGAGGTGGGCCAGGACTGGCAGGCCCGCGGCTTCCCCTGCGAGTTCTACGGGCTCGGCGGCACCGGCCCCGGCATCCCGGTCCGCGCGACGGTCACCGGCTTCGGCCCCGTGCTGCTCTCCAAGGTGCTCCAGCTCAACCAGACGCAGGAGCAGTCGCTCGGCCTGATCTTCCACTACGCCGACTCCAAGGGCCTGGAGCTCGTCGACCTCAAGGACCTGCGGGCGGTGGTGGCCTTCCTGGTCTCGGACACGGGGAAGGCCGAGCTCAAGGGGATCGGCGGCCTGTCGACGGTGACGGCCGGGGTGATCCTGCGGTCGATCACGGCCTTCGAGCAGCAGGGCGCGGGGGGCTTCTTCGGGGAGCCGGAGTTCGACACGGCCGAGCTGCTGCGGACGGCGCCGGACGGGCGGGGGATCGTCTCGGTGCTGGAGCTGCCGGCGGTGCAGGACAAGCCGCAGCTGTTCTCGACGTTCCTGATGTGGATGCTGGCGGACCTGTTCGGCGACCTCCCGGAGGTCGGCGACCTGGAGAAGCCGAAGCTGGTGTTCTTCTTCGACGAGGCGCATCTGCTGTTCAGCGGGGCCTCGAAGGCGTTCCTGGAGTCGATCACGCAGACCGTGCGGTTGATCCGCTCGAAGGGCGTCGGGGTGTTCTTCGTGACGCAGACCCCGAAGGACGTCCCCTCGGACGTGCTCGCGCAGCTCGGCAACCGGGTGCAGCACGCGCTGCGCGCGTTCACCCCGGACGACGCGAAGGCCCTGAAGGCGACGGTGCGGACCTTCCCGAACTCGCCGTACGACCTGGAGGAGGTGCTGACCGGTCTCGGTACGGGCGAGGCGGTGATCACCGTACTGAGCGAGAAGGGCGCCCCGACCCCGGTGGCGGCGACCCGGCTGCGGGCCCCCGAGTCGCTGATGGGCCCGGTGGACGCGGCGGCCCTGGACGCGGCGGTGAAGGCCTCCCCGCTGTACGGGCGGTACGCGGAGGCCGTGGACCGGGAGTCGGCGTACGAGAAGCTGACCGCCGAGCAGCGGGCGGCGGAGGAGGCGGCGCTGGAGGCAGCGGCCGCCGAGGAGACGAGGGCCCCTCGGAAGAAGCAGAAGGAGGAGCCCTCGCTCGCCGAACAGGTGGTGGGCAGCGGGATCTTCAAGACCCTGGCCCGGTCGGTCGGCACCCAGCTGGGCCGGGAGATCAGCCGCTCACTGTTCGGGACGGCCCGCCGGAGGCGGTAGCTACTGCGTCACCTCGTCGTGGTCGCCGTGCAGGCCGCCGCCGCTGCCCGCGTCGCCCGTGGTCGGGGTGGAGACGACCGGCTTGCGCAGGGAGGAGATGTCGTGGGCGTAGGTGCCCACGGCGTTGGCGATGACGTCGATGTTGGCGTCGAAGGCCGTCATGTCGATGTTGTCGAGGTCGTCGCCCTCGGCGTGGTAGTTCACGTCGTAGGCGACGCCCGCCGTGCCGCCGAACTTGGCCGCCTGGGCGGGTGTCTTGATGCCCTCGGCGCCGGTGAAGGTGCCGCCGGCGGGGATGCCGACCTTGATGAAGGGGCCGTAGTCGGAGCGGCCGGTGAAGTCGGTGCCCTCGTGCGGGACTCCGCGCCGGTCCATGAAGTCGGTGATGTCGCGCTCCAGTTGGGCGGAGCCCTCGGGGCCCGCGTCGGCGCCGACGCCGTCCGAGTTGTCGCCGTCGTACACGAACAGGCCGTAGTTCGGCGAGGCGATCATGTCGAAGTTGAGATAGAGCTTGATCTCCTTCCGGCCGAGGTCCGAGAGGGTGTTGACGTAGTGCTCGGAGCCGAGGAGACCGACCTCCTCCGCCGACCACCAGGCGAAGCGGACCTTGTTGCGGACCTTGTCCTTGGACTTGGCGAGTTCCAGGGCGGTCTGCAGGAGGCCGGCGGAACCGGAGCCGTTGTCGTTGATGCCGGGGCCCGCGGTGACGGAGTCGAGGTGGGAGCCGAGCACCACGGTGTTGGCGGCGTTGCCGCCCCTGGTCTCCGCGATGACGTTGTTGGTGGTGCGCTTCTCCTGGAGCTGGCGGATCTCGAAGGAGAGCGAGACCGGGCCCTTGGCGAGGTCGGCGGCGAGCTGCGTGCCCTCGGCCAGGCTGATGCCGCCGGTGGGGATCCGCCCGGATTCGGGGGCGCCGAGGGTGCCGGAGAGGGCGCCGTCGACGTTGTTGTAGACGATCGCGCCGGCGGCGCCGGCCGCGGCGGCGTTCTGCTGCTTGATCGCGAAGGAGCAGACGCCGCGCTTGATCAGCGCGATCTTCCCGGTGAAGGCGCCGGAGGCGAAGTCGCCCGGCTCGCAGCCGGTGGAGCCGTCGGCGTCGACGGGCACGGCCGCGAGCTCGGCGGTGATGCCGCCGACGGGGGTGGACTTCGTGTACGTCATCGCCTTGATGCCGAGCGTCCGGGGCGCGGGTGCGAGGACGGAGGCCTTCTCTTCGAGCGTCTGGGTGTAGATGAAGTCGAACTGCTGGTACCGGACGTCGTATCCGGCCTTCTTGAGCTGCGTGTACACATAGGCGGCCGAGGCGTCGTGGCCGAGGGTGCCGGCGGCGCGGTTCCCGCCGGCGGAGTCGGCTATCGCCTGGAACTTCTGCAGGTGCCTGTAGGCGTCCTGGGCGGTGGTCTCGCGGACCAGCTTCTTCGCCAGCCGGGCGGCATCGCGGGCGGGTGCGGCCGTGGGGTCCTGGCCCGCGGTGGCGGGGGAGGCGAGGACCAGGGGGGTGGCGAGGGCGGCTGCGGCGAGGATGGCCGCGGCTCGGCGCTGGGATGCGTTCACAGAGGTCCCTTCCCGGTACGGACGAGGTTGAGGGGAAGTTAGCGATATCGGGGGCATGCTGTGAACAGATCTGTCGCAATTCCTGTCAGGTCGCACAGGAATGCAATGTGGAATTATCAATTCCCGCTCTGTCAGGCGTCTTTCGCGCCCTGGTCGCCTTGGTGGCGGCCTTCGTCTCCCGCTTGTGCGCCCGCACCTCCGTGAAGCGGTGCGCGGGTGCGTCAGCCCTTCGCGAAGCGGTCGAGGGCCGTCAGGATCAGCCTCCCGGTCTCCTCGCCGCCCAGGTGCCCCCGGCCCTCGACCACGTGCAGCTCGGCGTCCGGCCAGGCGCGGGCCAGCTCCCAGGCGGTGGTGAGCGGCCCGCCCATGTCGAGCCGGCCGTGGATCAGGACCCCGGGGATGCCGGCGAGCCGGTGCGCGTCGCGGATCAGCGCACCCTCCTCCAGCCAGGCGCCGTGCGCGAAGTAGTGCGAGCAGATCCGGACGAAGCCGAGCCGGGTGTCGTCGACCCGGTCGGTGTACGGGGTGCCCATGCCCTCCGGCGCGAGGACCGCGTCCTCCCAGGCGCACCAGTCGGCCGCCGCCTTCTCCCGTGCGGCACGGTCGGGGTGGTTCATGAGGGCCGCGTACGCCCCGACCAGGTCGTCCGCGTGGCCCGCGCCCGCCCGGAAGCGCTCGTGGGCCTCCGGGAAGAAGCGGCCGACGCCCTCGTACAGCCAGGCGGTCTCGGAGCGGCGGGTGGTCGTGACGGCGGCGATCACGATCTCCGACACGCGCTCGGGGTACGCCTCCGCGTACGCCAGGATCAGCGTGGAGCCCCAGGAGCCGCCGTACAGCAGCCACTTGTCGATCCCGAGGTGCTCCCGCAGCCGCTCCATGTCGGCCACCAGGTGCGCGGTGGTGTTCACGGACAGGTCGGCGGCCGGGTCGCTCGCGTGCGGGGTGGAGCGCCCGCAGCCCCGCTGGTCGAAGAGGACGAGCCGGTACGCCTCCGGGTCGAAGTACCGGCGGCTGCGCGGGGAGGATCCGGAGCCCGGCCCGCCGTGCACCACGAGCGCGGGCTTGCCGTCCGGGTTTCCGGAGACCTCCCAGTGGACGAGATTGCCGTCGCCCACGTCGAGCAGGCCCTGGTCGTACGGTGCGGTCTCGGGATGCATCCGGCCGACGCTACCGTGCTGGGGTGCCACGGGTCGCGGTGTTTTCCCGCCCTCTACGGCCTCGTGTTCGCCCGCACCCGCACGGCGGGGTCCTCGCACCATTCCAGGAGCGAGGGCCACTCCCCGTACCCCGAGTCGGGGTTGAGGTGCTCGCCGGCCGGTACGAGGTCCAGGTCGAGGCCGAGGGGGATGCCGTAGTGCAGGTCGGCGCCCTCGGGACAGTACGGGTCCCCGTCCCCGTACACGAGCCGTGCCTTGAGCCCCGCCTCCGTGAGGTCGAGGCCGTCGGCGAAGGCGGCGATCTCGGGGATCGAGGCGGTGACCTGCGGGGAGGGCGGGGAGACCAGGAGGACCCGGTCGGCGTCCGGCCGCCGGTCCCCGGCGTGCAGCCAGAGCAGCACCGACAGGCTGTGCGCGAGGACCACGAACTCGCCCTCGGCGGGGCGCCGCCCGTGCTCCTCCAGGGCGTCGAGCCACTCGCCGAGGACGGGCGCGTCGGGCGAGGGCAGCTGGGGGTAGCGGACCTCGTGGCCGCGCTCGCGCAGCTGCCCGGCGAGCCAGTGCTGCCAGTGGGCGGGCGGGCGGTGGTTCTGGAAGCCGTGCAGGATCAGATACGTGGTCATGGCAGGATCCTGCGACGGCGAGGGCCGCCGGTCCACCACCGTCCACGGAGCGGTCCAGGGCCCGTCTTTCGGATCATGCCGGGCTCGCGGGGCCTGGCACGCGCGCTCGCCGCGTCGTCGTCGGTCGGCAACTCCCCCGTAGCCCTTCGGGCACGGGAGGTGCCCCCGCCGCGTCGACTCCCTCCTCCGCCTTGCGATCGCGCTCGGCATCCGAAGGATGGATCAGGGAGCCGAGACGGAGCGATCGAAGCGAGTGCAGTGTGCCGGGCCCCGCTCCCTGATCCGGCCTGATCCGAAAGACAGGCCCTAACCCCGCAGGGTCAGCAGCTCCTTCACGCCCGCCTTGAGCCGGGCGGCCGACAGTTCCTGCTCGACCGTCAGGTGGTGCATGACGTCGGGCGAGAACGGCGCGAGCGCGAGGTGCGCGAGGAGGGTGCTGTCGCTGCCCGGCCTGAGCTGCCCGATGAGCAGGGCCATGTGCGTGTGCATCACCCGGTAGGCGCCGCTGTGGTAGCGGGCGCGGGGCGCGGCGGAGTGCGCCGCGAGCAGCAGGGCGCGCTGGGCGCCGACACGGTCGACGAGCGCGTCGAGGAAGGCGTCGAGCCGTTCGGCGGCGGGGGCGCCGGGGCCCAGCGGGGGAGGGCCGCTCATGTACGCCTCCTGGAACTGGCGCTCGCGGTCGTCGAGGAGCGCCCAGAGCAGCTGGGAGACGTCGCCGAAGCGGCGGTAGACGGTGCCGACGCCGATGCCGCTGGCGTGGGCGACCTGGTTCATGGTGACGGCGTCGGGGCCGTCCTCGGCGACGATCCGGGCGGCCGCGTCGAGGATCCTGCGCCGGTTGCGGGCCGCGTCGGCGCGCTCGGGGGCGGGCTCGTCGAGGGTGGGGAGCAGGCTGAGTACCGGCACCGCCGCCCTGTCTCCGGCCTGCGGGTTCTCCGTGCTCATCTGCCGACTCCTGTCCCTGAGCCCCGTTCCCCCGCGGTTCGTCTGCTGTCGCTTCCTGTAGTGAGCATACCCGTTCCCCTTGCGAACCGGATAGTGATCCGCTTAGGCTCGATGCAGCAAGGAAGCGGAAAGCATTCCGTTTCGCTCGGAAGTCTGGCACGTTCGGCAAGTTCGGCTGAGGAGAGTCCGCCATGTCCGTCAAGGTCGCCGTCATCTACTACTCGGCCACGGGTAGCGTCCACCAGCTCGCCCAGGCCGTCGCCGAGGGCGCCGAGAAGGCCGGTGCCGAGGTCCGCCTGCGCCGGGTGCCCGAGCTCGCCCCCGACGCCGCCATCGACGCGAACCCGGCCTGGCGCGCCCACGTGGACGCCACCGGCGACGTGGAGGTCGCGACCCTGGAGGACCTGGAGTGGGCGGACGCGTACGCGCTCGGCTCCCCGACCCGCTTCGGCAACGTGTCCGCGCAGCTGAAGCAGTACGTCGACACGACGGGCGGCCTCTGGCAGCGCGGCGTCATGGCGGACAAGCCCGCGACCGCCTTCACCAGCGCGCACAACGTCCACGGCGGCAACGAGTCGACGCTGCTCGCGCTCTACAACACCTTCCACCACTGGGGCTCGGTCATCGTCTCGCCCGGCTTCACCGACCCGGCGGTCTACGCGGCCGGCGGCAACCCCTACGGCACCGCGCACCCGGGTGCCAACGGCGCCCCGGCGGAGGAGGTCCTCGCGGCCGCCCGCTACCAGGGTCAGCGCCTGACCCGTATCGCCAAGCGCCTGAAGGGCCTGGCGGACGACTGACGGCCGGATGCGGAAGTACCCCCGGAGGCCTCGCCTCCGGGGGTACTTCCGCATCCGCCCCCGGCTAGGCCAGCGACAGGAACAGCTTCTCCAGGCGGGCCCGCATCGCCTCGGGGTCCTCGCCGTTCTTCCGCCCGCCCTCGATGTCGGTCAGGCACTGCTGGAGCCCGGTCGCGATGATCGCGAACCCGGCCCGGTCGAGGGCCCGGGAGGCGGCGGCCAGCTGTGTGACGACCTCCTCGCAGTCCCGTCCCTCCTCGATCATCCGGATCACACCGGAGATCTGGCCCTGGGCCCGGCGCAGCCGGTTCAGGACCGCCTTGAGCTCGGCGCCCGCGAGATCGAGTTCCATTGCCACTCCTCCACAGATACCCCAGGGGGTAAATTTACTCCCCGGCTCGGGGTCCCGTCGAAGACCAAGGATGACACCCGTCAGGGCGTGTAGCGGCGGAGGAACATCTCCACCCCGTCCACGACGAGCCGTTCGCTCAGCTCCTGGGTGAGTTCCGTCCCGTACTGCTCGAACACCATCTGCGGGAAGACGAGCAGCGAGTACAGCTGGAGCACCGCGACCTCCAGGTCCGGGATCACGAGCCGGCCCCGGTCGGCGAGGGCGCGCAGGGCGTCCGCGACGGCGGGATGGTGGCCGGCCGGGCCGTGCGCGCGCCAGGCGCGGCCGAGCTCGGGGAAGCGGTGGAGCTCGGTGGCGACGAGGGTGCGCAGGGCCCGGCCCTCCTCGTCGGCACGGACGGCCCGCGCCCAGGCGCGCCCGGCCTCGGTGAGGGCGGCGCGCAGGTCCTCGGCGTCGGCGAGGGCGGAGAGGTCGGGGCCGTCGGTCTCGCCGTGCAGCGGTTCGTCGAGGGCGCCGGCGACGACGGCGGTGAAGAGGGCTTCCTTGCTGCCGAAGTGGTTGTAGACGGTGACCTTGGAGACGCCCGCCTCGGCGGCGATGGCGTCCATGCCGACGCCGAAGCCCTCGCGGAGGAAGAGATCGCGGGCGGCCCGCACGACGGCCTGGCGCTTGCGCGCGGCGCGGGGGCCGGTGGGGGCGGGCTTGGGTTCCATGGCCGGAGCCTACCAAGCGAACTGTACTGTTGAGTTCAACTGTACTGTGCCGTACAGTTCAGTTATGGCCCTCGACACTGCCCTCGCAGACGTCCGTTCCCGCCGCTGGACCGCCCTCGCGCTGATCTGCGCGGCCCAGTTCATGCTGATCCTCGACGTCACCGTCGTGAACGTCGCCCTGCCCGCCGTCGCCGCCGACCTGGACCTCGGGCGCACCGCCCTGACCTGGGTCGTCACCGCGTACACCCTCTGCTTCGGCGGCCTGATGCTCCTGGGCGGACGCCTGGCGGACGCCCTGGGCGCCCGCCGGATGCTCCTCACCGGCCTGGCCCTCTTCACCGCCGCATCGCTGATGTGCGGCCTGGCCCCGAACGCCACGGTCCTCCTCTCCGGCCGCGTGGCCCAGGGCATCGGCGCCGCACTGCTCTCCCCGGCGGCACTCGCCCTCGTCACCCTCACCTTCCACGGCCCCGAACGGGCCCGGGCGCTCGGCGTCTGGGCGGCCGTCGGCGGCACCGGCTCCGCCGTCGGCGTCCTCCTCGGCGGCGCCCTCACGTCCGGCCCGGGCTGGCCGTGGATCTTCTACGTGAACGTCCCGACGGGCCTGGCACTCCTGGCCGTACTCCCGAAACTGCTCCCGAAGGACCCCGCGCCGACGGTCACCCGGCACCTGGACGTCCCGGGCGCCCTCCTCGTCACCACCGCCACCGGCGCGCTCGTCTACGGTCTCGTCCAGGCGGGCGACTCGGGCTGGACGGCCCCGGCGACCCTGCTGCCGCTCGTGGGCGCGGTCGTGCTCTACGCGACCTTCGCCACGGTGGAACGAAGGACCCGCACCCCGCTCATGGACCTGAGGATGCTGACCAGGCGCCCGGTCGTCGCGGGCTCCCTGCTCATGCTGGTCGCGACCGCGCTCCTGATCGCGTTCTTCTTCCTGGGCTCGATGCGGCTCCAGCACGTCGACGGCACGGACGCCTTCCGCACCGGACTCCTCTTCCTCCCGGTCGCCCTCACCACGGCGATCGGCGCACACCTCGGCTCCCACCTGGTCACGAAGGCCGGCCCGCGCGCCTGCGCCACCGGCGGCATGGCCCTGGCGGCCGCCGGCTGCGCGCCCCTCGCGTTCCTCGACCCCACCGCCGACCCGTGGACGACCCTCCTGCCGGCCCTGGCCACGGCGGCCCTGGGCCTGGGCGCGGTCTTCGTCACGGCGACCACGACGGCCCTCGGCCTGATCCCCGCGCACGAGGCCGGGCTCGCCTCCGGCATCGTCAACACCTTCCACGAGGTCGGCGGCACGATCGGCGTGGCCCTCGCCTCCACCCTCGCCCTCACCACCACACCCCCCACCCCGTCCGGCTTCACCACGGCCTTCACGGCCTGCGCCCTGACGGCCGCGGCGGCAGCCCTGACCTCCCCCTTCCTCATCCCCCGAGGCAGGCCCCACACGACCGGCGGGGCCCACGGGATGCACTGAGACCGGCCCGTGCGCGGGCCCGGCCACGACTCAGTCCTGGCTCGGGCCCGTCTCGTCGATCGGGCGGATGACCACCGGGTACTCCGGGGAGCCGGGCGGGACCGGGCAGCGGGCGACCTGGGCGGCGATCTCCGTGACGCGGTCCAGGGAGGCGCAGTCCAGGACCCAGTAGCCGGCGAGGACCTCCTTGGTCTCGGCGTACGGGCCGTCGGTGACGACCGGTTCGCCGTCGGCGCCCACCGTGACGAAGCGGGTCGTGGACGGGGCGGCGAGGCCCTGCGCGTCGACCATCTCGCCGCGCGCGGACACCTCCTCGTTGATCGCGTTCATGTGGTCGAACATCGCCTTGAGCTGCGTCTTGTCCCAGGAGGGGTACTGCGCGGTGCCGCGCCCCACCATCGCCTCGTAGTCGGCCTGCGCGCCCTGCACCATCACCAGGTACTTCATGACTCCTCCTCGCTCGTCGGGCTGTACTGCCTCTCGCAGCAGAGTCGGAGCCGGGGCACCGTTCTCGACACCGCGCGGGCGGAAACCGGGAAAAAGGGGGAATTCGCCCGATCGGCCGCCTGCGGGCGCAAGGCCTACCCCGCGCTGAGCTCCCGCTCCAGCGGTGTCCGGAAGCGGGGCGTCACCCGGACGTCACCCAGCCATCCGGTCAGCCGTTCCGTCTCCGCCGCGATCGCCCGCTCCGCCTCCGCGCCCGCGTCGGCGAGGAGCCGGTGGGCGATGGCGCCGTCCGGGCGCTGCGCCCAGCCGCCGACGATCCGGCCGTTCCACCACACCGTCGGCCCGATGTTCCCGCTGCGGTCGAAGAGCGCCGCCCGGTGGGCCGGGTCCAGGTACCAGTCGCGGGCCTGCCAGCCCATCGCCGTCGGGTCGAGCGCGGGCAGCAGCGCCGCCCACGGCTCCGGCTCCGGTACGGGCTCCACGTCGTCCGGCAGGACGTGACCCGTCCCCTCGTCCAGCGTCACCGGCAGCGCCCCGACCTCCGCGAGCGCCTTCCGCACGTCCGTGACCTTCCACCCCGTCCACCAGGTCAGATCCGCCTCGGTCGCCGGCCCGCACGACCCGAGCCAGTGCCGCATCAGCTCCGCCCGCGCCTCCGCAGGGTCCAGCGCGGGACGGGCCTCGGCGAGCGCCCACCGGAAGCGGCTCGACGTCCACGTCCCCTGCGGCCGGCCCCGTACGATCCGCCCCTCCATGCCGAGCACCCGCAGCACCCGGCTCGCCACCGACTGCACGCCCTCCTGGCGGGTGCCGGGTCCGTACACGTACGTCGACCTCAACCTCGGTACGGCCTCGCCGAGTTCGGCCCCCGTCGCCTCTCCCCGTACGGACAGCTCCGCGAGGACGAGACGCTCGGTCCCCTCGAGCCAGGCCCCGTCGAAGTCGCTGCCGGCCGCCAAGTGCTTGAGGAGCGTGGTCCGTTCGCGGACGGCGGCGGCCCGGGTCGTCGAGGCCTGGACGGCGGCGGCGAGGGAGGACGGGAGGACGAACACCGTGTGCCGCATGCCGTGCATCCGGACCAGCGCCCCGTCCTCGTACAGCGCCCGCTCCACCGCCCCGACCGGCTCGACGCCCCCGCGGAGCCGCGCCGCCACCGCGAGGAACACGCTCGCCGGATCCGTCCCGTGCAGCGCCACGAGCGCGCCCCCGACCTCCGCCGCCGACCCCGCCCGTACGCTCCCCGCCAGCCGGTGCCGCACCCCGAGCCGGGCCCGCCGCTCCGCCGCGTCGATGAACCTCGTGTCTCCCATGGGCCCCATGATGGCGTCAGGCGCCCAGGAACCCGGTCACCGTCTTCACGAACTCGTCCTCCTTCTCGAAGAACATGACGTGACCGGCGTCGATCTCCGCGTACGTGCTGCGGGCGATCGCCGCGTGCAGCTCCCGGCTGTTCTCCACCGGCACGGTGATGTCCTGCGTACCGCCGATGACCAGCGTCTCCGCCGTGATCCGGGGCAGCAGCGCGCGGATGTCGACCGTCAGGTCGAGCGCCACGTGCCGCAGGGTGCCCGGCGTGGGCGGCATGTTCGGGACGAGGGCCTCGACGCCCTCGCGGCCGATCGAGTTGAGGAAGCCGCGGCTGAACCCGGTCATCGTCACGCTCCGCCCGAAGCCCGCCGGGTCGAACTCGCCGAGCCGCTGCCACAGCGTGAACAGGTTCCGCAGGTACTCGTCGCCGTTCGTGTACGCCCATCCCGCGACCAGCACGAGCCGCTCGACCAGATCCGGGCGGAGGGCGGCGACGGCCGCGGACACCGGGGCGCCCATCGAGAACCCGAGGAGGTCGACCGGGCCGAGGCCCGCGTCCTCGATCACCGCGACGACCTGCGCGGCGAGCGTCTCGACGGTCAGCGCCCCGCCGTCGTCGACGGTCCGGTCGGCACCGGACAGGTCCAGGGTGATCACCCGGCGGTCCCCGGTGAAACGGGGCGCGGTCTGGCCCCAGTTGATGACGGCGCCGCCGGAACCGGTGCCGTGCACGAGGAGGAGCGCGGGCCCGGCGCCCGAGCCTTCGATGTCGTAGTGGACGCGGGCGGTGCCGACGGTGACGGTGGCCATGATCTCTGCTCCAGGCGGATCCGGGCTCCCCGGTGGGGAGGCGGTGGCTGACCCCGGCCGTTCCCCGGTGGGGAGGCGGTCGGTGGCTGACACCGAGGACTCTGCCGACCCCCGGAAGCGCCCGGGAGAGCCCTTCCGAGCCTGGGACCGCCGATCCCTGGATACGGCCGCCCGCACCCGGCACCATGATCGGCATGACGACCGACCGCACCGACCGCATCGACCGGCGCGAACTCGCCGACTTCCTGCGGCGTTCCCGCGAACGGGTCCGCCCCCAGGACGCGGGCCTCCCGGCCGGACCCCGGCGCCGTACGCCCGGACTGCGCCGCGAGGAGGTCGCCCAGCTCGCCGGCATGTCCGCCGACTACTACATCCGCCTGGAGCAGGCCCGCGGCCCGCAGCCCTCGCCGCAGATGCTCGCCGCGCTCGCCCGCGCGCTGCGCCTCGACAACGACGGGCGCGACCACCTCCACCTCCTCGCCGGCCACCGGCCGCCCGCCGGCGCCACGGCCGGCGACCACGTCGCCCCGGGCCTCCTCCACCTCCTGGACCAGCTGGAGACGACCCCCGCGCAGATCCTGAGCGACCTCGGGGACGTCCTCGCCCAGAACGCGATGGCCCAGTCCCTGCTCGGCGGGGTGTGCACGGTCTCGGAGCACGGGCGGAACGTGGTGTGGCGCTGGTTCGCCGACCCGGCGAACCGCGCCGCGTACCCGGCCGAGGAGCACGCGTACTACAGCCGCCTCCACGTCGCCGACCTGCGCGCCGCCGTCGGCCGCCGCTCCGGCGACCCGGCCTCCCTGCGCCTGGTGGAACGCCTGCGCGGGGCGAGCGAGGAGTTCACGGAGCTGTGGGAGCGGCACGAGGTGGCGGTCCGCCGGCACAGCCGGATGCGGGTCGCGCACCCGGTGATCGGCGCGGTCGACCTGGACTGCCAGGTGCTGCTCGCCCCGGAGGGCGAACAGCGCCTCGTGCTCTACACCCCGCCGCCGGGCACGGACGCGGGGGAGCGCCTGGCCCTGCTGCGGGTGGTGGGCACGGAGCAGTTCGCCTAGGGCCTGCCTTTCGGGTCAGGCCGGGCTCGCGGGGCCTGGCACGTGCGCTCGCCGCGTTGTCGTCGGTCGGCAACTCCCCCGTAGCCCTTCGGGCACGGGAGGTGCCCCCGCCGCGTCGACTCCCTCCTCCGCCTTGCAATCGCACGTACCAGGCCCCGCTCCCCGATCCGGCCTGATCCGAAAGACAGGCCCCAGCGGGCACTCGCCCAGCGCGCTCAGAGGGCGGCGGCGCGCTCCCCCAACGGCCGCCGCCGCAGCGCCGGATCGGTGAGGGCGGGAGGCCGCCAGACGCCGTCCGGCTGGTACAGGTTGGTCCCCGGCGGGACGATCGCGTCGATCCGGTCGAGGGCCTCGTCGGTGAGGACGACCGGCGCGCCCTTGAGGAGCCCTTCCAGCTGCTCCATCGTCCGGGGCCCGATGATCACGGACGTGACGGCCGGGTGGGCGGCGGCGAAGGCGATAGCGAGCTCGGGCAGGGAGCACCCGATCTCGTCGGCCAGCGCGACGAACTCCTCGACGGCGTCGAGCTTGGCGGCGTTGACGGGCAGCGAGGGGTCGAAGCGGTGCGGGGTGAGCGCGGCCCGCCCGCTGGTCAGGTCGATCGCCTGCCCCTTGCGGTACTTGCCCGTGAGGAAGCCGGACGCGAGCGGACTCCAGGTCAGCACCCCCATCCCGTACTTCTGGGCGGTGGGCAGCACGTTCGCCTCGACGCCGCGCGCGAGCAGCGAGTACGGCGGCTGCTCGGAGCGGAAGCGGCGCAGCCCGCGCCGCTCGGCGACGGCGTGCGCCTCGACGATCTCCTCGGCGGGGAAGGTGGAGCAGCCGAAGGCCCGGATCTTCCCCTGGGTGACGAGGTCGCCGAGGACGTCGAGGGTCTCCTCGATGTCGGTCCGGTGGTCGGGCCGGTGGACCTGGTACAGGTCGATCCAGTCGGTGCCGAGCCGCTTGAGGCTGTTCTCGACGGCGAGGGTGATCCAACGCCGCGAGGATCCGCCCCTGTTGGGGCCCTCGCCACCCACCGGGAAGTACACCTTGGTGGCGAGGACGGTCGCCTCGCGGCGCCGCGGGTCGCGCAGCGCCTTGCCGACGATCTCCTCGGACTCGCCGCCCGAGTACATGTCGGCGGTGTCGACGAAGTTGACGCCCTGGTCGAGGGCGGCGTGAATGATCCGGACGGACTCCTGGTGGTCCGGATTGCCGACGGCTCCGAACATCATGGTGCCGAGGCAGTAGGTGCTGACGTCGATCCCGGTCCCGCCGAGTATCCGATAGCGCATGGCGGCACTCTAGGAACTGGAGTGCACTCCAGCGCAAGGGGCGGAGACATCCGGCGGTCCCGCGAACCCGAGAATCGCCCCGCTCAGCACCTCGGGCCGCTCCAGATGCACGTCGTGCCCGGCGCCGGGCACGCTCATCCCGTGGAGACCGGCCCGGATCCGGACCATCTCGGCGTACTCGTCCCCGCCGATGATCCCGCCCTGCGCGCCCTCTCCGAGAACGGCGAGGGCAGGACAGCGGACGGCGGCCCACTCGTCCCAGAAGGCCCGACGGCCGTTCTCGTCCAGGGACCGCACCATGACATCGACCTCGAACCGCGGCCAGAATCCCCCGTCCCGTTCCTCGAGTCCGTCGGCCCACCCTTCCCCCACGGCCCGCTTGCCGTTCCCGAGGTACTCGACGGCCGCCTCCCGTGAGGGGAAAGGCACCGGCCAAGCCCGAAGCCAGCCCCCGATCAGATCCCCCATACCCGGGTCGCCGGGCCCGGGCCCGGCCTCGACGAGGACGAGTGCGCGGGGGAGCCTGGGATGGGCGGCGGCGGTGAGGAGCGCGGTGTGCCCGCCGAGCGACTGTCCGACCAGCAGGGGCCGTACGAGGCCGAGTTCCTCGACGACGGCGACGACATCGGCGACGTACGCGGCACGCGAGACGTCCACCGGGTGCCGCTCGCTGCGGCCGTGCCCGCGCTGGTCGAGGGCGACGACCCGGTGACCGGCCTCGCGGAGCAGCCGGGCGACGGCGTCCCACTCGCCGGACTGCCCGGCGAGCCCGTGGAGGAGGAGGGTGTCGGGCCCGGATCCGCCCCAGTCGCGACAGGACAGCCGTACGCCGTCGCGTACGAGGGTGGACTCGGTCCAGTCAGCAGAGGTCACCCGCCCATCCTCCCTCACGGGTGGAGGAGTTGATCGGCGACGGCGGTGCGGGCGTAGAGGACGGAGCGGCCGCTGCGGTGGGCGGTGACGAGGCCGGCGTTGCGGAGGGCGATGAGGTGCTGGGAGACGCCGGCGGCGGACATGCCGCAGTGGCCGGCGAGCTGGGTGGTGGAGGCGGGGGTGTCGAGCTCGGTGAGGAGCAGGGTGCGGGAGCGGCCGAGGACGGCGGCGACGGCGTCCACGGCGTCGGCGGTACGGGGCTCCCAGACGCTCCCGAAACCGCGGGCCGGGTAGGCGAGTTGGGGTGGATCGGGGTGGACGGAGCGGGTGAGGACGCTGGGCCAGGCGAAGACGGAGGGGATGAGGAGCAGCCCGGAGCCTGCCTGGTCGCGGGTGAGGGCGCAGTGCCGCCGTACGAGACGCAGGGTGCCGTCGTCCCACCGTACGGTCTCGTGGAGCTCGCTCAGGACCCGCGCGGAACCGTGCTCGGCGACCTGCCGGGCCCGGTGGAAGACATCGGCCTCCAGGACCTTCTGGATGCGGGCCCAGTAGGGGGCGAGGGCGAGCTCCCAGTACGTCTCGATCTCGTCGGCGATCCTGGGCAGGACGGCCTCGGGGTCCTCGCGCAGCAGCCGGAGCCGGGGTTCGCGGCCGCCGTCGCGCTCCAGCGCGTCGAGGTCGTCGCGTACGTCGTCGGCGCGGGCGCGGCGGATGGCGTCGAGCTCGGCGGCGAGGGTGGGGAAGGGCCCGTCGGGTGTGGGGTTGAGGAAATCGGCGAGGTACCCCTGAGCGGGTACGAGCGCGGCGAGCCAGCCGCGATCGAGCCCGGCGCGGACGAGCCGGGGACGCACCTGGGCGGCCCAGCGGCCGTGCGGGGCGGAGTCGGGACGGTGGGCGACGATCCGGTAGCTGGTGACGACCTCCCACATGGGGGAGACGGCGAAACGGGTCTGGGCGAGATCGGCGGCGGAGAAGCTGAGGCCGGCGTCCATGGGGTCTCACGTCCTGGGGGAGGCGAATGGATTCGGTCAGAACTTAATCATTGGAGGGGGTCGAGAGGAAGGAAGCAAGCTCCCGGCATGCGAACGAAGCGCCTCTCCCGGTCCTCCTCGTCCCCCTCGACCTCTTCCTCCTCGGCCTTCGAGGGCCTCCCGTCCGTGGTCTGGACGATCTTCGCGGGAACGATCGTCAACCGCCTCGGCTACCTCGTCACGCCGTTCCTGGTCTTCTTCCTCGCCTCGCGCGGAGTGACGGGCGCGGACACCACGTACGTCCTCGGCGCGCTCGGCGCGGGCAACCTGATCGGCCCGGCCGTGGGCGGCGTCCTCGCCGACCGCATCGGCCGCCGCCCCACGATGCTGATCGGCCTGATCGGCGCGGCGGCGGCGCAGGGCGCGCTGTTCCTGGCCCCCGGGGTGTGGACGATGGCCGCGGCGGCGCTGCTGATCAGCGCGGCCGGCAGCACCGTCTCCCCGGCGGCGTACGCCCTGCTGGCCGACGCCGTCGACAGCGAACGACGGCAGCGGGCGTACGCGCTCTTCGGCTGGGGCGTGAACATCGGCACGGCCGTGGCGGGCGTCCTGGGCGGCTATCTCGCGGCGCAGGGGTACTGGCTGCTGTTCGCGGTCGACGCGGGCTCGATGCTGCTGTACGCGCTGGTGGTGGCGGTCCGCCTGCCGGAGCCGAAGCGCCCGGACCAGGAGCGGCGGCCGAACGACGGCATCGGCTACGGAGTGGTCCTTCGCGACCGCCTGGCCCTGCTCCTGCTCCCGCTCTTCGGCGTCCAGCTGTTCGTGTACTCGCTGACCGAGGTCGCGCTCCCGCTGGCCGTCCGCGACAGCGGCCTCTCCCCGGCGGTGTACGGGGCGATGGCGGCGGTCAACGCGATCATGGTGGTCGTGCTCCAGCCGTTCGCGACGGCATGGCTGGCCCGGCTCCCGCAGCTCGCGGTGCAGAGCGCGGGCAGTGCGCTGATCGCGGTGGGGGTCGCGCTGACCGGCCTCGCGGACAGCATCGCCGGCTACACGGTGTCGGTGGTGATCTGGTCGCTCGGCGAGGTCGTCGTCGCGGGCATCGCGGCGGGCATCTTCGCCAACCTGGCCCCGGCGCACGCCCGCGGCCGCTACCAGGGCGCGTACAGCTGGACCTGGGGAACGGCCCGCTTCGGCGCCCTCACGCTGGGCGTGACGACGTACACGACGCTCGGCCCGACGACCCTGTGGTGGATGGCACTGGCGGCGGGCCTGACGACGGCGGCGACGACGCTGGCCCTCCGGAAGAGGGTGGAGGCGCGCACGAACCACACGCTGGCGGCATGAGGAGCGCCGACTAGTCGCGCCGAATGTGCTCGGGATCGATGTGCCGCCGCACCATGGGGAGGGAGGCGACCGCGGCGGCGAGCATGACCCCGAGGGCGGAGGCGAACAGCAGGGGCAGCCCGTCCCAGTCCCAGTGCACCGCGCCACCCCCGGTGATCAGATAACTGGACTCGGCAAGCCACCCGGTGACGATCGCCGCCCCCAGCCCCACCGCCAAGGGCAACAACACCTGCACCACCTGCACCACCCGCAACGTCCCGGCCCGAGCCCCCAACAGGGCGAGCGCGGTCACCTGCCCCCGCCGCTCCATGGCCCGATCGGCCACGGACACGACGAACGCGGCAACCCCGATGACGAGCCCGAGCACCATCCCCACGACCAGGAGACTGCGGATGACGGTCAACTGGGCGAGGGAGTCGATGACGATGCCGACGGGCTCGACGGACGCGGTGGGGGCAACGGCCCCGATGCCGTCGAGAACGGCACGGACAGTGGTGGGGTCGGAAGGACTGACGAGAACGAAGTGGGCATCCGCCAGCTGCGCGCCCCGGGGGAGCAGCGAGGGGGGGATGAGCAGGCTCGGTCCCGCGAACTCCGAGGGGTCGTACGCGCGAATGGAGACGGTCTCCCTGGGCACGGGGACGATCAGCTTCCGTCCGTCGGCGAGCAGGAACGGGAAGCTGCGGCCGGGGCGGGCGTCTTCATTGAACAGGAAGGTCGGATCCTCGATCCGCAGCACCTTGTCGTCGACGCAGCCGTGTGTCGTCCTGGTGAAAGCAGCCAGCTGAGCACACGTGGCGACGACGGCCTGGACCCTGGGCGGGTTCCCCTCCAGGGTGGACACCCATGACTCGGCGGCCAGCCCGTGGGCCTGAACCCCACGTACCGCGGTCATCCGTGCGCGCTGCTCCGCACTCAACTCCGACATCGGAAGGCTGTACTCCTGGACCGGAGCCGTCCGCCGGCTGACCTGGTCCAGCTCGATGAGCACGCCCTGGGTAAGCGAGGCTCCGAACACCAGCAGCACGAGACCGGTGACCACGCGCAGCGCGCTTCCCGGATCGACCTCCGTGCGTCGCATGGCCAGCGACAGCGGCAGCGACTTCGCCGTGGACGCCAGGCGCTTCGAGAGCCACGAGGTGATCGGCGCCAGACCGAACGCAAGCCCCGCCCCGGTCATCAGCACGGCACCGGGAACCAGCACCCCACTGCCCGACCCGCCTGACGGATCCCGCCCCATCGCACTGAGCGCGCAGTAACCGCCGATGACCCCGAGCCCGGGGATCAGCAGCAAGGTCCCGTACTTCCTCGGGGGCTTCCTCTCACCGGTCCGGCGGACGCTGATGGGCGACTGGGCCGCCCGGCGTGCACTGAACTGCCCCACGACCCACGCGAGGGCCGGGCACCCCAGCAGACACACGGCGACGGTCGTCCACTCGGGCAGTCCGTCGGCCGGGTACCAATGCAGCCCTGGCAACCCGACCCGCGCCATGACCTCGTTGACCCCGAGATAACCGACGAGCCCGGCCACAGCCCCGACGAACGCGGCGACCACACCCTCTCCGGCATTGACCCGGAGCGTGTCCTTCACGCTGAGCCCGACGAGCCGAAGCGCGGCGAGCCGACGGGCACGGGACTCCCCGGAGAGCCGCGCGCAGACGGCCAGGAAGATGACGAGGGGGAGCAGGACGATGCATCCGAGTGTGAATCGCAGGATGTCGAGGGTGGAGGGGTCGATCAGCTCATGCTGCGTGGATGGCGTTCCGAAGTCACCGAGTGGTGCCGGCTCTCTCAGCTGATCGGGGCGGGTGCCGATGTAGGCATACAGCTCGTCCGGCCCGGCTAGCCCGGCCGGGGCGATTGTGCTGATCACGCGACCGGGGACAAGCCCTGCAGCGAGTGGGGTGGTTGCCAGGATCTCGCCCAACTTCGGCGAAACGATCGCTTCGCCCGCGCGAGGGAGTGTCTTGATTCCCGGGGGGACGGGGGTAGCACCGGAACCTGTGTGAGCGATGAAGACCCGCCGTAGCGGTTGCGAGCCGTAGGGATCCAGGAATTCTTGGTAGACGACATTCCTGTTCGAACCCGGAATGATGGCTCGACTTGTCACCCGGGCATCGTTGGCAGCGACGATCGTCGGAATGGTGAGTGCGGCAGCAAGGCAGGAAACCCCCAGCGCGGACCCGAGCATCATGAGGAGGAATCGGGCCCACGCCCTGCGTCCACCGCCCCACAGCAGACGCAGGCCAAGGGTGAACGCGTTCACACCGCCATCCGTTGGGCCAGCACGCCATCCGACATCGTGTATCGGCTATCGGCCCTCGCGGCGACATCGGCATCGTGCGTGACGATGACTACGGCAGTCTTTTGTCTTCTCGCCAGCTGAAGGAATTCGTCCAGCACGGCAGCCGCGTTGGCGCTGTCGAGCGCCCCGGTCGGCTCGTCCGCGAACACCACGTCCGGCCGGTGGACCAGGGCCCGCGCCACTGCCACACGCTGACTCTGGCCTCCCGACAGCTTCGACGTCCTGCGCCGCAGCAGATCGCCCAACCCGAGCCGCCCAAGGATCTGGCCGGCCATGGCGTGGGCGTGGGACTTGCTGATCCCGGCGAGCCGGAGAGGAAGCGCCGCGTTCTCCTCGACGGTCAGCTCCGGCAGTAGCTCGCCGTACTGGAAGATGAAGCCCAGACGCGTACGGCGCAGCGCACTGAGCTCCCCGTCGGGAAGAGACGAGAGCTGTTGTCCGTCGAAGGTCACTGTGCCGCTCGAGGGCGGCAGAACCCCGGCGAGGCAGTACAGAAGGGACGACTTGCCCGACCCGCTACTACCCATGATGGCGGCCACTTCGCCGCGATTGAGCGTGAACTCGGCCCCACACACAGCCTGCTGGGTTCCGTAGAAGAGGTCCACGCCCTCGGCGCGGAGGATGACGTCCATCGTGGTGCCCACTCCTATGGGGGGCGGGAGCCGCCGGCAGGCAGCTCCCGCAAAGGTCAACTGCTCTGCGGCCGCTTGAAGTGCTGTGTCGGCGAGCAGTTGTCCGGGTGCATAGAGCCTCGGTTCTGGCAAACGCGTACGTCCGCCGTGTTCGTGTACCGGCTGGCGCCGTCGTGGATGAGCTTGTCGATCCAGACGGTCTTCTTCTGCACACCGTCGAAGCGATTCCAGCCGTAGCCGTGCACCTTTACCAGCAGATACACGTTGTGGTTGTCCTTGACGCCGATGTCGCGCAGCTCGCCCTTGATGTGGAATGCGCCCTGCTGTACTTCCGCGGGCTCCCACCGGTACCTCGCTTCCGCGAAGCGCGCGCCGGTCGTCTTGAAGATCGGCACTTCGTGCCACGAGTCCGCGACCGCCACCCCCATCCCGCCCACGAACAACCCCGCAGCCACCACCGCTGCTGCCAACTTCCTCATCGCTATCCCCTGGTTGAGACGAATGTGCCGACTGGTCATCACAGAAAGTATCTGCATCACTACAGACCGGGTAGCGAAGGAACGTCCCTCCCGGCGATCACCCCCCGATCCGGTGAACAGCCCCTGCCGGGCGCCCCCTTCAGCCTTCCGGGCCACCCCGCAGCGCGCTTGCTGACGCGCCGTGGTGCCCTGTAGCCCGCCACGCTTGAGTGGATCGGCGGTAACGGCCGGACAAGGGGACGCGACGGATCCGGAGTTGGCGGCTACGGCCATGGCGGGAGGGCGCCAAGCGCCTGATGGGGAACCTCTGGCAGCAGGTCCATCGCGAGCGGGCCGAGAGCGTGGAGGCCGATCTGCTCGCCGCCCGTCAGGCTCAAGACGCGGAGTTGCAGCGCATGGTGGTGAACTGAGGGCCGGGGCCGCCGAGGGTCGGGTCGGTGCGGGGCCCGTCGACATGCGGATCCGGGCATCAGGTCATGCCCGGATCCATCAGGCAGGCAGGGATCAGCACATCACCGAGCGGTGACCTCGCCCGAGCAGTCGACGGAGCCGTACGTCCATCTGCAAGGCGCCGCCTCCGGCGACGGGCGGAACCATCTCGCCGTGCGGGATCGGTTCGTCGCGGAGGGTGATCTGTGCCTGTGTCGCCGGGACGGCGCGCGCAGCGTCCGTGGGACCGGCGACGGCGGACCGGGGGACCCGGTACGGCCTCGTGCGGTGCGGCGGACGCTCGCTGGTTCTTCGGTAGGGAGCGCGCGACCCCGCCGCTGACCGGGCGTCTCGGCGAGCGGGTGCGGGCGGTCGGTGGGTCCCTGGCCGTGGCCGCCTCGTCCGGTGCCGGGGAGCCGTCTCGATGGCCGGCCTGCTGGCCCGCCGCCCGGCCCCTGAAGGCCTCGGCCGCGTAGATCGCGAAGCCGCTCGCGCATCAGGCTGCGCGACCTCGGCTGACGCGCGCCGCGTCCGTGAACGTCGAAGGGCCCCACCGCGAACGGTGGGGCCCTTCGACAACGTGCCCGGTGAGGCACTGGCGGAGGATACGAGATTCGAACTCGTGAGGGGTTGCCCCCAACACGCTTTCCAAATGTTCGTACGGGGGTCCGGCGGGGGTCATGAGCGTCCTGACCTGCGGCGGAGGGTTCGGGGTGGGCCCGTCCGGACAGGCCCGGACAGGGGCGAATGAGACCAGGACTGAGACCGTGAAGGTCACTTGCCGACGTCAGGCCCGTACCACTGGAGGGCTTGCCCGGTGACGGCGGCGATGTACTCGAAGTCGCGGTCGCGGTGCAGGAGCGTGAGGCCCTGGAGCTCGGCGGTGGCGGCTACCACCAGGTCGACCGCCCCTGCGCTGCGGTGCTGACCTCGTTTGGTCAGGGCTTCCTGGACCTGCCAGGCCCGGCTGTATGCCCGGTCGTCTACGGGGACCCACCCGAAGACGAGACGCAGGTCTTCGATTCCCTGCGCGCGGTCGTCGGCGGAGCGGGCGCTGTAGAAGAACTCGAGTTCGGTGATCGGGCAGGTCGCGATGAGACCCGCCGCTGCGGCCTGGTCCCATCCGTACTGCTCGGCGTCACCGCGCAAGAACCGGGCGAGGGCGCTGGTGTCGATGAGGAACTGGGCCGAGTTCACCGACGGTAGTTCCTCTTGTCCTCGAAGAGGTCAAGATCGAAGGCCCCCTCGCCTGCTGCCGCGCGCAGGCGAGTGAGCGCGAGTGCTCTGCGCCGGTTCTCCAGTACCTCGCGCAAGGCGGTGTTGACGGTCTCCTTCTTGGTGCCCGTACCGAGGGCTTTTGCTACCTCGGCCAGCAGCTCGTCGTCGAGATCGATCACTGTGCGGCTCATCGGTGCACCTCGCTGTATATCTATAGGTGCACCAAGTGTATCAAGATAGATGTATGAAGGTGCCTGGACGCCCAACAGCGACGCTCCCACCGAGCGCTACGCGCCCCGGGGCTTCAGCCGTGCCCCACCGGCATGACCCCGTGGATGCGGGAGAGGGTGAAGACACGCTCGGCGTCCCGTAGGTGGCACCAGGCTTCGAGGTAGGGCGGGTCGAGGTCGAGGCGGCTGAGAGTACGGACGGTGTGGCTTCCCGAGGCGGCGACGTATGCGACCCGGATGGCCGTACCGGCGTCGATGGCGTGGGCGAGCTGGCGGACGTCGGTGTACGTCAGCTGCTTCGCGTACCCGGCGACGATCTCTTCGGTGTCCGTATGGAAGGGGCCCCCGGACCCGAAGGGGTCGGGCTCCGGAGCCGTCAGCGGGGCGGTCAGCAGTCGGGTGGCCATGGCGCACGAGTCGACGGCTGCCGATGCTTCCGCCGCTCGGTGCGCCGTGCGTTCGGGGCCCGTCCGCGCCCTGGTCTTCCGTGGGGCCGGAATGGCGGCGGCCCTTTGGGGTGGGACCTTCTCGATACGTATGGTCCCGTCAGCGGCCTCGGCGACGGGGGCATAACCCTGGGCCCGGAGCGCGGCGAGGGTCTGGTCGGGCGGCCTGCCGCTGACGAGCACGGTCGGGGCGAGTTGCCGCAGCCCGAGCGCGGCAAGCCCCCGGTGGGCGGCGAGTTCGGCCAGGAGGGCCGGTTCCTCGCCGTGGACGACGCAGGCGGCGGGGGCGATGCGCACGTGGCCGTGCCGGCGAGCGGTGTCGGCGATGAGATAGGACAGAGGCTGCGGCAGAGCCCCGCCGGCGATGGCGGTCAGCTCGGCCGAGATCTCGTCCGCTGTGCGGCCGGCGTCCAGGGCCAGGCGGACGCTGTCCGCGCTGAACCGCCACACGGAAGCTGTTCCGCTGACCTCCCGGTCGGCGGTCGAATCCAGGAGCTCGGCGACACGTACGGACGGCATGCCGGCGATGACGGCCGTGAGGTCGCCGCCGAACCGGGCCGTTCCGGTGGCCTCGGGCAGCAGCCGCCGGCAGGCGGTGGTCAGCCCTTCCACGTCATCGGCCAGCAGAGCGGCACCGAGGGGAGAGAGTGCGCCTCGGGCGATGACACCGAGCAACTCGGCCTCGCGGATCGCTGCGGCGAACGGTGTCTCGTCCTGGGAGGACGGGTGGGCGAGCGGGCGGTGCCACGTCACCAGCGGGACCAGGTCGGGGGCGACCTTCACACCCTGCCCTTCCGGGAGCGTCGCCGCCGCGGCGAGCAGCCCGTGTCGAGCCTGCAGGCAGCCGTCGCAGGGAGGCGTCCCGACCACCGCCGGCAGCGCCTTGTTGTCCTCGTCGCGGGCCTGGGAAGGGGTGAGTCCCAAGCTCCACCATGCCTGAAGCAGCTCCGCGAACCGTTCCGCGGGTTCCTGCGCCGTCCAGGTGTCGTATTCCTCGGTGGGTGCGACGCGGTCGCCGTCGACCGCCAGTAGCCCGGCAGAGTAGGCCGTCTCCAGGGTGATGCGTACGACAGCGCCGTCGGCCTGCGCCGCCTTGGCGATTCTGGCCAGTTCACGTGCGCCGATCCCACCGGACTTGAGCTTGGCCGGCGGAGCGGACGAGGAGGCGGACAGGACCGAGGCGGCCTGTGCCGCGAACGCCGCAGCCGCCGCCATCGCCTCCCGGTCCACTTCCACGGCGGCGACGGACACCGGCTCGACGACGGGCGGGAAGGGCTCGAACGGGGCCGACCAGCCGGGCCCGCGCAGCGCGAGTGTCACCTCGGCGGGCATACGGGACGGCCCGTACTCATGGCGGTTCCGGACCAGGAGCCCCCGGTCCAGGGCCCATCGCTCGCCCGGTGAGTCGGCCCCGGGGGCTCCGAACACGACGAACTCCGTGTGTCGCGGTGCGGACTTCGCCCGGCGCTCAAGCAGCCGGCGGGTGGCCGAAGGAGCCTTGGCGATCACTGCGGCGACGCGTTGCTGATCGCCATGGTGTTCCAGGACGGCGGTCGTGCGCTGTTGCCGCGTGCCGGGCGGCTTGATGCCCAGTGCCACGAGCATGCCGCGCAGCTCCTCGGAGGTCACACCCTCCAGCAGCTCGTCCAATGGAGCGTCAAGACCCAGTGGCGCGTCCCACGCCTGCCGCAGCGGTGCGGCCATGTGGAGGCTTCCGTCGCTGTCCGGCCAGACCAGAGCCTGATCGGCCAGAGCCTCCAGCACGGCGTCCAGCGCCCGAGCGGCAGAGGGTGCCGTCGTTCCCAGCGCCCTCGCCAGGGCGCCGCGCGACAAGGGCGTTCCCAAGGCGGCCAGGGCCTCGGCCACCTGGAGGTACGGCAGGGCCAGCTGCGGCAGGACGAGCGCAACCGAGCCGGGCCGCAGAAGGCGTTCCGCCAGCTCCTCCATGGAACGTGGCTCCGGTGGCGCCACGGCGTCCTTCCGTATCCCGAGTACGCGTGCCAGCCGCGGGGCGTCGAGGCCGGCCAGCCAGGCCGTCAGCGTGGATCGGGACGTCATGGGGAACACCTCGCGAGGCCGGGAACACGGCTCGGGCCGGAGCAGGCCCGGGCGGAGCCAAGGATGGCGCATTCGACGGGTTCTCCGTCGGCACTCGGTGGGGAGTTCACCCACGGAGAGCGAGCTGCTGATGGGTCGGAGCGCGGATGATCCTGGCATGTTGTGCGAAATGTCGTGAATGCCGGAGATAAACGAGACTGTAAATGAGACCAGGGCATGCCGAAGAGCCCGGCCGCTGAAGCGGTCCGGGCTCTTCGTTTCGCCTGTTCAGGCGGCTGCGGAGGATACGAGATTCGAACTCGTGAGGGGTTGCCCCCAACACGCTTTCCAAGCGTGCGCCCTAGGCCTCTAGGCGAATCCTCCGTGGAGAACATTACATGACCGGAGAGGGTGCTCGCGCACGTCATCCGGGGCGGGGGTCGGTCGGAGGATCCAGGTCGGGGAGGGGGGACGGGCGGGGTCCCGGATCGGGTACGCTGGGCGGAGCCCCTCACGCGGTGCTATCTGACTGAACTCCCCCAGGGCCGGAAGGCAGCAAGGGTAGGTCGGCTCTGGCAGGTGCGTGGGGGGCGCTTGCGTTCCCCGGGCGGTTCCCCGGCCCAGCGCCGTTTTCCCGGGTTGTCGGTGGGCGCCTATAACCTCGTATACGTGTCGTCTCTCGCGCTGTACCGCCGCTATCGCCCCGAGTCCTTCGCCGAGGTCATCGGGCAGGAGCATGTCACCGACCCGTTGCAGCAGGCCCTGCGGAACAACCGGGTCAATCACGCGTACCTGTTCAGCGGGCCGCGCGGGTGTGGCAAGACGACCAGTGCGCGGATCCTGGCGCGGTGTCTGAACTGTGAGCAGGGGCCTACGCCCACTCCGTGCGGCGAGTGCCAGTCCTGTCGGGACCTCGCGCGGAACGGGCCGGGGTCCATCGACGTCATCGAGATCGACGCCGCTTCGCACGGTGGCGTGGACGACGCCCGTGACCTGCGGGAGAAGGCCTTCTTCGGGCCCGCCTCCAGCCGGTACAAGATCTACATCATCGACGAGGCCCACATGGTCACCTCGGCGGGCTTCAACGCCCTCCTGAAGGTGGTCGAGGAGCCGCCGGAGCACCTCAAGTTCATCTTCGCCACGACCGAGCCCGAGAAGGTCATCGGGACCATTCGGTCCCGGACCCACCACTACCCCTTCCGGCTCGTGCCGCCCGGCACGCTGCGGGACTACCTCGGTGAGGTGTGCGGGCACGAGGGCATTCCCGTCGAGGACGGGGTGCTGCCGCTGGTCGTCCGTGCCGGCGCCGGGTCCGTGCGTGACTCGATGTCCGTGATGGACCAGCTGCTCGCCGGTGCCGCCGACGACGGTGTGACGTATGCCATGGCGACCTCTCTTCTCGGGTATACGGACGGGTCGCTGCTCGATTCCGTCGTCGACGCCTTCGCGGCCGGGGACGGCGCCGCCGCCTTCGAGGTCGTCGACCGGGTCATCGAGGGCGGCAACGACCCCCGCCGGTTCGTCGCCGACCTCCTCGAGCGGCTGCGGGACCTCGTGATCCTCGCCGCGGTGCCCGACGCCGCCGAGAAGGGGCTCATCGACGCCCCGGTGGACGTCGTCGAGCGCATGCAGGCGCAGGCCTCGGTGTTCGGGGCCGCCGAGCTGAGCCGGGCCGCCGACCTCGTCAACGCCGGGCTCACCGAGATGCGCGGCGCCACCTCGCCCCGGCTGCAGCTGGAGCTGATCTGCGCGCGCGTGCTGCTGCCCGCCGCCTTCGACGACGAGCGCTCCCTCCAGGCGCGGCTCGACCGTCTGGAGCGCGGGGCGGCCGCCGCGCCCGCGCCCGTCTTCACGCCCGGACCTCCGGCGCCCGCCATGGCGTACGTGCCCGGGCCGGAGGCCCACACCCCGATGGCCCCGCCCCCGCCGGCCCCGGCCCCCGCGCCCGTGCAGCAGCCCGCGCCCGTGCAGGCCCCCGTGCAGGACGGGCCCCGGCCCGGGGCCTGGCCCGGTGCCGCCACGCCCGGCAGCGGTGCGCCCGGCGCCTGGCCCGGCGCGTCCGCCGCACCCGCGGCGCCCGCCGCCCCGGCCCCCGCGCCCGTACAGGCACAGCCCGCTCCGGCCGCCCCGGGCGGCAGTGGCGGGGACACGTCCCAGGTGCGGAACCTGTGGCCGCAGATCCTCGACGCGGTCAAGAACCGGCGCCGCTTCACCTGGATCCTGCTCAGCCAGAACGCCCAGGTGGCGGGCTTCGACGGCACGACCCTCCAGCTCGGCTTCCTCAACGCCGGCGCCCGCGACAACTTCGCGAGCAGCGGCAGCGAGGAGGTCCTCAAGCAGGCCCTCGCCGAGCAGTTCAACGTGAACTGGAAGGTCGAGGCGATCATCGACCCCTCGGGCGGCTCCGCGCCCCCGCCCGCCGCCACCGGCTTCGGCGGCTCGGGCGGCACCGGCGGCTTCGGTGGTGGCGGTGGCGGCTTCGGTGGCGGTCGGCCCGCCGCGCCCGCATCGCCGCCCGCCTCCGCGTTCCAGCAGGCTCCGCCGCCCGCCCCCGCACAGGCGCAGCCCGCTCCCGCCCCGGCGTTCCAGCAGGCCCCGCCGCCGGCCTCCGCGCCCGCGTACACGCCTCCGGCACCGCAGCCCGTCGCGCCCGAGGACGACGTCCCGGAGGAGGACGATCCGGACCTCGTCGACTCCGCCCTGTCCGGGCACGACCTGATCGTGCGCGAGCTGGGAGCCACGGTTGTGGAGGAATACACGAACGAGTAGGGGCGTCTCGCTCGGTGGCCCGCACAAGGGGCACCCCGCCCCGCGGGCTACCCTGGCAGGCGTGAAGGTCCTCGTCATCGGCGGCGGCGCCCGCGAACACGCCCTGTGCCGCTCTCTCTCCCTCGATCCCGACGTCACCGCTCTGCACTGCGCGCCCGGCAACGCCGGAATCGCCGAGGTCGCCGAGCTGCACCCCGTCGACCAGCTGGACGGCGCGGCCGTCGCCGCGCTCGCCACCGAGCTGGGCGCCGAGCTGGTCGTCGTCGGCCCGGAGGCCCCGCTCGTCGCCGGCGTCGCCGACGCCGTCCGCGCGGCCGGCATCCCCGTCTTCGGTCCGTCGCAGGAGGCGGCGCAGCTGGAGGGCTCCAAGGCCTTCGCCAAGGACGTCATGGCGGGTGCGGGGGTCCCCACCGCCCGTAGCTACGTCTGCACCACCCCGGCCGAGATCGACGAGGCGCTCGACGCCTTCGGCGCTCCGTACGTGGTCAAGGACGACGGTCTCGCCGCCGGCAAGGGCGTCGTCGTCACCGAGGACGTCGAGCAGGCCCGGGCGCACGCGCTCGCCTGCGAGCGCGTGGTCATCGAGGAGTACCTGGACGGCCCCGAGGTCTCCCTCTTCGCGATCACCGACGGTACGACCGTCCTCCCGCTCAAGCCCGCGCAGGACTTCAAGCGCGCGCTCGACGGCGACGAGGGCCCGAACACCGGCGGCATGGGCGCCTACTCGCCGCTGCCCTGGGCCGACCCGAAGCTGGTCGACGAGGTCCTGGAGACCGTCCTGCAGCCGACGGTCGACGAGCTGCGCCGCCGCGGCACGCCGTTCTCCGGCCTCCTGTACGCGGGTCTGGCGATCACCAGCCGCGGCGTGCGGGTCATCGAGTTCAACGCGCGCTTCGGCGACCCCGAGACGCAGGTCGTCCTGGCCCGTCTGAAGACCCCGCTCGCGGGCGTCCTGCTGAACTCCGCCAACGGCACCCTGGACGACCAGGCCCCGCTGAGCTGGAGCGACGACGCCGCCGTCACCGTGGTCGTCGCCTCCCACAACTACCCGGGCACCCCGCGCACGGGCGACCCGATCGAGGGCCTGGACGAGGTCGCCGAGAAGGACGCCCCGCACGCGTACGTGCTCCACGCCGGTACGAAGCGGGGCGAGGACGGCGCGGTCCTGAGCGCCGGCGGACGCGTCCTGTCGGTCACCGCCACCGGTTCGGACCTGGCGCAGGCCCGCGAGCGCGCGTACGCGGCAGTCGGCCGCATCCGCCTTGACGGTTCGCAGCACCGTACGGACATCGCGCGGAAGGCCGCGGAGGCCTGATCCCGCCGGATTCCAGCTGAATCAGTCCGATTCCTCTTGTGGCCGTGTGGTGCGGAATACGTGAACCACACGGCCACAAGCGCGCCATCACCTTTACCCAAAGCCATTCCATCGAGTGACGGCTCGGCCATACGGATGACGCCCGCCAAAGCCCCAACTAGGGTGCGGCGAAGGCATTCCGGCACTTGGCCCACCGGCATTGCGATGTCAGTGGCGGGTGCCACAGTGGGGGAGTGAGCAACACCGCCACAGGCAGTCCCGTCGAGGACAGGAGGGGGTGATGAACGGCGTGTCCGGTACCGGTTCCGTTGTCGGCGAGGAGTGGGGTGCGCGCGCCGCGCACTCCCGGGCCCTCGCCGTCCTCCGCGTCCGCGGCAGGGCACTGGGCCTCGCGGTGCTCCCCGCCGCCGTGGCCGTCGTGCTGTACGCGGGCGGGGTCACCGGCCACTTCACCGGTACGGCCTGGGACACGGCCCGCTGGATCGTGACGGTCCTCGCCGTCGTCGTCCTCCTCGCCGCCGCGGCCGTCGCCCTCGTCGTCGCCCGGGCCCGTCCGGCGGCCACGCCGACCGTGGAGCTCGCCGAGACCGCGGCCCCCGATCTGTACCGGCTCGTCCGTGACCTGGCCGACCGGCTGGGCGTCCCGGCGCCCGCCGCGATAGCCCTGACCCCGGACTGCGACAGCTGGCTGGAGGACCGCACCCACCGAGCCCACCGCCTCCGCCGGACCTCCGGTGGCGCTCCGGTCCTCGTCATAGGCTCGCCCTTCCTGTGGTGGATGCGCGTCGGCGAGCTGCGGGCGGTCCTCGCGCCCGTCGTCGCCGGTACGGGACCCGCCGCCCACCCCGACATAGCCGCCGCCCGCCGCTTCGTCCGCGGCCTGGACGCCGCCGTCGCGGTGCCGCAGGTCCCCGGCCTCGACCCGGTCCGCCGGCTCGGCGCCCGCGGCGTCGGGCAGGTCGCCCGCGTGCTGCTGCGCGCCTGTCGCGGGCACGCCGGCGAGATGGAGCGCGGGGTCGCCGCCGCGGGCTCGGAGCGCGCACAGGCCGTGGACTACGGCGTACGGATCGTCGCCCAGGAGCAGGTCGGCCTGGCCTACGCGGGCTGGGACCGCCTCCTCACCCGGGTCGCGCTGCCCGCCTGGCGCATGGGCCGCTGGCCCGCCAAGCTCGACGCGGGCGTGGTCTCCGCGCTGACCGAGCTCTCCCGCCGGGACCGGCTCGCGGAGGGCTTCTCCTCCCGGCTCGGCGAGCGCCCCGCCTGCGACCTCCTGGAGGAGCCGGGCGCCGTCGACGAGGCCACCTCGCTGCTCGCCGCCCGCCTCTTCCACGGCGGCCCGGCCGAGCCCGGCCCCGACTGGGCCCCGGTGGAGTGGAGCCAGTACCCGGAGGAGGTCGTCGACCGCAAATGGCGCACCGACGCGGCCCGCCTCCACCGGGTCCTCGACGACCTGGGCGTGCCGGCCACCGGCACCGACCTCGGTTCCGACGACGCGCCGGGCCCGACCCTGACCCGAGTGATGGCCCATCTGGCGACGCCGCGACCGGAGGCGGCCGAAGGCCGGGAGTCCGACGCGGACGGGGCATCCGGTGCGGGCCCGGCGGTCGGCACGGGTGCCGAGGCCGGCGCCCACCTCACCGGCGAGGCAGCCCCCGGCGCCGCTGCCGCCACGGACCCGGCCCCGGAAGCCGATTCCGGCACCGGAACAGACCCGGCCGCCCCTGGCACGGGCCTCGGCTCCGGCACAGACTCCGGCTCCGGCACGGGCCTCGGCTCCGGCGCGGGCCTCGGCTCCGGCACAGACTCCGGCTCCGGCGCGGGCCTCGGCTCCGGCACAGACTCCGGCTCCGGCACAGACCTCGGCTCCGCCACGGGCCTCGGCTCCGGCACAGACTCCGGCTCCGGCGCGGGCCTCGGCTCCGGCACAGACTCCGGCTCCGGCACAGACCTCGGCTCCGCCACGGGCCCCGGCCCCGAGACCGACCCCGCCGTCGACGCCGATCTCGACCTTCTCGTCGAGGACGACGACGAACCGGTCAACCCCGCCGCCGAGGCCCTCGCCGGGGCGCTCGGTGCGCTGGTCGCGCGGGAGGACGCGGCACGGGAGGCCCGGGTCGCCGCGGCGGCCGCGGAGAGCGCGCGTGCCGTCGAGCAGGGGAGCGGGCCCGACGGGCTCCTGCCGCTGTTCCCGCTCCAACCGCCCCGTACCGGCCGAGACCTGCTCGCCGACCATGTGACCGCGATGGTCTGCTGCGCGGCCGTGGACACCGCCGAGGCCGCCCCCGGCCTCGACTGGCTCGACGGCCCCGCCCTGCTCGTCGGCGGCGAGCGTGCGGCCGACCTCGGACCCCGGGTCCTCGCGCTCGTCGAGGACGGCGACCCGGAGCCGCTGCGGGTCTGGCTCAGCCGCACCGGGGTGCGCCCGGAGAAGCCCGTACGCCTGGTCTGAGGCCCCTCCCGAGCGGGCCCCAGGCGGAGTCCTGTCTTCCACTCTCGCCAATTCACGACGAACGGTGACGGAGTGCGTGCGTTATGTGATGTGCTGGAGACCGTCACTGACAGAGGCACGAAGACAGCGTCAAGAACGAGCGGCACGAGCCACCGGCACTGACCGGCCGACCGGGGGAGTCGAGGGAGGGGCGCACATGGGGGCGGAGCAGATCAGACGGTGGGAGTCGGGTGCGCTGGCGCACGCCGTCTCCGATCCCTTCGGACAGGGCCCGCTGCCCTGGCTGCGCGGCTCGGAGAACTACTTCGACGACACCGGGCAGATGGTCCCCTGGTACGCGGACGAGATCCTGGCCCGCGGCGGCAGCGGCGGCCCGCGCACCGCGGACGACGTCCGGCGCCAGATCAAGGGCTTCGCCTCCGGCGGCGCCGTCGCGCCGGGCGAGTCGATCGACTTCCACATCACCGTGGACCCGCCGCAGCAGTTCTCGGTCGACGTCTACCGGATCGGGCACTACGGCGGCGACGGCGCCGCGAAGATCACCACCAGCCCGCGGCTCTCCGGGATCGTCCAGCCGGCCCCGCTCACCGCCGACCGCACGGTCTCCTGCCACCACTGGTGGCAGTCCTGGCGGCTCCAGGTCCCCTCGTACTGGTCGATCGGCGCGTACGTCGCCGTGCTCACGACCGCCGACGGACACCGCTCGCACATCCCCTTCACGGTCCGCGACAACCACCCGGCGGACCTGCTCCTCGTCCTCCCGGACGTGACCTGGCAGGCGTACAACCTCTACCCGGAGGACGGCCACACCGGCGCGAGCCTCTACCACGCCTGGGACGAGGAGGGCCGGCTGCTCGGCGAGGAGGAGGCGGCCGTCACCGTCTCCTTCGACCGGCCGTACGCGGGCGCGGGGCTGCCCCTGCACGTCGGCCACGCCTACGACTTCATCCGCTGGGCCGAGCGCTACGGCTACGACCTGGCGTACGCGGAGACCCGCGACCTGCACGCGGGCAGGGTCGACCCCAGCCGCTATCGGGGCCTCGTCTTCCCGGGCCACGACGAGTACTGGTCGGCGCCGATGCGCCGGACCGCCGAACTCGCCCGCGACCAGGGCACCTCGCTCGTCTTCCTCTCCGCCAACACCATGTACTGGCAGGTGGAGCTGGCCCCTTCGCCGTCCGGGGTGCCGGACCGCCTCCTCACCTGCCGCAAGCGGCGCGGCCCCGGCCGCCCGGCGCTGTGGCGCGAGGTCGACCGGCCCGAACAGCAGCTCCTCGGCATCCAGTACGCGGGCCGGGTGCCCGAACCCCACCCGCTGGTCGTGCGGAACGCCGACCACTGGCTGTGGGAGGCCACCGGCGCGGGCGACGGCGACGAGCTCCCGGGCCTGGTCGCGGGCGAGGCCGACCGCTACTTCCCGCGCACGGCGCTGCCCGAGCACCAGGGCCGCATCCTGCTCGCGCACTCGCCGTACCGGGACGGCGAGGGGGCCCTGCGCCACCAGGAGACGAGCCTCTACCGGGCCCCGTCCGGCGCCTGGGTCTTCGCGTCCGGCACCTTCGCCTGGTCGCCGGCGCTCGACCGGCCGGGCCATGTCGACGCCCGTGTCCAGCGCGCCACCGCGAACCTGCTGGACCGGATCTGCAAAAGGGACTGAGGCAAGAGGGACTGAGGCAAGAGGGACTGAGGCAAGAGGGACTGACGCGAGAGGGACTGACGCGAGAGGGACCCGGCCAGGCGGAGGGACTGAGCGCGGGCTCACAGGGTCCAAGGACGGGATCCGTCCTGACGTGCGAGAGAATCGGACTCGCTCCTGGATCAACCTACGCGGAGGAACCGTGTCCGGATTCGTAGAAAAGCCCGAGCCCGTCCAGGTCCCGGGCCTCACCCATCTCCACACGGGCAAGGTCCGCGACCTGTACCGGAACGAGGCGGGCGACCTCGTCATGGTGGCGAGCGACCGCATGTCGGCGTACGACTGGGTCCTGCCCACCGAGATCCCCGACAAGGGCCGCGTCCTCACCCGGCTCTCCCTGTGGTGGTTCGACAAGCTCGCCGACCTGGTCCCGAACCACGTCCTGTCGACCGAGCTGCCCGCCGGCGCCCCCGCCGACTGGGAGGGCCGCACGCTCATCTGCAAGTCGCTGGACATGGTCCCGGTCGAGGCCGTCGCCCGCGGCTACCTCACCGGCTCCGGCCTGCTCGAGTACAACGAGTCCCGCACGGTCTGCGGCCTCGCGCTTCCCGAGGGCCTGACCGACGGCTCCGAGCTGCCCGCCCCGATCTTCACCCCGGCCACCAAGGCCGCGGTCGGCGACCACGACGAGAACGTGTCGTACGAGGAGGTCGCGAGCCAGGTCGGCGCCGAGACGGCCGCACTGCTGCGCCAGACGACCCTCGCCGTCTACTCCCGGGCCCGTGACATCGCCCGCGAGCGTGGGATCATCCTGGCCGACACCAAGTTCGAGTTCGGCTTCGAGGGCGACACGCTCGTCCTCGCCGACGAGGTCCTCACCCCGGACTCGTCCCGCTTCTGGCCGGCCGCCGAGTGGGAGCCGGGCCGCGCCCAGCCCTCGTACGACAAGCAGATCGTGCGGAACTGGCTGACCTCCCCGGCCTCCGGCTGGGACCGCAAGAGCGAGCAGCCGCCGCCGGCGCTCCCGCAGGAGGTCGTGGAGAAGACCCGCGCCAAGTACATCGAGGCGTACGAACTCCTCACCGGCCAGGCCTGGTCCTAGGGAACGAGAAAGCCCCCGGTCGATTCGACCGGGGGCTTCTTCATGGAGCGGACGACGAGATTCGAACTCGCGACCCTCACCTTGGCAAGGTGATGCTCTACCAACTGAGCCACGTCCGCATGCGCCGTAGCGCGCTGCTAACTATACCCATCCTTTGGAGCGCGCGAGACGCACCGCGGTGTGACGGTTCTCCGCGCCGAGCTTCGCGGCGGCCGAGGAGAGGTAGTTGCGGACGGTTCCGGGGGAGAGCGAGGTGCGTCGGGCGATCTCCGCGACGGGGGCTCCGTCGGCCGCGCATTCGAGCACTTCGGCCTCGCGCGCGGTCAGCGGAGAGTCCCCGGCGGCGATGGCGTCGGCCGCCAACTCCGGGTCCACATAACGGTTTCCGGCGTGGACGGTACGGATCAGCTCGGCGAGCCGCTGGGCGCTGACGGTCTTCGGGAGGAAGCCGCGGACGCCCGCGGCGAGGGCCCGCTTGAGGTGCCCGGGGCGGCCGTGACTCGTCACGATCATGGTGCGGCAGGAGGGGAGTTCGTCCCGGATCGATGTGGCGACCGTCACACCGTCCGCCCCTGGCATCTGGAGATCGAGCACCGCGACGTCGGGGCGGTGGGCCCGGGCCATGGCGAGCGCCTCGGGCCCGGTGGCGGCCTCGGCGACGACGACGAGGTCGTCCTCCAGGGCGAGCAGGGCGGCGAGCGCGCCCCGGATGAGGTGCTCGTCGTCGGCGAGCAGCACCCGCACGGTCATGGGGTTCGTTCCTCCTGGATCCCGGAGTTCATGGGGTTCGCGGTCGTACGGGGGCGACGGACGGTCACGGAGCGGTGGGACGCACGTCCTCCGCGATGTGACGCGGCAGCGGCACGCGCGCCGTCACGCGGAACCCGTCCGGTCCCGAAGGGCCCGCGTCCAAGGTGCCGTCCACCGCGCCGAGCCGCTCCCGCAGCCCGGCGAGCCCGGAGCCCGCGCCGGCCGCCGACCCGTCCCGTACGGCCGGGACCGCCGCCTCCGCGCCGTCGTTCTCGACGGTGAGCAGCACCCCGCCGGCCTCCGCCCGCAGGGCGATCGCGCAGCGCCGCGCGTCGCCGTGCCGCAGGACGTTCGTCGTCGTCTCGCGGACGACCCAGGCGAGCGCGGACTGCACCCCGGCGGGCAGGTCGAGGGCGGGGGCGTCGACGGCGCAGTCGATGCCGGCGGCGTCGAGGACCCCGCGGGCGCCCTCCAGCTCGATCCGCAGGTCGGCCTCCCGGTAGCCGCGGACGACCTCCCGCACCTCCCGCTGGGACTCCTGGGCGATCCGCTGGACCTCGACCATCTGGTCCACGCCCTCGGGGCGGCCGCGCCGGGCGAGCTGGACGGCCAGTTCGCTCTTGAGCGCGATCACCGAGAGGTTGCGGCCCATGACGTCGTGCAGGTCGCGGCCGAAGCGGAGCCGCTCCTCGGCGACGGCGAGCCGGGCCTTGAGGTCCCGGGAGCGTTCCAGCTCCTGGACGACGTCGAGCAGCCAGGAGGAGAAGCCGCAGGCGGAGGCGTAGGCGCCGCCGCCGACGAGGACGCCGACCAGGGTGACCAGGCCCTCCGGGGCGCCGTGGCCGAAGGCGGTGACGGGCAGCGCGGCGGCGACGGCGGTGCCGGCGACCGCGTACGCCATGTGCCGCACCCGGTCCAGGCAGAAGACGAGCGCGCCGGTGGTGAAGACCGAGGTGCCGACGAGCACGCTCGCGACGACGGAGGCGTCGGTCAGCACCCCGGCCGCCCAGAGGCCGGAGACGACGAGGTTCGCGAGGACGGTGGCGCCGGCGAGGGCGGCGGCGAGCCGGACGGGGCGAGGCCGCGTGCCGGTGGTGTGGTCGAGGGCGCGGGAGACGAGCACCCCGCAGAGCACGGCGTGGACCAGGACCCACAGGGCCAGGCCGAGCGCTCCGCCCGTGCCGAGCCCGCTGCGCCCGCCGCTGCTCAGCGGGGCGCCGCCGAACGCGAGGATCTCGACCGGGGCCATGAGGTGGAAGGTCCACCGGGTGTACAGCTCGACCTTCCCGGCGACGCTGCGCCGTGACCACCATCCCGTCATCGCGGACATCGTGTCCCGTCCCCCTCCGGTCCCGTCCTAGCGCCGGGGCTCCCAGCGGAACCAGCGGCGGACCGCCCACCCCGTCAGGACGCCCCACGCCACTGTATTGAGCGCGGCGGTGAGCAGGCCGTCCGCGTGGGCGGTGCCGAGCCAGCCGGCCCGTACGAACTCCATGGCGCCGCTGAGCGGGAGCAGTTGGGCGAGGTCGGCGGCGAGGCCGGGCAGGGCGTCGCGGGGGACGAAGAGGCCGGAGCCGAAGGAGGAGAGGAGGAAGAGCGGCAGGGTGGTGAGGCCGACGCTCTCGACGGTGCGGGTGACGGTGGTGGTGAGGGCGGCGAGCCCGGCGAGCAGCACGATCGCGGCGGCGAGGCCGAGGACGAGCAGGTCGGGGCGGGCGGGGGCGTCGGCGCCGAGGAGCGTGAAGCCGCCGACGGTGAGGACCGCGCACTGGACGAGGGCGATGGCGGTGGCGGGCAGGGCGGTGCCGGTGAGGATCTCGGTGTCGGTGGCCTCGCCGGTGCGCAGCCGCTTGAGGACGAGTTCCTCGCGGCGGGCGACGAGGCTGGAGGTGAGGCTCATGTAGACGACGAGCAGCAGGACCATGCCGGTGCCGCCGATGAGGATGGCGGCGCCGGGGGAGATTCCGAGGGTGGCTTCGTCGACGTTCTTGAGCGAGGACCGCAGTACGAAGATCATCAGCAGCGGCATGGCGGCCGCGACGAAGAGGTTGTTGCGGTTGCGGCCGAGGAGGGTGAGTTCGGCCCGGCCGAGGGCGGTGAGCCGGGTGAGGGTGGTGGATCGCCGGCCGGCGGTGGGGACGGGTGTGCTCTGCGTGGTCGGCGCACTCATCGGGTCACGTACTCCTTCGGGCCGGCGGGGGCGTCCCCCGTGCGGGAGGCGATGTCGAGGAAGGCCTCTTCGAGGGAGGCGGAGCGGGCGTCGAGCCCGTCGAGCCGGACGCCGTGGTCGTGGGCCCAGCCGAGGAGTTCGGTGAGGTCGTCCTGGAGGGCGTGGGTGCGGATCTCGATCCGGTCGCCGTCGGCGGCGGCCTTCAGCCCGAGCGGCAGCCGGGCGGCGGACACGCCGGCGGGGAGCGTGAAGCGGATCCGGGCGGGCTGGGCGGCGGTGACCTCGGCGGGAGTGCCGGAGAGGACGATCCGGCCCCGGTGCATGATCGCGAGCCGGTCGGCGAGCGCCTCGGCCTCCTCCAGGTAGTGCGTGGTGAGCAGGACGGTGGTGCCGCCGGCGCGCAGGGCGCGGACGAGTTCCCAGGTGTCGCGGCGGCCCTCGGCGTCGAGTCCGGTGGTGGGCTCGTCGAGGAAGAGGACCTCGGGGCGGCCGAGGAGGGCGCAGGCGAGGTCGAGGCGGCGGCGTTCGCCGCCGGACAGCTGCTTGATCCGCACCTTCTCGCGGCCGGCGAGACCGACGGCGCCGAGGGCCTCGCCGGCGGGCCGGGCGCCGCTGGTGCAGCCGGCCCACATCCGTACGGTCTCGATGACGGTGAGGTCGGAGGGGAAGCCGCCCTCCTGGAGCATGACGCCGATGCGCGGGCGGACGACGGACCGCTCGCGGTGCGGGTCGTGTCCGAGGACGCGGGCGGTGCCGCCGGTCGGGGCGGCGAGGCCCTCCAGGAGTTCGACGGTGGAGGTCTTGCCGGCGCCGTTGGTGCCGAGCAGGGCGAAGACCTCGCCCCGGGGCACGGAGAGGGAGATGCCGCGCACCGCCTCGAAACCGCCGTCGTAACTGCGGCTCAGGCCGGTCGCCTCGATCGCTGGAGTCATGGCTCCAGGGTTTCGCCGCTTTCCGCGCCCGGGCAGTGCGCGCCGTCACCGGTCCCGCTGACAAATGTCATGGGGGAGCGAGGAGAGAGGGAGTGGGGATACGACGAAGGCCCCGGTTCCTGAGAACCGGGGCCTTCGCACTCCCTGAGCGGACGACGAGATTCGAACTCGCGACCCTCACCTTGGCAAGGTGATGCTCTACCAACTGAGCCACGTCCGCATTGCTACCGGTCAGCTTTCGCTGCTCGGTGCGAGCACCACTCTACCTGATCCACCGGAGTGGTCGGTAACGCGTTTCTCGCAGAGCGGGTGACAGGGATTGCACACTGCGCCTTCCCCCTGGAAGGGGGCTGTTCTGCTACTGAACTACACCCGCACGCTGCTGGGGACTCGGCTTTTTCGGCCTCGCCCCTCGGCGTGATCCAGACTCTACCGGATCATGGGGGGTGCAATGCAAATCGCCTCCGGCCCCGGTCGGAGCCGGGGGTGCGCCCCCCCGGTGGCCGACCGGTCAGCTCGCCGCGCGGAAGGCCTCGTAGACGCGCCTCGGGATCCGGCCGCGGGCGGGCACGTCCATCTTGTTGGACTGGGCCCAGGCGCGGACCGCCGCCGGGTCGGGGGCGAGGGCGGTGTGCGTGTACGAGGCCGCGGAGGTGCCGCGGCCGGCCGTCACACGGGCCGGCAGCTTGCGGCCGGCGGCGAGGTAGGGCGCGAGGGCCTTGCGGAGTTTCTTTGCATTGGCAGCATTCAGGTCGATCTCGTACATCTTCCCGTCGAGGCCGAACGCGACCGTTTCAGCCGCTTCTCCGCCGTCGATGTCGTCGGAGAGAGTGACCACCACACGCTGAGCCACGGATATCGGTCCTTTCCTGCGGCCGCCGGGGCCGGTAGGGCGCTTGTGGCGCCCCTGACGTGCGGCGATGCCGACCGTACGGCTGTGCCGGGACAATGCTGCTTTCTTCTGGATTCCTTTGTACAGCGGCAGGCGTCGCATTGTGAAGCCCTGCCAATTGTTTCAGCGTGTCCCGGTGCAATGCGGTCCGCAATATTTCACTGGAATTTTGCGGGGAGTGTGTGTCGGGCGCGTGGAGGGTGTTCGTGTGACGCACACCGCTCTGAACCGGGCTTTTGTAGGATCCTTCAGATCTCTACCCGCGTAGAATTTGGAGGCAGGTACGCTGAGGGAACCGCCCACGCAACACACCACCGGGAGTGCCAGTGGCACGCGTCGTAGTCGACGTCATGCTCAAGCCGGAGATCCTCGACCCTCAGGGGCAGGCGGTGCAGCGTGCACTGCCTCGCCTGGGATTCGCCGGAATCGCCGACGTCCGTCAGGGGAAGCGCTTCGAGCTGGAGGTGGAGGGACCGGTCGACGACGCCGCCCTCGCCCGCATCCATGAGATGGCCGAAACCTTCCTTGCCAACACCGTGATCGAAGACTTCATCGTGAAGGTGGAGTCGTGACCGCACGCATCGGCGTCGTCACGTTCCCCGGAACGCTCGACGACCAGGACGCGCTGCGTGCCGCCCGCCTCGCGGGCGCCGAGCCCGTGTCGCTCTGGCACCGGGACAAGGACCTCAAGCAGGTCGACGCCGTGGTCCTCGCCGGCGGTTTCTCCTACGGCGACTACCTGCGGGCCGGAGCCATCTCCCGCTTCTCGCCGGTGATGGAGTCGATCATCGAGCAGGCGAAGGCGGGCATGCCCGTCCTCGGCATCTGCAACGGCTTCCAGATCCTCACCGAGGCCCACCTGCTGCCGGGCGCGATGCTGCGCAACAACCACCTCCACTTCATCTGCCGCGACCAGAAGCTGCGGGTGGAGAACGCGGAGACCGCCTGGACCTCGGACTACACCGAGGGCCAGGAGATCGAGGTCCCGCTCAAGAACATGGACGGCCGGTACGTCGCCGACGAGCGCACGCTCGACGAGCTGGAGGCCGAGGGGCGGGTGGCCTTCCGCTACCTGGACATGAACCCCAACGGCTCGCTGCGCGACATCGCGGGCATCACCAACGCCGCGGGCAACGTGGTCGGCCTCATGCCGCACCCGGAGCACGCCGTCGAGCCGCTGATCGGCACCGGCAAGACGGACGGCCTCGGTTTCTTCACCTCGATCCTCAAGAAGCTGGTCAACGCCTGATGAGCCTCGACACCGTCAAGCACGCGAGCGAGACGCCGGACAGCGAGCAGCCCTGGAAGGAGCTCGGCCTCAAGGAGGACGAGTACGCGCGCATCCGCGAGATCCTCGGCCGCCGTCCCACCGGCGCCGAGCTCGCCATGTACTCCGTCATGTGGTCCGAGCACTGCTCCTACAAGAGCAGCAAGGTCCACCTGAAGCAGTTCGGCGAGAAGACCCCCGAGAACGACGCCATGCTCGTCGGCATCGGCGAGAACGCGGGCGTCGTCGACGTCGGCCAGGGGTACGCGGTCACCTTCAAGGTCGAGTCGCACAACCACCCCTCGTACATCGAGCCCTACCAGGGCGCGGCCACCGGCGTCGGCGGCATCGTCCGCGACATCCTCGCCATGGGCGCCCGCCCGGTCGCGGTCGTCGACCCGCTGCGCTTCGGCGCGGCCGACCACCCCGACACCAAGCGCGTGCTGCCCGGTGTCGTCGCCGGCATCGGCGGCTACGGCAACTGCCTGGGCCTGCCGAACATCGGCGGCGAGGTCGTCTTCGACTCCTGCTACCAGGGCAACCCGCTGGTCAACGCCGGCTGCATCGGCGTGATGAAGCACGAGGACATCCACCTCGCCAAGGCCTCCGGCCCCGGCAACAAGGTCATCCTGTACGGCGCCCGCACGGGCGGCGACGGCATCGGCGGCGTCTCGGTCCTCGCGTCCGAGACCTTCGACGACACCAAGCCGGCCAAGCGCCCCGCCGTCCAGGTCGGCGACCCCTTCCAGGAGAAGCTCCTCATCGAGTGCACCCTGGAGATCTTCAAGGAGAAGCTCGTCGCGGGCATCCAGGACCTCGGCGGTGCCGGGCTCTCCTGCGCCACGTCCGAGCTGGCCTCCGCCGGTTCCGGCGGCATGCGGGTCGACCTGGAGAAGGTGCACCTGCGCGACGCGACGCTCTCTCCTGAGGAGATCCTCATGAGCGAGTCGCAGGAGCGCATGTGCGCGATCGTCGAGCCCGAGCACGTCGACCGCTTCCTCGAGATCTGCGAGAAGTGGGACGTCATCGCGGTCGTCATCGGTGAGGTGACGGACGGCGAGCGCCTGGAGATCTTCTGGCACGGCGAGCAGATCGTCGACGTCCCGCCGCGCTCCGTCGCCCACGAGGGCCCGACCTACCACCGGCCGTTCGCGCGCCCGGACTGGCAGGACGCGCTCCAGGCCGACGACGCCGGCAAGCTGCCCCGGCCGCAGGACGGCGCCGAGCTGAAGGACCAGGTCCTCAAGCTCGTCTCCTCCCCGAACCAGGCCTCGAAGTCCTGGATCACGGACCAGTACGACCGGTTCGTGCAGGGCAACACGGTCCTGGCGCAGCCCGAGGACGCGGGCATGGTCCGCATCGACGAGGAGACCAACCTCGGCGTGGCCATGGCGACCGACGGCAACGGCCGGTACGCCAAGCTCGACCCGTACACGGGTGCGCAGCTCGCGCTCGCGGAGGCGTACCGCAACGTCGCCGCCTCCGGTGCGAAGCCGCTGGCGATCTCGGACTGCCTGAACTTCGGTTCGCCCGAGGACCCGGCCGTGATGTGGCAGTTCGCCGAGGCCACCCGTGGTCTCGCGGACGGCTGCCTCCAGCTGGGCACCCCGGTCACGGGCGGCAACGTCTCCCTCTACAACCAGACCGGTGAGGTCGCGATCCACCCGACGCCCGTCGTGGCCGTCCTCGGTGTGATCGACGACGTCAACCGCCGTACCCCCATCGCCTTCGCGGAAGAGGGCCAGCTCCTCTACCTGCTGGGCGACACCAAGGAGGAGTTCGGCGGGTCCGCCTGGTCCGAGGTGATCCACCAGCACCTCGGCGGCATGCCGCCGGCCGTGGACCTCGACCGGGAGAAGCTGCTCGGCGAGATCCTGATCTCGGCCTCGCGCGACGGCATGATCGACGCGGCGCACGACCTGTCCGACGGCGGTCTCGTGCAGGCGGTCGTCGAGTCCTGCCTGCGCGGCGGGAACGGCGCGCGCCTGGTCGTCCCCGAGGGCCTGGACGCCTTCACGTTCCTCTTCAGCGAGTCGGCGGGCCGTGCGGTCGTCGCCGTCCCGCGCAGCGAGGAGCTCCGCTTCACCGACATGTGCGGTGCGCGGGGTCTGCCGGCGACCCGGATCGGTGTCGTCGACGGCGACGCGGTGGACGTGCAGGGCGAGTTCACGCTCTCCCTCACGGAGCTGCGCGAGGCGCACGAGGCGACGATCCCGGGCCTGCTGGTCTGATCGGTCCCCGTGTCCGTACGGAACGGAGCCCCCGTCCTGGAAAGGGCGGGGGCTCCGTCGTGTCAGCCCGTGCCCCAGAACGAGTCCGTCTCCACGATGTCGGCGACGCACTCGTCGATGTCGGAGATCTTGTCGCCGACGAGCGTGAAGAACAGTCCGCCGTCCATCTCGATGCCGCGGTCGCCGCGCTCGGCGAAGAAGCGGTGCGTGGAGATGACGTGGCCGCGGCCGTCCACGTACACGCCCTTCAGCTCGACGCGGATCGTGCCGCCGCTCAGCTCGCCGAGCATGCGGTAGTAGCCGCCGAGGATGTTGTCCCGGCCCTTGTAGTGCCCGGAGATCTGGCTCTCGCCGGGCACGTGCTGGGTGCAGTCGCTGGTCATCATCGAGGCCAGCGTCTCCATGTCGGCCTTGCCGAACGCCTCGTAGCCCCGGCGCACCAGAGCGGCATGGGGGTGCTCGTGATGGGTCATGGTCCCGTCGCCTGCTTTCGCTGCGATTGGCTCCTTCCCTCCAGTCTCGGGGCTAGCCTCGGGCCATGCCACCTGCCAAGAAGCGCGCCCGCAGCTACGACTCCGCCAAGACCAGGGCGGCCGTCCTCGCCCAGTTCCGGCACGTACGGGAGGCGGTGACGGCGCTGACGCCCGAGCAGCTGGACGGGCCGACGCGGCTCGGGGAGTGGACCGTACGGGACCTTGCGGCACATCTGACGATGGTGCTCGCCTCCCTGACCCGGAGGCTCGCGGAGCCGGAGCCGGAGAAGCGGGAACTCGCCCTGGTCGACTGGCCCCTGGCGACGGCGACGGCGGCGGGGAGCATCGACGAGGACACCCGGGCGATCGACGCGGGCGACCTGCCGGCGCTCTGCGCGGAGACCCTCGCGGGGTACGAGGAGGCGATCGGGGCCGTCTCCGACGAGCGGCTCGTCCCGACGCGCTTCGGCGCGATGCGGCTCGGGGACTTCCTCGTGACCCGGACCGTCGAGCTCGTCGTCCACACCGACGACCTGAACGCGGCGACCGGCGCCGACGTCCCGTACGACCGCCAGGCCCTCGCCGCCTGCACCCGGCTGCTCGCCGACGCGCTCGCGCAGAAGGCGCCGGGCGGGGCGGTCGAGGTGCGGATCCCGCCGTACGCGGTGGTGCAGTGCGCGGAGGGGCCCCGGCACACCCGGGGCACCCCGCCGAACGTGGTGGAGACGGACCCGCTGACCTGGCTCAGGCTCGCCACGGGCCGTACGGAGTGGGCGGCGGAGCTGGACGCGGCCCACGTGAGCGCGAGCGGCGAGCGGGCGGACCTGAAGGACCTGCTGCCCCTCATGGGCTAGCCGCAGGAACCGTACGGCCGCTCCCTCCGTCCCACCGGCATGCCGAAGCCACGCGCACTCGCCGTCCTGGTTCCCCTCCTCCTGCTCACGGCCTGCGGTACGGAGGGAGGCGCCGGTTCCGGCGGCGCGGACACCGTCTCCCCGGACCTGCCGGTCGCCGGCACGTACTGGACGGTCGACGCCGTCACGGTCGACGGCGTCAGGTCCGTCGCGCCCGGCGGCGCGCGCGTCGACTTCAAGGAGGACGACCTCGGGGGGAACAGCGGCTGCAACACCTTCGGCGCCGCCCTTGCGATCCGGGGCGACACCCTCATCGTTTCTCCGGCCGAGATGACCGGCATGGCCTGCTCCGGCGACCGGGGGCGCTTCGAGACGGAGTTCCTCAAGGCCTTCACCGGCTCGCTGAAGGGGACGATGAAGGGCGACGGCCTGCGGCTCGCCTCGGCCGACGGGCGCAACAGCGTGGAGCTGACCGCCGAGCCGGCCGTCCCGCTGCTCGGCACCACCTGGAAGATCGACGGACTGGTCTCGAAGGACACGGCCTCCTCCCTGCCCGCCGGCAGCGGGGCGAAGGCGCGGTTCACGGTCGGCGCCGACGGCCGGGTCACCGGGAACCTGGGCTGCAACAACTTCTCCGCGCACGCCCGCGTCGACGAGAAGGCCCGCACCCTCACCGTCGAGGGCCCGGCGGCGACGACCCGGATGATCTGCACGCCCCCGCAGATGACGCTGGAGACGCGGCTGTACGAGCTCCTCGACGGGCCGCTGACCTATCGGCTGAACCACCGAACGCTGACCCTCACCGACGCCTCGGGAGAGGGCCTCACGGCGACCCCGACCGCCCGCTGAGCGGCCGCCGACTGCGGCGTCCGTCACATCGCGGGACCGCCCCGGCCCTGGTACGAGCGTCCGCTCTCCGGGGCCCGGGGGCCGGAATCCCTTACCCCGCCTGCTTCGTAGGCCTCTCCAAGCGGGAGTTGATCATTTCGTGCGATCGCACGAGGGCCGCCACCTCCACATTTCCTCAATTCGGACCAGTGGTCGAGCCCGTCTACACTCGGAAACGTGCCACGCGGAGACGGTCGACTCAATCACGATCTGCTCCCCGGTGAGAAAGGCCCCCAGGACGCTTGTGGCGTCTTCGGTGTCTGGGCTCCGGGTGAAGAGGTCGCAAAGCTCACGTACTTCGGGCTCTACGCCCTCCAGCATCGGGGCCAGGAATCCGCGGGAATCGCGGTAAGCAATGGCTCCCAGATCCTCGTCTTCAAGGACATGGGACTCGTCTCCCAGGTCTTCGACGAGACTTCTCTCGGTTCCCTCCAGGGTCATATCGCGGTCGGTCACGCCCGCTACTCGACCACCGGGGCTTCCGTGTGGGAGAACGCGCAGCCGACGTTCCGGGCGACCGCCCACGGCTCGATCGCGCTCGGCCACAACGGCAACCTGGTGAACACGGCGCAGCTCGCCGAGATGGTCGCCGACCTGCCCAAGAGGGAAGGCCGCGCGACCCAGGTCGCCGCCACCAACGACACCGACCTGGTCACCGCGCTCCTCGCGGGCCAGGTGGACGAGGACGGCACGCCGCTCACCATCGAGCAGGCGGCCGCGAAGGTCCTCCCCGAGGTCCGGGGCGCCTTCTCCCTCGTCTTCATGGACGAGCACACGCTCTACGCGGCCCGTGACCCGCAGGGCATCCGCCCGCTGGTCCTCGGCCGTCTGGAGCGCGGCTGGGTCGTCGCGTCCGAGTCCGCCGCCCTCGACATCTGCGGCGCCAGCTTCGTCCGCGAGGTCGAGCCGGGCGAGATGATCGCGATCGACGAGAACGGCATCCGCACCTCGCGATTCGCGGAAGCGAAGCCCAAGGGCTGTGTCTTCGAGTACGTGTACCTGGCCCGCCCGGACACGGACATCGCCGGGCGGAACGTGTACCTCTCCCGCGTGGAGATGGGCCGCCGCCTCGCCAAGGAGGCGCCCGTCGAGGCCGACCTGGTGATAGCGACGCCGGAGTCCGGCACCCCCGCCGCCATCGGCTACGCGGAGGCCTCGGGCATTCCCTTCGGCGCCGGCCTGGTGAAGAACGCCTACGTCGGGCGCACCTTCATCCAGCCCTCCCAGACCATCCGCCAGCTGGGCATCCGGCTGAAGCTGAACCCCCTCAAGGAAGTCATCAAGGGGAAGAAGCTCGTGGTCGTCGACGACTCGATCGTCCGCGGCAACACCCAGCGCGCCCTGGTCCGGATGCTCCGCGAGGCCGGTGCGGCCGAGGTCCACATCCGGATCTCCTCGCCGCCGGTCAAGTGGCCCTGCTTCTTCGGCATCGACTTCGCGACCCGCGCGGAGCTGATCGCCAACGGGATGTCGGTCGACGAGATCGGCAAGTCGCTGGGCGCGGACTCGCTCTCGTACATCTCCCTCGAGGGGATGATCGAGGCGACCACGATCCAGAAGCCGAACCTCTGCCGTGCCTGCTTCGACGGCGAGTACCCGATGGAGCTGCCGGACCCCGAGCTGCTCGGCAAGCAGCTCCTGGAGACCGAGCTGGCCGCCGGCCCGGCCGCCACCGCGGCCTCCGACGCGCTCCGTCGCCCGTAAGACCCCCACCGCCCGTGCCGCGACCCGCGGCACGGGCGGTACGAGCAGCACGAGCTGTACGACGACACGAAAGTTCTCACCCATGTCTGAGACCACCGGTGCCTCCTACGCCTCCGCGGGCGTCGACATCGAAGCGGGCGACCGCGCCGTCGAGCTCATGAAGGAGTGGGTGAAGAAGACGCAGCGCCCCGAGGTCCTCGGTGGCCTCGGCGGCTTCGCCGGCCTCTTCGACGCCTCCGCCCTCAAGCGCTACGAGCGTCCGCTGCTCGCCTCGGCGACCGACGGCGTCGGCACGAAGGTCGACATCGCCCGCCAGATGGGCGTGTACGACACGATCGGCCACGACCTGGTCGCGATGGTCATGGACGACATCGTCGTCTGCGGCGCCGAGCCGCTCTTCATGACCGACTACATCTGCGTCGGCAAGGTCCACCCCGAGCGGGTCGCCGCCATCGTCAAGGGCATCGCCGAGGGCTGCGTCCTGGCCGGCTGCGCCCTGGTCGGCGGCGAGACGGCGGAGCACCCGGGCCTCCTCGGCCCGGACGACTTCGACGTCGCCGGCGCGGGCACGGGTGTCGTGGAGTACGACCGGTTGCTCGGCGCGGACCGCATCCGTACGGGGGACGCGGTCATCGCCATGGCGTCCTCGGGCCTTCACTCCAACGGGTACTCGCTCGTCCGCCACGTGGTCTTCGACCGCGCCGGCATGACCCTCGACCAGCAGGTCGAGGAGCTCGGCCGGACGCTCGGCGAGGAGCTCCTGGAGCCCACGAAGATCTACTCGCTGGACTGCCTGGCCCTCACCCGGACCACGGACGTCCACGCCTTCAGCCACATCACGGGCGGCGGCCTGGCCGCCAACCTGGCCCGGGTCATCCCGGACGGGCTGCACGCCACGGTCGACCGCTCGACCTGGACGCCGGGCGCGATCTTCGACCTGGTCGGCAAGGCCGGTCAGGTGGAGCGCCTGGAGCTGGAGAAGACCCTGAACATGGGCGTCGGCATGATGGCCGTCGTGCCGGCCGAGTCCGTGGACGTGGCCCTGGCGACCCTGGAGGACCGCGGGGTCGAGGCCTGGGTCGCGGGCGAGATCACCGAGCGCGGGGCGCACACGACGGGCGCCGAGCTGGTCGGCGACTACGCCAAGTAGGAAGTTCACGGGCGGGGCGCTCCGAAGGGGCGCCCCGTCTGCGTATCCGCTTCCGGCAGCATCCGTACGCGGACGGCATCCCTACGCGGACAGCACAGAAACCCGGACGGGTGACCCCGGTCCGGGTTTCGGTGTTGCGATTCAGAAGGTCAAGCGCGACGCGGGGACGAACTCGGACCGGACTCGTCGTCCTCGTCCTCGTCGTCCGTGTTGTAGAGATCCGCGTACTGGGCGTACGGGTCGTCTTCCTCGTCGTCGTCCTCGAACGGCTCGCCATTCGGCGGCTGGCTCGAAGTCGAAGCGCCCAGCTCATTGGCCAGACGCGTCAGGTCTGTCCCGCCGCTGCTGTACTTCAGCTGGCGGGCGACCTTGGTCTGCTTGGCCTTTGCCCGGCCGCGCCCCATGGCTCGACCCCCTCGGTGACGGGGCTCTTCGGCCCCAGAGTCTTGACACGCGTTCATGATTCGGAACGGACTCTCGACAGAGAGACCGGTCCGTAGGGCTTCAACGGTACCTGTTTCCGTGGGTCTACGGTACGCCGCGCGCATCACATACCCCGGTACAGAACCTTCGAGGTGCCCTCTCCTCGCTGGTCAATCGCGATTTTAACCTCTTCTTGAGCGCCGACCCGCCGATGGGCGTGAGCGAAGTCTCCCCCGGCGGCGGGCCGGCCCTCCGTACTGCCGGGCGCGGGTCAGGCGCGGCGGGCGTCCGCCATGCGCTGCTCGGCGATCCGGTCGGCCGCGGCGGCCGGCGGAATGCCGTCGGACTTCGCACGTGCGAAGATCTCCAGGGTGGTGTCGAAGATCTTCGTGGCCTTCGCCTTGCAGCGGTCGAAGTCGAAGCCGTGCAGCTCGTCGGCGACCTGGATCACGCCACCGGCGTTGACCACGTAGTCGGGCGCGTAGAGGATGCCACGCGCCTCCAGGTCCTTCTCGACGCCCGGGTGGGCCAGCTGGTTGTTGGCCGCGCCGCAGACGATCTTCGCGGTGAGGACCGGGACGGTCTCGTCGTTGAGGGCGCCGCCCAGCGCGCAGGGCGCGTAGACGTCGAGGCCCTCGACGCGGATGAGCGCGTCGGTGTCGGCGACCACGGTGACCTGCGGGTGCTTGTCGGTGATCCGGCGCACCGACTCCTCGCGCACATCGGTGATCACGACCTCGGCGCCGTCCTCCAGGAGGTGCTCGACGAGGTAGTGGCCGACCTTGCCGACGCCCGCGACGCCGACCTTGCGGCCGCGCAGGGTCGGGTCGCCCCACACGGTCTGCGCGGCGGCGCGCATGCCCTGGAAGACGCCGAAGGCGGTGAGGACGGAGGAGTCGCCGGCGCCGCCGTTCTCGGGGGAGCGGCCGGTGGTCCACTGGTTGGTGCGGGCGACGACGTCCATGTCGGCGACGTAGGTGCCGACGTCGCAGGCCGTGACGTACCGGCCGCCGAGGGAGGCGACGAAGCGGCCGTAGGCGAGGAGGAGCTCCTCGGTCTTGATCTGCTCCGGGTCGCCGATGATGACGGCCTTGCCGCCGCCCAGGTCGAGTCCGGCCATGGCGTTCTTGTACGACATGCCGCGCGACAGGTTGAGCGCGTCGGCGATCGCCTCGGCCTCGGTGGCGTACGGGTAGAAGCGGGTGCCGCCGAGGGCGGGGCCCAGGGCGGTGGAGTGGAGGGCGATGACGGCCTTGAGGCCGGTGGCGCGGTCCTGACAGAGCACGACTTGCTCGTGGCCACCCTGCTCCGAGTGGAACAGGGTGTTGAGTACGTCGACAGGAACGCCGGTCACATCGGTCACGGTGGTGACTCCCAAGTACGAAGCGGCGGTTTCGGTCCTCCCTGTGGGTGGGGGAGGACCAGATCGGGAAGAGAGTAAGTCCTACCTGGGCGTAGATCGGCCGCAGTGCTCAGGATCACCCCCTCCCGGAGTACCTCCGTGGAAGGATTTGCGACATGTCGGTCGCCTCCACGGTCCCCGTTCCCTACGCGTCCTATCTGCGGGTGTACGAGCCGCTGGCCGCGTTCCCCGAGCCGGAGCGGTCCCACTGGGCCCGGTACGCGCGCCGGGCCCGCACCCCGGGGGCGCAGGAGGAGCTGCGCCGCTCGCTCGCGGACCTGCTGCCGACGCCCCCGGTGCCGGTGCCGGTGCACGAGAGCGGGGAGGCCTTCGTCGCGCATCTGGACGGGGTGGTGGTGATCTGCCCGTGGCGGACCCGGCTGCGCGGCTGGCTGGCCCTGGAGGAGCTGGCGGCGGGCCCGTACCCGGCGTCGGTGCTGGACGCGATGCTGCCGCCGGTGGTCCGGTCGCAGGTGGCGGGCGACTACGAGCGCTGGCTGAGCCGGAACCCGGACGCCCGGCCGTGGATCCGTACCGGGGTCTGGCAGGTGCCGCTGCGCTGGTTCGCGCTCTTCGGGGACGAGGACCGGGAGTACGAGCCGGGGGAGGCCGGGAGCACGGAGGCGGGCCGGGCGCCGGTGCTGCGGTACCGGACGACGATGGCGCAGGCGCGGCGGCGGCTGGCGCGGGCTCTGAAGGCGTTGCGGGAGTCGATCGACGACGGTCCGATGACGGAGGGTCTGATCGAGGTGGGGCGCTGGCTGGAGGAGTTCCATCCGAGGGCGCTCGTGGAGCTGGACTTCGGCGGTCTGGTGCACGTGATGCCGGCCGGGTGGCTGGCGGAGGACCGCTCGGCGGCGCAGCTGGCGGAGGGGATCGCCGCGCTGCGGGCGGGGAACGGCGAGGCGGCGAGCGAGGTGTACGGGCGGCTCGCGGAGCGCTGGCGGAAGGTCAGGGACCTCCGTTACGCGAACTGACATCAGTCGGACAAGTTCGTCAGGTAGGTATCGACAAGACATGTCCGGCGGGTGTAAATGATCTTGAGGGCGTGGCCGGTTTCCATTGGCCGGGTCTTTCGCACCGATGGGGTGAGGTCGTTGGTCCTGATCCGGGCCTTTGGCTCAAGCGTGACGGACAGCACGTAACGCACTCTTGCGCCCATCACCCACCCTCGTGCCAAAATAGGACAAGGAGTCCGGGGAGGGTTCCTTCCGCCCAAGTTCGGGCGGAACGCTCAGCATTGCACTCTATGGGGGGTCTGAGGACTCCTGATCGCTCTGTGACTGATCGTCACAGTGGCGTGACTGTCCGTTATGGCATGGTCAGTCGACTTCCGCCGCTGATGAACACCTGCGAGGGCAATTCCATCGGTTTGGCCGACGCGGCTGGACGGATGGTGTAGTTGTAGTGCCGAGGACAAGCCGTTCGTCCTATAACCGACTCGGCCCGCTTCTGCCATTTCGGGCAACGCGGGTCAAGGTGCAGAATTTAGAGGAAAGAACCGAGATTGGTTCGGTTCTCCCGAGGAGGCCGCTCATGACCGCTCGCACCCCTGATGCCGAGCCGCTGCTGACCCCTGCCGAGGTTGCCACGATGTTCCGCGTGGACCCGAAGACGGTGACCCGTTGGGCCAAGGCCGGCAAGCTCACGTCCATCCGCACCCTGGGTGGGCACCGCCGGTATCGCGAGGCCGAGGTTCGCGCTCTGCTGGCGGGTATTCCGCAGCAGCGCAGCGAGGCCTGAGGTCGCGCAGAACCCCGCAGGACCCTGCAACACCCCGTAACACCGGGCCCGTCCGGATCCCCCAATCCGGTCGCCCACCCCTAGTACTGCCGACGGACTCCTGCCCCAACAGGTCTTCGTCAACGATCGCGCTGGACTCCGCCGGGTCCAGCGCGATCTTTTTTGTGCCCCGCGCCACACTCTCTCCAGGGTGGTGCAATTGCACATATTAAATCCGGGCGGTGTAGGGAGGGTGTAAGTGCAGGGGTTTCTGAAACTCTTTCAGTGACACCCGTCACACTGGGGAGGTCTTGCCAAGGAACAGCCTCCCACTTCGCGGATCGCGGCCAACCGGCCGTTGGTCACGGGTCGGTGGGACTTTCGTCCTCGGCGCCGTCCGCCGGCTCCTCGGGCTCCGGAACCTCCATGGCGAGCCGCAGGAGGCGATGGCAGACCGCGCACCGACGGGTGAGGTGTCCGTACCGCGAAGCGGCCGCCAGATGGGCGCGCAGCAGCGCGCGAGTGTCGTGCCGAGCTGCGGACGCCGCGGCCATGCGCGACCACCTCCGGTGTGGGCCCCCGATTCCCTGAAGTCCGGGGTACCGGCGGGCGCGCGGCCCCGTCAAGACACGGGAACACAACGAAGGCCCGCATCTCGCGATGCGGGCCTTCGTGAAAGCGATCCTGACGGGACTTGAACCCGCGACCTCCACCTTGACAGGGTGGCGAGCTAACCAACTGCTCCACAGGACCTCGTTGCTTGCGAGACAGACTGTACAGCAGGTCAGGGGGTCTGGTCGAACTCACCGGCGGTGAGGTCCCGAGCACGGTCCTCCGGGGCGTCTCTACGGGGCCGCCGCGTCGATCGCCTTCACGATCCGCTTGTCCGAGATCGGGTACGCCGTCCCCAGCGCGTGCGCGAAGTAGCTCACCCGCAGCTCCTCGATCATCCAGCGGATGTCGGTGACCTCCGAAGGCACCGGACGCCCCTTCGGAAGCTGCTCCAGGAGCCAGGCGTACTCGTCCTGCATCTCCTGGACCTTCTCCATCCGGGTGGTGTCCCGCTGGACCCCGGTGGGCATCTGCTGGAGCCGCCGGTCCACCGCCACCAGGTAGCGCATCAGGTCCGGGAGCCGCTTCAGGCCCGTACGGGTGACGAAGCCGGCCGGCATCAGCCAGGCGAGCTGCGTCCGCACGTCGGTCAGGTTGTTGATCAGGGCCAGGCTGTTCGTCGACTTCAGCCGGCGCTCGCACGCCTGCCAGGCCGCCAGGATCTGCTGGACCTGGCCCACCGTCCGCACCGTCGTGTCGACCAGGTCCGCGCGGACCCGGTCGTACAGCTTCCGGAAGGACTCCTCGTCCCAGGCCGGGCCGCCGTGGTCCGCGATCAGCTTGTCGGCGGCGGCGGTCGCGCAGTCGTCGAAGAGGGCCTGGATCGAGCCGTGCGGGTTCGACGACAGGGCCAGCTTCTGCTGGTTGGTCAGCTTGTCCGAGGCGAACTTCGCCGGGTTCACCGGGATGTTCAGCATGATCAGCTTCCGGGTGCCCCGCCACATCGCCTGCGCCTGCTCGGCCTCCGAGTCGAAGAGCCGCACGGCCACCGAATCGCCCTCGTCGACCAGCGCCGGGTACGCCTTGACCGGCTGCCCGCCCCGCTTGGTCTCGAAGACCCTCGTGAGCGTCCCGATCGTCCAGTCCTTGAGGCCCGTGCGCTCCAGGGAGGGCCCGGAGCCGTCCGGGCCGCCCGTCGCCGCCGCGGCGGCCTTGGAGAGCGCCTGACGGGCCTTGGGGCGCAGCTTCAGGCGCAGCGTCTCCAGGTCCTTGTCCTCGGCCAGCTTCCGGCGCCGCTCGTCGACGATCCGGAAGGTCACCTTGAGGTGCTCGGGAACCTTCGACCAGTCGAAGTCCTCGGCCGTGACCGGGACGCCGACCATCCGCTGGAGCTCCCGCGCGAGCGCGCCCGCCAGCGGCTCCTGGACGGGGACCACGGAGTCCAGGAAGCGGGTCGCGAAGTTCGGCGCCGGCACGTAGTGGCGGCGGATCGGCTTCGGCAGCGAGCGGATCAGCTCCGTGACGACCTCCGTGCGCAGGCCCGGGATCTGCCACTCGAAGCCCTCGTCGGTCACCTGGTTGAGCACCTGGAGCGGCACGTGGACGGTCACGCCGTCCGCGTCCGCCCCCGGCTCGAACTGGTACGTCACCCGGAACTTCAGCGCGCCCTGGCGCCAGGAGTCCGGATAGTCGTCCTTGGTGACCGTCCCCGCCTTCTCGTTGATGAGCATCTCGCGCTCGAAGTCGAGGAACTCCGGCTCCTCGCGGCGCTTGTGCTTCCACCAGGAGTCGAAGTGGGCACCCGACACGACGTGTTCGGGGACGCGCTTGTCGTAGAAGTCGAAGAGCGTCTCGTCGTCGACGAGGATGTCCCGGCGCCTGGCCCGGTGTTCGAGCTCCTCGACCTCGGTGAGGAGCTTGCGGTTGTCCGCGAAGAACTTGTGGTGGGTGCGCCAGTCGCCCTCGACGAGCGCGTTCCGGATGAACAGGTCGCGGGAGACCTCCGGGTCGATCCGCCCGTAGTTCACCTTGCGGTCGGCGACGATCGGGACGCCGTACAGCGTCACCTTCTCGAAGGCCATCACGGCCGCCTGGTCCTTCTCCCAGTGCGGCTCGCTGTACGTCTTCTTCACCAGGTGCTGCGCGAGCGGCTCGATCCACTCGGGCTCGATCCGGGCGTTCACCCGGGCCCAGAGCCGCGAGGTCTCCACCAGCTCGGCGGACATCACGAAACGCGGGGGCTTCTTGAAGAGCGCCGAGCCGGGGAAGATCGCGAACTTGGCGCTGCGCGCGCCCAGGTACTCGTTCCGGGTGCCCTCGCGCTTCGGGCCCTGGCTCTCCTTGCTCTCCTTCACGTCCTTCAGACCGACGTGGGAGAGCAGGCCGGACAGCAGGGAGACGTGCACGGACTGCTCCGGCGCGTCCTCCTCGTTCAGATGGATCCCCATCTGCTTCGCGACCGTCCGCAGCTGGGCGTAGATGTCCTGCCACTCGCGGATCCGCAGGAAGTTCAGGTACTCCTGCTTGCACATCCGGCGGAAGGAGCTGGAGCCGCGCTCCCGCTGCTGCTCGCGGACGTACCGCCACAGGTTGAGGAAGGCGAGGAAGTCGCTCGTCTCGTCCTTGAACCGGGCGTGCTGCTGGTCGGCCTGCGCCTGCTTCTCGGACGGCCGCTCGCGCGGGTCCTGGATGGAGAGCGCCGCCGCGATCACCATGACCTCGCGGACGCAGCCGTTCTTGTCGGCCTCCAGGACCATCCGGGCGAGCCGCGGGTCCACGGGCAGCTGGGACAGCTTCCGGCCCTGCTGCGTCAGCCGCTTCTTCGGGTCCTTCTCCGTCGGGTCGATCGCGCCGAGCTCCTGGAGGAGCTGCACGCCGTCCCGGATGTTCCGGTGGTCCGGCGGGTCGATGAAGGGGAACTTCTCGATGTCGCCGAGGCCGGCCGCGGTCATCTGGAGGATGACGGAGGCCAGGTTCGTACGGAGGATCTCCGCGTCCGTGAACTCCGGGCGGGTGAGGAAGTCGTCCTCGGAGTACAGCCGGATGCAGATGCCGTCCGACGTACGGCCGCAGCGGCCCTTGCGCTGGTTGGCGCTGGCCTGGCTGACCGGCTCGATCGGCAGCCGCTGCACCTTGGTGCGGTGCGAGTAGCGGGAGATGCGGGCGGTGCCCGGATCGATCACGTACTTGATGCCGGGGACGGTCAGGGAGGTCTCGGCGACGTTCGTCGCGAGGACGATCCGGCGGCCGGAGTGCGCCTGGAAGACCCGGTGCTGCTCGGCATGGGAGAGCCTGGCGTACAGCGGCAGGATCTCGGTGTTGAAGAGCTTCTTCTTGAGCAGCGCGTCCGCCGTGTCGCGGATCTCGCGCTCGCCGGAGAGGAAGACCAGGACGTCGCCGGGCCCTTCCTTCTGGAGCTCGTCGACGGCGTCGCAGATCGCGGTGATCTGGTCCCGGTCCGACTCCTCCGAGTCCTCCTCCAGGAGGGGCCGGTAGCGGACCTCGACCGGGTACGTACGCCCGCTGACCTCGACGATCGGGGCGTCGCCGAAGTGGCGGGAGAAGCGCTCCGGGTCGATCGTCGCCGAGGTGATGACGACCTTGAGGTCGGGGCGCTTCGGCAGCAGCTGGGCCAGATAGCCGAGCAGGAAGTCGATGTTGAGGGACCGCTCGTGGGCCTCGTCGATGATGATCGTGTCGTACGCGCGCAGCTCGCGGTCCGTCTGGATCTCGGCGAGCAGGATGCCGTCCGTCATCAGCTTCACGAAGGTCGCGTCCGGGTTCACCTGGTCGGTGAAGCGGACCTTCCAGCCGACGGCCTCGCCCAGCGGGGTCCTCAGCTCCTCGGCGACGCGCTCGGCGACCGTACGGGCGGCGATCCGGCGGGGCTGGGTGTGCCCGATCATGCCCCGGACGCCCCGGCCCAGCTCCAGACAGATCTTCGGGATCTGCGTGGTCTTGCCGGAGCCCGTCTCACCGGCGACGATCACGACCTGGTGGTCGCGTATCGCCTCCAGGATCTCGTCCTTCTTCTGCGAGACGGGCAGTTGCTCGGGATACGTGACCGCGGGCACGCGGGAGGCGCGCCCGTCGACGCGCTCCTTGGCCTTGGCCGCCTCGGCGGCGATCTCGTCCAGGACGGCCGCGCGGGCCTCGGGCTTGCGGATGCGGCGGGCGCCTTCGAGACGGCGGCCGAGCCGGTGGGAGTCCCGCAGCGAGACCTCGGCCAGGACGGACTGGAGGGCGGCGAAGGAAGTAGACATACGGGATCCAGGATCGCACCTGCGGACGAGAAGCGGCGAACCGATTTACGAAGGGGGCGGAGCGGCCGTGCGTAGTATTTCGGGCATCTGGCCCGGACCGGAGAGGTTTCGCATGTTCCGCACCACCCGCGCGCCAGCGGCGCTCGCCGCGCTCCTGGGCCTGGTGCTGGTGCTTCTGACCTGCGGGGCCTTCGCCCCGAGCGGTACGGCTCCGGGCCCGGCACGGTTCGTCGGTACGGCCCCGGCCGCGGTCCCCGTCGCCGACGCGGCCCCCGTCGTCCTCGGTGCCGCCGTGCCCGGCTGCGACCCGGGCCACCCCGCCGACGAAGGGGCCGGAGGCCCCGTCGTACCACCGCGTGCGCACGGCTTCGCCGAGCTGCTGCCGGCGCTGGCCGCCGACCGGGTGGCGCCCGGGGTCCGGCAGCCGGACCCCTGCGACCCGGCCGCGCCGCCGGGCCGGGAGCAACCCGCGCGCGTACCTCGGTCTCCCGTGGAGCTGTCGGTCCTGAGGGTGTAGACGGACGGCCGCCTTCCGCCGTCCTTCCCCTCTGATCCGTGCAGGAGTACTTCCGCATGTCCAAGTCCAAGCCGATTCTGATCGTCTCCGGGGTCGCGGCCGCCGCCGTGCTGCTCGGCGTGGTCTCGTACACCGCCACCAAGCCCTCGTCCCCCGGCGCCTCCGGCTCCTCGTCCGTCGCCGAGGTCTCCGCCGACCCCTCCGCCGGCGTCTATGCCGAGCTGGAGGCGTACGCCCGCCGCGACGCCTCCGACAAGCTCGCCCTCGGCCGCGCCGACGCTCCCGTCGTGCTCATCGAGTACGCCGACTTCAAGTGCGGCTACTGCGGGAAGTTCGCCCGCGACACCGAGCCGGCCCTGGTGAAGAAGTACGTCGAGAAGGGCACCCTGCGGATCGAGTGGCGGAACTTCCCGATCTTCGGCGAGGAGTCGGAGGCCGCTGCCCGCGCCTCCTGGGCGGCCGGGCGGCAGGGCCGGTTCTGGGAGTTCCACAGGGCCGCCTACGCCGAGGGCGCCAAGGAGAAGGGCTTCGGCAAGGAGCGCCTGGCCGCCCTCGCGGCCGAGGCCGGCGTGCCCGACCTCGCCCGGTTCGCCGAGGACGGCGACAGCGCGGCGGCGCGGGAGGCCGTACGGAAGGACCAGGAACAGGGGTACGAGCTCGGGGCCTCCTCCACCCCGTCCTTCCTGGTCAACGGCCGGCCCATCGCGGGCGCCCAGCCGCTGGAGACCTTCACGGAGGCGATCGAGGCGGCGGCGAAGGCGGCTCCGAAGGCGGCTCCGACCGCCGCGCCGACGAAGGCCGGGCAGTGACCTCCGGCATCGGCTACTTCGCCGCCTTCCTCGGCGGCCTCCTCGCCCTGCTCAGCCCGTGCAGCGCCCTGCTCCTGCCCGCCTTCTTCGCGTATTCGATCGACACGCGCGCGAAGCTCGTGGCCAGGACCGGCATCCTCTACGCGGGCCTTGCGACCACGCTCGTCCCGCTCGGCGCGGCCGGCTCCCTCGCGGGCCGGTTCTTCTACGGCCACCGGGACCTGCTCGTCACCGCCGGCGGCTGGCTGATCGTCGGCCTCGGCGTCCTCCAGATCCTCGGGCTCGGCTTCACCTCCCGTCGGATCGCCGAGGCGAGCGGCCGCATCCGGCCCACCTCGGCGCTCTCCGTCTACGCCCTCGGCCTGGTCTACGGCCTCGCGGGCTTCTGCGCGGGCCCGATCCTGGGCAGCGTCCTGACGGTGGCGGCGCTGAGCGGCAGCCCGGCGTACGGCGGACTGCTCCTCGCCGTGTACGCGCTGGGGATGGCCGTCCCGCTGTTCGTCCTGGCGCTGCTCTGGGAGCGGTACGAGCTGGGCCGGCGGCGCTGGCTGCGCGGCCGGCCGCTCCGTGTCGGCCGCTTCGAGGTGCACTCCACCTCGCTGCTGTCGGGCCTCTTCTTCATCGCCCTCGGCACCCTGTTCCTGGTCTTCGACGGGACGACCGCGCTGCCGGGCCTGCTGTCGGTGGACGACTCCTTCGCCGTCGAGGAGCGGGTCGCCTCGCTCGGCCGGGCGGTGCCGGACTGGGCGCTGCTCGTCGCGGTCGTGGCGGCGGTGGCGGCGGCGCTCGCGGTGCGCGGCCGCAAGGGGCGGCGGCGCGAGGAGGTCTGAGCCGTACGGGGGAGGGGCGCGGGCCCCTTCCCCGTACCGCTCATCTCTCCGGGGAACGAAGAACGCTCCGGGGAACGAAGAAGGCCCCGTTCTTTCGAACGGGGCCTTCTCTTTGTGGCTGGGGCCGGGGTCGAACCGGCGACCTATCGCTTTTCAGGCGATCGCTCGTACCAACTGAGCTACCCAGCCACGAAGCTGTTTCCAGCTTCAGCGACTCTGACGGGACTTGAACCCGCGACCTCCACCTTGACAGGGTGGCGAGCTAACCAACTGCTCCACAGAGCCAAGCTTGTGTGCGATCACTAGTCTCGCACACGGTAATGCGTGCCCCCAACGGGATTCGAACCCGTGCTACCGCCTTGAAAGGGCGGCGTCCTGGGCCACTAGACGATGAGGGCTAGAGGCTCACCTGCGCACTTCTCAGTGCGTCGGGGACGTGAGAAGCATATGGGATGTCGGCCGGTATCGCCAAAACGGTTTCCCGGCGGGGGAGAATGGGCCCGTGCTGGAGATGACGCGCGAGGAGTTCGAGGAGCTCGTCGCCGAGGCCCTGGACCGGATCCCGCCGGAGCTGACCCGGCTGATGGACAACGTCGCCGTGTTCGTGGAGGACGAGCCCTCCCCGGACGATCCCGAGCTGCTCGGGCTCTACGAGGGGACGCCGCTGACGGAGCGCGGCGAGTGGTACGCCGGGGTGCTGCCCGACCGGATCACGATCTACCGGGGGCCGACGCTGCGGATGTGCGAGTCGCGCGAGGACGTCGTGGCCGAGACCGAGATCACCGTCGTCCATGAGATCGCCCACCACTTCGGCATCGACGACGAGCGGCTGCACGCACTCGGCTACGGCTGAGTCGGCCGGGCGGCCGGGGCGATCCGGCGACCGGGGGCGGGTGATCGCGGGCCGTGGCCGGATCGGGTCGCTGTGCGGCGGCCGTGTCCCTTGTGGTGCCTGGGGAGTTGGGCAGGGTGACGCGTTCCGTTCCTGCCTGTTGTGTCCTGGAGGTGCCCCCCGTGCGCCATTTGCCCACCCCTGTGAGATGGGCCGCCACCGCGCTGGCCGTCGCGGCCTGTGCCGGTCTGAGCGGCTGTATGAGCGTGAGCGACGAGGGGGCGAAGCCGGCGCCCGGCGCGTCCGGGGGGAAGCGCGGCGTGGCGGCCGAGAGCGACGGCGGTGGCGCGGACCAGGGCGGGGGCTCCGGATCCTGGAACGGCCGATCCGGGAGGGACGGGCCTGCCGCGGCCGGCGGCGGCAAGGAGTCCCCGGTGCCGAGCGGCTCGCCGTCCGGCACGGCGAAGCCCTCGCCGGGCGCGGTGCTGCCGGTGGAGGGGCCGGGCGGGACCGGGGGGCCGTCGAAGCCGCAGCCGGCCGGCGGCGGCCACGAGGTCCCGGGCGCCGGCTCGGGCGGTGACAGCGGCAGCGGCGGCAGCGGGGGCACGGGCGGCGGGAGCGGCGGAGGCGCCGGGGGGCCGGACGGCGGCGGGGCCACGCCCACGCCGGATCCGACCCAGCCGAGCCCCGATCCGACGCCGGAGCCGACCTCGAACCCGACGCCGGAGCCGACCCCGGAGCCGACCTCGAACCCCACCGATCCGCCGAGCACCGGACCCGGCACCCAGATGGGTGCCATGCGGGCGGCGGACGGGCCGGGGGCGCCCCCGGAGCCCGCGGCATCGCCGCAGGCGGAGCCGGTGTGACGCAGTCCGATTTGCCATAGGTGGGGGAGGGTGCGTATGGTGGTAGATCGCTTGATCCCATTGCCCGGCGCCGATACCGAAGAGCGCCGTGTGGCGCGTACTCTCCCTAGCCGTGGCTGACCGCATTGAGGCGGTCGATTTGCGAAATCACGGAGTTGACGGGCGCGTGCCGAGACTCCGGAAGGTTTCGCATTTCGCATGTCCATTTTCAGTTCTGACCACGCCGTCATGCCCGAGAACGACGAGATCGTCGAGGCCGTAGAGGCCACCGAGACCGTCGAGACCGCCGACGCCGTCTCCACCGAGACCGTCGCGATCGAGGCCGACGACACCGACGCCGAGGCCCTCGTCGAGGAGCCCGCCGAGCCCACCATCACCTTCGGCGACCTCGGTCTGCCCGAGGGCGTCGTGCGGAAGCTCGCGCAGAACGGCGTCACCACCCCCTTCCCGATCCAGGCGGCGACCATCCCGGACGCCCTGGCCGGCAAGGACATCCTCGGCCGCGGCCGCACCGGCTCCGGCAAGACCCTCTCCTTCGGTCTGCCGCTGCTCGCCACCCTGGCGGACGGCCACACCGAGAAGAAGAAGCCCCGCGGCGTCATCCTCACCCCGACCCGTGAGCTCGCGATGCAGGTCGCGGACGCCCTCCAGCCCTACGGCGACGTGCTCGGCCTCAAGATGAAGGTCGTCTGCGGTGGTACGTCCATGGGCAACCAGATCTACGCCCTGGAGCGCGGCGTCGACATCCTCGTCGCCACCCCGGGCCGTCTGCGCGACGTCATCAACCGCGGCGCCTGCTCGCTCGAGAACGTCCAGGTCGCCGTCCTCGACGAGGCCGACCAGATGGCCGACCTGGGCTTCCTGCCCGAGGTCACCGAGCTGCTCGACCAGGTCCCCGAGGGCGGCCAGCGTCTCCTCTTCTCCGCCACCCTGGAGAACGAGATCGACACCCTCGTCAAGCGCTACCTGGTGAACCCGGTCACGCACGAGGTCGACCCGTCCGCCGGCGCCGTCACCACGATGACCCACCACGTCCTCGTCGTGAAGCCGAAGGACAAGGCCCCGGTCACCGCCGCCATCGCCGCGCGCAAGGGCCGCACCATCATCTTCGTCCGCACCCAGCTGGGCGCGGACCGCATCGCCGAGCAGCTGCGCGACGCCGGTGTGAAGGCCGACGCCCTGCACGGCGGCATGACCCAGGGCGCCCGTACGCGCACCCTGGCCGACTTCAAGGACGGCTACGTCAACGCGCTCGTCGCGACCGACGTCGCCGCCCGAGGCATCCACGTCGACGGCATCGACCTGGTCCTGAACGTGGACCCGGCCGGCGACCACAAGGACTACCTGCACCGCTCGGGCCGCACCGCCCGCGCCGGCCGCTCCGGTGTCGTGGTCTCCCTGGCCCTGCCGCACCAGCGCCGCCAGATCTTCCGTCTGATGGAGGACGCGGGCGTCGACGCCTCGCGCCACATCGTCGGCGGCGCCGGCGCGTTCGACCCGGAGGTCGCCGAGATCACCGGCGCCCGTTCGCTGACCGAGGTCCAGGCCGACTCCGCGAACAACTCGGCCAAGCAGGCCGAGCGCGAGGTCGTCGACCTGACGAAGCAGCTGGAGCGCCTCCAGCGCCGTGCCGTCGAGCTCCGCGAGGAGGCCGACCGCCTGGTGGCCCGCGCCGCCCGCGAGCGCGGTGAGGACCCGGAGGCCGCCGTCGCCGAGGTGACCGAGGCCGCCGAGGCCGAGGTCGCGGCCGCGGCCGTCGAGGCCGAGCGCGCCGCGAAGGCCGAGGAGCGCCGCGAGGAGCAGCGTTCGACCTACCGCGACGAGCGGGGCAACTTCGAGCGCCGTGACCGCGGTGACCGTGGCGGCTTCAACCGTGACGACCGCGGCGACCGCGGTGGCTTCCGTCGTGACGACCGTGGCGACCGGGGTGACCGTGGCGGCTTCCGCCGCGACGACCGTCCGTCCGGTGGTTTCCGTCGTGACGACCGTCCGTCGGGCGGCTTCAACCGCGATGACCGCGGCGGCCGTTCCTTCGAGCGTCGTGACAACGACCGTCCGTCCGGCGGCTTCCGCCGCGACGACCGCCCCTCGGGTGGTTTCCGTCGTGACGACCGTCCGTCGGGCGGCTTCAACCGCGATGACCGCGGCGGCCGTTCGTTCGAGCGTCGTGACAACGACCGTCCGTCGGGCGGCTTCAACCGCGATGACCGCGGCGGCCGTTCCTTCGAGCGTCGTGACAACGACCGTCCGTCCGGCGGCTTCCGCCGCGAC
>NZ_JBIARL010000007.1:352447-386223 GCF_042889835.1 Streptomyces sp. NPDC002463
GCGACGACCGCCCCTCGGGTGGCTTCCGTCGTGACGACCGTCCGTCCGGCGGCTTCAACCGCGACGACCGCGGCGGCCACCGCGGCAGCGACCGTCCGTTCAACCGCGACCGTCGCGACGACCGCCCCGCCGGCGGCTTCCGCTCGGGCGGCGACCGCCCGTACGGCCGTCGTGACGACCACCGTGGCAGCACCGGCTCGACCGGCGGCTCCTTCGGCCGCCGCGACGACAAGCCGCGCTGGAAGCGCAACGGCTGATCTCGCCTGAAACCCTGACCAGGGCCCGTACGACACTTCGGTGCGTACGGGCCCTGGCCGTTTTCGCCGACGTCCCGACGCCGGGCGCCCCGCCCGGGACACGGCCGGTGTCGGATACCCGATCGGTTCCGGGGTCCTCTCGGGCTATGCTGCTCGGGTGTGCTTGTCCACGGGCCGTTAGCTCAATTGGCAGAGCAGTGGACTTTTAATCCATTGGTTGTGGGTTCGAGTCCCACACGGCCTACCGAGCGGTGGGGGAGGGGAGACCCTCCTGCCTGCCGCGGAGCGCCCCGACCGGTTCGTTTCGGTCGGGGCGCTTCGTCGTTCGGGGCGAAGCCGCCCGGCGCGGGTGGCCGTGACAGGCCGTCCGGAGCGGGCCGCCCTTTCCTGAGAACCTTCCGGGGCTTCCCGCTGTCTTGTTTCCGGGGAGCCTGTGAGGGCTCCGTCCTCCGAACGGGTCCGTCCCGGGGGCGGCGGTGGGGAACGTGGGGAAGCGTGGACGCGGAGTGTGGAGGTGGGGTCGGTGACGGCGAGCGGTACCGGTGATCCGGCGGGGGAGGCCCAGCGGCTGGCCCGTTACGCGCTGGTCGCCATGGGGGGTGCGGGCGCTGCCCTGCTGACCGCCCTCGGCAGCGGGCTGTTGATCCTGCTGAGCGGGGTCGTGGGGCTCGCCGCGACGGCCGCGGGTGTCTGGTGGTTCCTCGCGCACCGGGGGACCCTGCGGATGCTCGGGGCGGCGCTCGCGGTGGCCGCGCCGCTGGTGACGCTGAGCCTGTACGTCGCCTGGGGCGTCTGGGTGAACGCCCTCGTGGCCCTGGGACTGTGGGGCCTGGCGCTGTCCTTCGCCCGGGCCGCCCTGCGCCGCCCGGAGGACGAGCGGGACGCGCTGATGCGGGGCGTACCGGCCGCCCCGCCGCGCCGGCCCGTTCTGATCATGAATCCGAAGTCCGGGGGCGGGAAGGTCGAGCGGTTCCGGCTCGTCGAGCGGGCGGAGGCGCTCGGCGCCCGGGTGATCCTGCTCGACCCGTCGAAGCCGGCCGATGTCGCCGGCCTCGCGCGCGAGGCCGTGGCCGGGGGCGCCGATCTGCTCGGCGTGGCCGGCGGCGACGGCACGCAGGCCCTGGTGGCCGAGGTCGCCGCCGAGCACGGCCTGCCGTTCCTGGTCGTGTCGGCCGGCACCCGCAACCACTTCGCCATGGACCTGGGCCTCGACCGCACCGACCCGTCCCGCTGCCTCGACGCGCTGACCGACGGCGAGGAGCTCCGGGTCGACCTCGGCGACGTCGCCGGCCGGCCCTTCGTCAACACCGTGTCCTTCGGGGTGTACGCGGACGTGGTCCAGCGCCCCGAGTACCGCGACGCCAAGGCGGGCACCGCGCTCGACGTCCTGCCCGATCTGCTCCAGGGCGGCGAGGGCGACCGTCTCGACGCGCTCGCCGACTCCACCCCGCTCCTCGGGCAGCAGGCGCTCCTCGTCAGCAACAATCCGTACGCGGCGCCCGATCCGCTCGGTGCGGTCGCCGCCCGCAGGCCCCGCCTCGACGGGGGTGAGCTCGGGGTGATCGGCATACGGGTGGACGGGGCCGCCCAGGCGGCCGAACTGGCCGTCCTCGGCACCCAGGCGACCGGCCTGAACGTCCTGACGGCCCGTAAGGTGGAGGTCGGGGACGGCGCGGGCCCCGCGATCTCCGTCGCCGTGGACGGCGAGGCGCTGACCCTGCCCACGCCCGTCGTCTGCACCCTCCGGCCCCGCGCCCTGCGGGTCATCGTGCCCCGCAACCGTCCGGGGTCGCCGGTGCCCCCGCCGCGCCTGGACTGGCGGCGCCTGACCCGGCTGGCGTTCCCCGAGGAGCCGGACCGGAGAGCCTCCTGGGACTCGCCCTGAGCCCCCGTACGCCTTGAACTCCCGTACCACCCATCCCGCTAGGAGCGGCGCATGACCACCGACACGACGCCCGGGACGCTCCGGGCGATGATGCACGATCTCCGGGCCGTCGACGGGGCCGTCTACGCCGCCGTGGCAGCCACCCCCACGCCCACGCTCGACACCGCGCTCCGCCGGCTGTCCACGGCGGCGAACCACTCCAAGATCTCGTTCGCGGTCGCGGCCGCGCTCGCGCTCGTGCCGGGCCGGCCGCGGCGGGCCGCGCTCGCCGGGGTCGGGGCGATCGCGGTGGCCTCGGCCTCGGCGAACCTCCTGGGCAAGCGGCTGGTCCGCAGGCCGCGGCCGGACCGGGAGGCGGCCCGCGTGGTGGTGAGCCGCCATGTGCCCATGCCGGACTCGGCGTCGTTCCCCTCCGGGCACACCGCGTCGGCGGTGGCCTTCGCCGCCGCCGTCGGGGCGGTGCTGCCGCCCGCCGCGATGCCCCTCGCGGCCCTGGCGTGGACCGTCGGGTACTCCAGGGTCCACACGGGCGTCCACTATCCGGGTGACGTCGCCGCGGGCGCCTTCCTCGGCCTCGCGAGCGCGGGCGTCTCGGTGGCGGTCGCGAACCGGATCGCCGCCGGACGGCCCTGACCCGGACTCAGTCCGCGACCGCGAGCGGCGGGAGCCGCCAGCTGCCGTCGAGGACGGAGGGCTCGGGGCCGTACAGCCGGACGACGAGGTTGAACGGGCCGTCGGGGGCCGGCAGCCAGTTCGCCGCCTGCTTCGGGTCGGACGGGCGTTCCCTCCGTACGTACAGGGTGAGGCCGCCGTCGTCGTCGTAGACGAGGCCCGGCGTGCGGTCGCCGATCGAGTACCGGTCGATCTCGTTGGCGACGAGCAGCCGTTCGGGCAGGCGGTAGAGGGTCACCGACCAGAAGAAGCGGGCCGGGGGCAGCTGCCCGGGCGGGAAGCGGACGACGTGGTCGTGGCCGTGCCCGTTCGGCGGGTGGTCGCCGAGGTCGTCCGACGACCAGCCGCCGTACCAGGCCTCGGCCGAGGGCAGGCCGTAGAGCCCGATCTCGGCGGCGACCGCGCGGCCGATGTGGTCGTCGCCGAGCTCCGCGCGGGTGCCGAAGAGGTCCGTGGAGACGGCGGTGGTCGCCACTGCCTTCTCCAGGCGGGCCCGGCCGTCGGCGACGCCCTGCTCGACCGCCGTACGGATCTCCGGGGGGAGCGCGGCCGGTTCGAACTCGCCGGTGCCGGACACCCCGAGCGCCGCGAGGCGGTCGCGGATGCCGCGCTCGCTCTCCAGGACGGGGAAGAACCCGAGCAGGAAGTCGAGGAGCGTGAAGAACTCGACGCTCCCGAGGTCCTCCTCGCGCCAGACCGGCCAGACCGGTTCGCCGACGGGGTGCGGGGCTGCGGTGTCGGTGTACGTGGAGAGGGGGCGGAGCGCGTACCGCTCCTGGATCGCGCGCAGGGCGGGCACGTCCTCGGGTCCTGCCAGGAAGGTCCGGCCGATGATCCCGACGAGGAAGGTGTCGGCGCGCAGGACGCTCGTGACGCCCTCGGGGACGGTGCCGTTCCAGCCGGGGCCCGCGATCAGGTGGTCGCCCGGTTCCCGGCCGGTCGTCCGGGAGCCGACGAAGCCGACGTACGAGGTGTCGAGGTCGTGCGGCGGCAGCACGTAGTACCGGTCGACGGCCGGTACGGAGATCACGTACGGCTCGGCGCGCAGGTCGAGCCAGGCCACGGAGTACGGGGTGTCGTTGTTCGGGGTCACGACGTCCGTGTTCGCCGGGCCGAACGGCTCCGAGTAGTGCCGGAAGCGGCCGAAGCCGCCCACGTACCGGGGATCGTCGGAGTCGATCGCCTGCGCGTACATCGTGCGGTAGTTGTCCAGGAGCGGACGGCCCCAGATCCAGGCGTCGGCCGCCGTCCGGCGGGCTTCCTCGGGAGTGATCGGCACGGGGGACCACCTTCGCACACGAGAGGGAACCAACCCGTACAAAATCGCACGAACGGTTCCCTCTCGCATGCGGTGATCACGCGGCGGCCGTGGCCTCAGTACGTCGCGAGGGCCAGGTCCTCCTCCGTGAGGCCGAGGGCGGCGATGCGCTCCGGGTCCGCCAGGACGTGCAGCGCGACGATCCGGTCCCCGGCGATCGTGAACGTCATGAGCGAGCCGGGGCGGCCGTCGACGACCGACAGGACCGCGGGCTGGCCGTTGGCCACGAGCGCCAGCGAGCCCCTGCGGAACTTCGCGTACATGACGGCCTGCGACATGACGGCCTCGGCGCCCCGGACGACCTGGGAGAGGGCCGCGAGGGTCCGGCCGCCGTCCGCGCGCAGCACCACGTCGGGGTCGAGGACGGCGAGCAGCCCCTCGAAGTCGCCGCCGTTCGCCGCGGCGAGGAAGGCGTCGGCGATCTCCCGCTGCCGCCGCGCGTCGGGACCGGGGGCCGGGGTGGCGTCCTGCACCCGGCGGCGGGCGCGGCTGGCGAGCTGGCGGGTCGCGGCCGGGGTGCGGTCCACGATCTTCGCGATCTCGTCGAAGGAGACGGCGAACATGTCGTGCAGCACGAACGCGAGCCGCTCCGCAGGGCCCAGGGTGTCCAGGACGACGAGGAGCGCGAGCCCGACGGACTCGGTGAGCTCGGCCGCCTGCTCCGGGGCGGTGGTGTCGGCGACCCGGACGATCGGATCGGGGACGTAGTACTCCAGCGGGTCCTCGCGGCGCGAGGCGCGCGAGCGCAGCATGTCCAGGCAGACGCGGCCGACGACGGTGGTCAGCCAGCCGCTGAGGTTCTCCACGCCGCTGACGTCGCTGCGGCTGAGCTTGAACCAGGCCTCCTGGACGGCGTCCTCGGCCTCGCTGACCGAGCCCAGCATCCGGTAGGCGACCGCCCGCAGATGGCCGCGGTCGGCGTCGAAGCGCCGGGCCAGGGATTCCTTGTCGGCGCCTTCGAGGGCTTTCCGGCCGACTTCGTTCTCGTGGTCCACTCGTCGATCTCCCCGTTCGCGTCCCGTCATGTCGTCATGACGGATGAAACCCCGCCGATGTGACGCGTCGGGTGACGCGGACGCCGGCGGCGGAACCAGGCCGCGGGTTCCGCAGAGTGAGATCCCCGCCGTCTCGTGGCGAACGCCCGGGATTCCCCGGCCGAAGCCCCCGACCACCGTGGATCCTCACTTCAGCACGGTGATCTTCGTCCGTAGATTGATCACCATGACGACGACGACGCCGCAGGTCAACCCCGTACTTCGCACCCCGCCGGCCTCCCCCGCCGCCGCGGCCGCCTACTTCTCCGCCAGCCTCGCGTTCCACGCCGACGTCTCCGACGTGGCCTCCGCGCTGGCCACCGCCGCCGCCGAGGGCACCGACCCCGGTTTCGTGGTGATCGACTCCCGGTCCACCGCCTCCTGGGACCAGGGTCACGTCCCCGGCGCGGTCCACCTGCCGACCGCGCTCATCCCCGAGCAGGCCGAGCAGCTGCTCGACAAGTCCGTCCCGGTCGTCACGTACTGCTGGGGTCCCGGCTGCAACGGCGCCACGCGCGCCGCGCTGGCCCTCGCCGAGCTGGGCTTCCAGGTGAAGGAGATGCTCGGCGGCTTCGAGTACTGGGTGCGCGAGGGCTTCGCGTACGAGACCTGGGAGGGGCCCGCGGAGAAGGCCGCCGACCCGCTGACCGCTCCGGTCGACTCCGATGACTGCGGGTGCTGAGGAAACCGATTTCGTGATCGCCCCGGTCATGCCGTAGAGTCGGGTTCACCGACGCGGGGTGGAGCAGCTCGGTAGCTCGCTGGGCTCATAACCCAGAGGTCGCAGGTTCAAATCCTGTCCCCGCTACTCAGTAGCAACGAAGGCCCGGATCCAGTCACTGGATCCGGGCCTTCGTCGTATGTCCGCACAGGACGCTTGACCTTTACGCAACGTCAAGATCTAGCGTTCTCGGCATGGAGTGGTCGATCCAGGAGATCGCCAGGAAGGCCGGCACCACCAGCCGCACCCTCCGGCACTACGGAGAGCGCGGACTGCTGGAACCGAGCCGGATCGGCGCGAACGGTTACCGGTACTACGACCAGGCGGCGCTCGTGCGCCTGCAGCGGATCCTGCTGCTGCGCGAGCTGGGGCTCTCGCTGCCCGCCATCGCCGAGGTCCTCGCGGGGCAGCGGGACACCTCCGCCGCCCTGCGCACCCATCTCGCCCTCCTGGAGCAGGAGCGCGAGCGCATCGGACGCCAGATCGCGTCGGTGCGGACCACTCTGCGGAAGACCGAGGGAGGAGAGGAACTCATGGCCGACGAGGTGTTCGACGGCTTCGACCACACGCGGTACGAGGAGGAGGTCACCGAGCGCTGGGGCCGCGACGCGTACGAGAAGGCCGACCGCTGGTGGCGCTCGCTCACCGGCGCGCAGAAGAAGGCGTTCATGGAGGAGCAGGCCGGCATCGCCCGCGAGTTCGGGCGGGCGGCGCGGGAGGGGCTGGCCGCCGACAGCGACGAGGTGCAGGCGATCGCCTGGCGCCAGGTCGCCTGGCTGTCGACGACCACGACGCCGAGCAGGGAGTACCTGATCGGTCTCGGGCAGATGTACGTGGACGACCCGCGCTTCACGGCGAACTACGACCGGCACGGCGAGGGCACCGCGCTTCTCGTCCGGGACGCGATGAAGGTCTACGCGGAGCGGAACCTCTGAGGGGCCTGTCTGAAGTAAACGGTGGCCAAAACCGTGCCCGCCTCTTTGGAGGTGTGCCGCACCCCACCGTAGTCTCACGCGCACCATGAGTGACCGGAGTGTGACGGAGATGAGCCGGCGGGCGCCCGCCGTGCTCGTCCTGCTCGCGCTCCTCGCCCTCATCGTGAGCGTCTGCCACGGCTCCCACGGCCACGTCCTGCCGACCTCCGGCACCGTCACGACCGTCTCCGCCCCCGCGCTCCCGCACGGCTGCGAGCGCTCCGGGGACGCCTGGACCTTCGACGCCCACCTCCCCGCGCAGACCGCCGCCTCCCCGCTCACCGCACCCGGCGCCGGCGGAGCCGCGGTCCTGCCGTACGAAGCGGACCTCCGCACCGACCCCCGCGCGCGCTGCGTACGGAACCGGGCGGGCCCCGGCCCCGAGCCGGGCAGGCTGCTGATCGCCCTCGGAGTGGACCGGAACTGAGTCGGGTCCCGCACTCGCGTGACCAGGTTCCCTTTCGCGTACCGACCCGAGGACGTACCCCCCCCATGACCGCACCACTGACGCTCTCCGTCGACGGGCAGACCGTCGGCAACACCCCCGTCCTGTGGACGGACGACGGCTACTGGGCCAAGCTCGAAGGCTTCAACTTCGGCGGCATCAAGGACCGCGCCGCCCTCTACATGGTCGAGCAGGCCCGCCGCCGCGGTGAGCTGCGGCCCGGCGCCCCGATCGTCGAGTCGACCTCCGGGACCCTCGGTCTCGGCCTCGCCCTCGCGGGCGTGCTCCACGGCCATCCCGTGCACGTCGTCACCGACCCCGGCCTCGAACCGATCGTCGAGCGGATGCTCGTCGCCCACGGCGCCCGCGTCCACGTCGTCCCCGAGCCCAGCCCGCAGGGCGGCTGGCAGCAGGCCCGGATGGACCGGGTCGCCGAGCTGCTCGCCGACCTCGACGGGGCCTGGTGGCCCAACCAGTACGGGAACCCCGACAACCCCGCCGCGTACACGGGCCTCGCCGCCGAGCTGTCCGCGCAGCTCGACCGGATCGACGTCCTCGTCTGCGCGGTCGGCACCGGCGGTCACTCGGCCGGGATCTCCCGGGCGCTGCGCGCCACCTCCAGCCCGGCCCTCGAACTGGTCGGCGTGGACTCCGTGAACTCCACCGTCTTCGGCCTCCCGGCGGGCGAGCGCCTGATGCGCGGCCTCGGCTCCTCCATCCACCCGGGGAACGTCGACCACGGGGCCTTCGACGAGGTGCACTGGGTGGGCCCGGCGGAGGCGGTCCGGGCGGCCCGCCGGCTGGCCTCGCGGCAGTTCGCCACCGGCGGCTGGAGCGTCGGCGCGGTCGCGCTCGTCGCCGGCTGGCTGGCCCGCACACGGCCGCGCGGGACCCGGATCGCGGCCGTCTTCCCGGACGGGCCGCAGCGGTACTTCGACACCGTCTTCAACGACGAGTTCTGCGCGGCGCACGGGCTGCTCGACGGACCCGTACGGGAGGACCCCGCCGCGTACGTCTCCGACGACTCGGTCAGCGGCTGGACCCGCCGGGTCCTGGAGCGTGTCCGGTGACGACGACGACCGCGCCCGCGAAGGGCCGGGGCGGCATCTGGAGGCAGAGCCGCACCTTCGACCCGGCCGTACGGCTGCTCTTCCTCAACCAGCTCACCATCAACCTCGGCTTCTACATGCTCATGCCGTACCTGGCCGCGCACCTCGCGGACGGGCTCGGCATGGCGGCCTGGGCCGTCGGGCTCGTCCTCGGCGCGCGGAACCTGTCCCAGCAGGGCATGTTCCTCGTCGGCGGGGCGCTCGCCGACCGGCTCGGCTTCAAGCCGCTCATCGTCGCCGGCTGCGCGCTGCGGACGGTCGGCTTCGGGGCGCTCGCCTTCGCGCAGTCGCTGCCGATGCTGATCGCCGCCTCGCTCGCGACGGGCCTCGCGGGCGCGCTCTTCAACCCGGCCGTGCGGGCCTGTCTCGCGGCGGAGGCGGGGGAGGAGCGCCGGGTGGAGGCCTTCGCGCTGTTCAACGCGTACTACCAGGCGGGCATCCTGCTCGGGCCGCTCGTCGGGGTGGCCCTGACGGGGGTGTCGTTCCGGCTGACGTGCGTGGTCGCGGCGGTGCTGTTCGCCGGCCTGACCCTCGTACAGCTCCGGTACATGCCCGTACGGGCCGTGTCCGCGCCGGCCGAGAAGGGGGAGCGGGGGCAGTTCCGCACGGTGCTCGCCCACCGGACGTTCTGGCTCTTCTCGCTCGCCATGACCGGTTCGTACGTGCTGTCCTTCCAGGTCTATCTGGCGCTGCCGCTCGCGGCGGGCGGTACGGGGGTGACGACCGCACTGTTCGTGGTCTCGGCGCTCGTCGCGCTCGCCGGGCAGCTGCGGATCACGGCCTGGACCCGGCGCCGGCTCAGCCGCGAGCGGTGTCTCGTCCTCGGGCTCGCGCTCATGGGCGGGGCGTTCCTCGTGCCGGCCGCCCTGGGGCGCGGCCTGGTGGGGCTGCTGCTGTGCGCGGCGGTCCTGGCCGTCGCGAACGCGGTGCTCTACCCGTACGAGATGGACACCGTCGTCGCCCTGTCCCGGGGACGCTGGGTCGCCACCCACTACGGGCTCTACAACACGGTGTGCGGGATCGGGATCACCCTGGGGAACCTGGGGACGGGTGCGCTCCTCGACGTCACCGGCTGGTCGGCGGTCCCGTGGCTCGCGCTGTGCGCGGTGGGCCTGGGGTGCGCGGCGGCGATGGCGCTGCTCGCCCGGGGCGGACGGCTCGCGGAGAGCACCACGGGCGGCTGACGTCTGCCCGGGGTGCCCCGCCCGTACGCCTATCGGCCCCGTGGGAGTCGCCGCCCCGGGCGGCGGCGGCCACCCTGGGAGGGTGCGGTGCGGACCGCGCGCCGGTCGGATCCGGGCAGGAGAGCACAGGTGGGGCACCCCCGAGGAGCGGCGGGCGGAGGGCGGCGGGGCGGTGAGGGCCGGCCCGATTACAGCGGTGCCCGGCGGTTCATCCGCGCGCTGCCCCCGCTGATCATCGCGGGCGGTGTCGTCTTCGACCTGGCGACACCGCCCGAGTACACGGCGGCGCCGCTCTTCTCCGCCGCCCCCCTGGTCGCCGCCCCCTTCTTCTCCCAGCTGACGACCCTGCTCACCGGGATCGCCGCCGTCCTCGCCTCGGTGGGGCTGCACGCCTACAACGGCACCGTCGACGAGGTCGCGGCCCTCACCGAGACCCTGACCGTCGTCACCGTCTCCGCGCTCGCCCTCCTCATCAACCGGGTCGTGCGCCGCAGCGGTGAGCGGCTCGCCTCGGCGCGGGTCATCGCGGAGACCGCGCAGAAGGCGGTGCTGCCGACGCCCGACGAGCGGATCGGCGGGCTGCAGTGCGCGGCGCGGTACGAGGCGGCGCAGGCCGACGCGTTCATCGGCGGCGACCTGTTCGCCGTCCAGGACACCCCGCACGGGGTGCGGCTCGTCGTCGGGGACGTCCGGGGCAAGGGGCTGGACGCGGTCGAGGCCGTCGCCGTCGTCATCGGCGCCTTCCGGGAGGCGGCCGAGCAGGAGCGGAGCCTGGAGGGCGTGGCGCGGCGACTCGAACGTGCACTCGCCCGGGAGGGCACCCGCCGGCACGGACTCGACGCCTTCGAGGGGTTCACCACGGCCGTGCTCGCCGAGATCCCGCGCGGCGACGGGAGCGGGACCTTCGACGGTTTCGTACGGGTCGTCAACCGTGGCCATCCGCCGCCGCTGATGCTGTACGCGGACGGGCGGCTCGACATCCTGGAGCCGGGCGAGGCGGCGCTGCCGCTCGGCATGGGCGACCTGGCGGCGTGGCCGGACCGGGCCGAGGCGCGGCCGTTCCCGGCGGGTGCGACGCTCCTCTTCTACACGGACGGCCTCTCGGAGGCGCGGGACGCGCGGGGCGTCTTCTACGATCCGGCGGCTCGGCTCGCCGGGCGGATCTTCCCGGGGCCCGAGGAGCTGCTCGACGCGCTCGTGGACGACGTACGGCTCCACACGGGCGGCGGGGCGACGGACGACATGGCGCTGCTCGCGGTGAGCCGCCCCGCGACGGGGCAGCCCGAGCGGCGGCGGACGATGCCGGTGGTGCCGCCGGGCGGGCCCGGTCACCGGGCGTAGTCGAGGGGTGTCACTGCGATAACAATTGACATAACGTCAGATCGTGCATGTTTCCCCATCCGCCTCTTACGCCTTGCTGAAGGGGGGTCAACTCGGGTGATACTCCCTCAATTCAATGAATGATCAAGAGGGACGGGCTTGGAATCGGGACCCCCTGTCTATTAACGTTCGATAACGCAGCGCGGTCGTCCCAGCCGTCGCAAGAGGCGGCACCGTGCGCACGCGCCGAATCCTGAAAAGGAACCGGGGAACCACCACTTGGGGTGAATCGGACGCCTTCGTCCCGTACGGAGGGGCCCGTAGGAGACCTTCCTGCTCCGAACCCGTCAGCTAACCCGGTAGGCGAGAAGGAAGGAAAGGAGCGCGCCCCCGTGGCGTCCAACACCCCCGCACCCGAAGCCCCCTTCGACGCTTTCGGTGGCGGTGCTGGTCCCTCCGCCCCCGACACCGAGTGGAACCCCACCGAGGGCTCCCTCCGCGCCGAGAGCCGCTCCGGCGGCCGGCACCGGGTCGTCAAGCAGCGCTCCAACTTCGCCCGTTCCTCCACCGTCCTCGGCGTCGGCGTCATCGCGGCCGTCGGCGCGGGCGGCCTCGCCACCGCGCAGGAGAAGCCCCCGGTCGCCATATCGCTGCCGGACCTCCCGGACCTGAACCTGCCGGACCCGCACGACCTCCCCGGCGTCGGCGACCTCCTCCCCGGCGAGGACAGCGCGCCGGTCAGCGCGGACCGCGCCAACCCGAACCCGCTCACCGCCGCCACGTACACCACCGCGGACGACCAGGCGACCGGACAGGCCGAGCAGACCACCGCCGCCATGCCCGCCGCGGGCGAGGCCCTGCGCGCCCGCATCCTCCAGCAGGCCGAGCAGCAGCAGGCCTCCGCCGACGCCGCCGAGAAGGCCGCGGCGGAGAAGGCGGCCGCCGAGAAGGCCGCCGCGGAGGCCGTGGCCAAGGAGGCGGCTGCGGAGAAGGCCGCCGCCGACGCGAAGGCGAAGGCCGAGGCGGAAGCCAAGGCGAAGGCCGAGGCCGAGGCCAAGGCGAAGGCGGAAGCGGCGGCCGAGGCCGAGCGCCTCGCCAAGCTCGCCGCCGGCTACTCGCTGCCGGTCTCCTCGTACACCCTCACCGCCACCTACATGCAGTCCGGCTCGATGTGGTCCTCCGGCTACCACACCGGTCTCGACTTCGCCGCCCCCACGGGCACCCCGCTCAAGGCGGTCCACGGTGCGACCGTGAAGTCGGCGGGCTGGTCCGGCTCCTACGGCTACCGCGTCGTCCTGGAGATGGAGGACGGCACCGAGGTCTGGTACTGCCACATGTCGTCCATGACGGTCAGCGCCGGCCAGACCGTGTCCACCGGCGAGACCATCGGCCGCGTCGGCGCCACCGGCAACGTCACCGGCCCCCACCTCCACATGGAGGTCCACACCCCCGGCGGCGACGGCATCGACCCGATGGCCTGGCTCCAGTCCAAGGGCATCAACCCCTGAGCACCCGCACGGAATAGGCCCGGCGACGGGAGCGGTTGATTCGACATGACCTCTCTCCGCCCGCTGGGCTCCTCCGACCTGCACGTCTTCCCCGTGGCCCTGGGCGGCAACGTCTTCGGCTGGACCGCCGACGAGGCGGAGTCCTTCGCCGTCCTCGACGCCTACGCCGCCGCCGGCGGCAACTTCGTCGACTCCGCCGACGTCTACTCCGCCTGGGCCGAGGGCAACGAGGGCGGCGAGTCCGAGACCGTCATCGGCCGCTGGATGGCCTCCCGGGGCAACCGCTCCGCCATCGTCGTCGCCACCAAGGCGGGCGCCCACCCCCGCTTCAAGGGCCTCTCCGCCCCCACGATCAAGGCCGCCGCGGAGGAGTCGCTGCGCCGCCTCGGCACCGACCACATCGACCTCTACTACACGCACTTCGACGACGAGTCCGTCCCGGTCGAGGAGATCGTCACCGCCCTCGACCAGCTGGTGAAGGACGGCAAGGTGCGCGCGGTCGCCGCTTCCAACATCTCCCCGGAGCGACTGCGGGCCTCCCTCGACTTCGCCGAGGCCGAGGGCCTCACCCGGTACGTCGCCCTCCAGCCGCACTACAACCTGGTCTCCCGCGACACCTACGAGGGCCCGCTCCTGGAGACCGTCGAGAAGGCCGGGCTCTCCGCCGTCCCGTACTACGGGCTCGCCGCCGGCTTCCTCACCGGCAAGTACCGCCCCGGCAGGACCGTCGACAGCGCCCGCGCCCACCGCGCCGCCGAGCTCGCCGAGACCGAGCGGGGCCAGGCCGTGCTCTCCGCACTCGACACGGTCGCCGCGGCGCACGAGACCGAGCTCGCCACCGTCGCCCTCGCCTGGCTCGCCGCCCGGCCGACCGTCGCCGCGCCGATCGCCTCGGCCCGCACGGTCGAACAGCTCCCGGCCCTCGTCGCGGCGGCGGACCTGACGCTGACGGAGGCCGAGCTGACCCTCCTCACGGAGGCCTCGGCGATCTAGGGCCTGTCTTTCGGATCAGGCCCCGCTCCCTGATCCGGCCTGATCCGAAAGACAGGCCCTAGCTCCGGTACGGGTTGTAGCCGTCGTAGTCCAGATACTGAGGCGGCGCCCAGGCCCGGCCCGTCGCCCGGGCCGCGTACGTCAGCGCCGGGGAGGCCACCGCGCGGCGCTGCCACAGGTGGTGGAGGAGCTCCTGCTCCCGGGCCGGGAAATCGGGGCCGGCCGTGCCGCGCCGGGCCCGGTCCCGCAGGAACGCGAGGGTCGTCGCGAAGGACTCGTACTCGCCGACCGCCCGCGCGGCCGGCGGGCCGTACGTCCGGGCGGCGAACGCGCGGGCCATCTGCCGGGCCCGCATCGAGGACAGCGCGAGCGGCTCGGTCGGCGCGAGCCAGCCGGCCGCCGCGTACGCCGGGAGCTCCCCGGATATCGTGCGCAGCTCGCGCTGCCGGCTCCACACCGCCAGCCAGGTCAGCAGGCCGAACGCCGGAACCATCAGCGCCCCGTACACCAGGTAGAAGGCCAGCGGGCCGCCGAAGGTCGCCGAGCCGTTCCAGGCGGAGTGCAGGCTCATCGCGAGCAGCAGCCCGGCCAGCGGCAGCAGCACCCGGCGCAGCCGCTTCCCGGGCGGCGCGAGGGCGGCGAAGCCGAAGCCGATGCCGGTGAGCACGGTGAACAGCGGATGCGCGAACGGTGACATCACGGCCCGTACGAAGAAGGTCCCGGCGGTCACCATGCCGATGCCGGAGCCGAACTCCTGGTCCTCGCCGAAGGCGTTGCCGAGATAGAGGATGTTCTCGGTGAAGGCGAAGCCGGTCGCGGTGAAACCGGCGACCACCACCCCGTCGACGAGACCGCCGAAGTCCCTCCTGCGGAAGAGGAACAGCAGCAGGATCGCGGCGGCCTTGGCGCTCTCCTCCACCACCGGGGCGATGACGGTGGCCCCGAGGTTGTCGGCGGAGTCCGGGTCGGCCGTGGCCGTGGCGATCCAGCGGACCGCGAAGGAGTTCGCCAGGATCGCGACGAGCGCGGCCGCGAAGGCGCCCCAGGCGAAGGCGAACAGCATGTTCTTCCAGGGGCCCGGCTCCACCCGGTCGAGCCAGCGGAACGCCGACATCAGCAGCGGTACGGGAAGCACGGCCAGGCCCAGACCGACGAGGAAGCCCTGCGTACCGGTCTGCTCGCGCACCAGGGCCAGGATCACCAGGGCGCACAGCGCGAGCAGCGTCACGACGGAGACCGCGCGGACCAGCCGGCTGCGCCAGAAGGCCCGGCGCGGCCGGTAGCGCCACTGCGATCGGTCCGCGGCGGCGGGGAAGTCCGGCTCCTCGGTGTCGCGGTGCGGGACGGGAACGGAGTTCGACACGTGAGCGACCCTAACGACCGCCACCGACACCGGTCGACGGAGTAAGCCGCTCCCCGTCACTTCCGCCGGAAGAGGAGATCGTGCACGACGTGGCCCTTGTCGAGGCCCTGGCCCTCGAAGCGGGTGAGGGGCCGGAAGTCGGGGCGGGGCGCGTAGCCGCCGTCGGCCTGCGTGTTCTCGTAGTCCGGATGCGCGGAGAGGACCTCCAGCATCTGCACGGCGTACTCCTCCCAGTCCGTGGCGCAGTGCAGCACGGCGCCCGGCTTCATCCGGGGCGCGAGGAGGCTGAGGAACTCGGGCTGGATCAGCCGGCGCTTGTGGTGGCGGGCCTTGGGCCACGGGTCCGGGAAGTAGACCCGGCAGCCGTCGAGGGTCGCGTCGCCGAGCATCTCGCGGAGCAGGATGATCGCGTCGCCGTTGGCGACGCGGACGTTGGTCAGGCCGTTCCGGTCGGCGAGCCCGAGCAGATTGCCCTGGCCGGGCGTGTGCACGTCCACGGCGAGGATCCCGGTGCCGGGATCGGCGGCGGCCATCTGGGCCGTGGCCTCGCCCATGCCGAAGCCGATCTCGAGGACGACGGGCAGCCCGTCGAACATCTCGCCGAGATCGAGGACCCGCTTGCCGTCGATGTCGAGGCCCCAGTCGGGCCACCGCTTCAGCATGGCCTCGGCCTGCCCGTACGTGACACGGCTGCGGCGCGGCTGGAAGCTGCGGATCCGCCGCTCGTGATGGGCCCCGGCGGGATCGGGCATGGGCCCCTCACCGGGGGCGAACATCCGACTGCCCCGACGCGCGACGGGCGATCCGGTTTCGACGACGGGCTGCTGGGTGTTCTCGATCTGCTCAGACACAATGCGACCAAGTCTACGGCGCCCCCGTTGCGGGCAGTCGTTCCGCTGGGGCGAGGGGGTCCCCCCTGCTCGAGCGAAGCCGAGAGCTCGGGGGAGGGTGGGCACAACGGACCCGCGCCCTGCCGGCGCCAGAGGCTTCCGCGCCCTGACCTGCACCCCGTGCGCTGGTGGTGCGGGTCAAGGCTCGGAACGCGGAGGCGCCGCTGAGGGCGCCGTCCCGTGTGCCCACCCGTCCCGCCCTGCGGGACGCTTGCCCACGCGGGCGGGGCGCCATCCCACAGCGGGGGCTACAGCCGTGCCAAGGCGCGGGTCGCCACTTCCCGTCCGATCGGCAGCGACGCCGTCGCCGCAGGCGAAGGCGCGTTCAGGACGTGGACCGTCCGCGGCGCCTCGCGGATCAGGAAGTCGTCGACCAGCGTCCCGTCCCGCAGGACCGCCTGCGCCCGCACCCCCGGTGCGGCCCGTCGCAGGTCGGACTCCTCGACGATCGGCAGCATCCGCCGCACGGCCTCCGTGAAGGCCCGCTTCGAGAGCGACCGGTGCAGCTCCCCCGCGCCGTACCGCCAGTGCTCGCGGGCGATCGCCCAGGACCCGGGCCACGCAAGCGTGGCGCCCAGTTCGCGCGGGCGGACCACGGACCAGCCGTACCCCTCCTTCGCGAGCGCCGGGACCGCGTTCGGCCCGATGTGGACGCCGCCGTCGATGCCGCGGGTGAGGTGCACCCCGAGGAACGGGAAGGCGGGGTCCGGGACGGGGTAGACCAGGCCGCGGACCAGCGACGGGTCCGCGAGCTCGTAGTACTCCCCCCGGAAGGGGACGATCCGCATGCCCGGGTCGTCGCCCGCGAGCCGCGCGATCCGGTCGCAGTGCAGCCCCGCGCAGTTCACCAGGACCTTGGCCCGCACCACCCGCCCGTCGGCGGTCCTCACGGCCACCCCGAACGGCCGCCGGTCGACGACGGTGACCTCCGCGCCGTACAGGATCCGGGCCCCGGAGGCCTCGGCGAGCCGCTCGGACACCGCCGTGTAGTCGCAGATGCCGGTCGTGCCGACGTGGATCGCGGCGAGCCCCCGCACCCGCGGCTCGTACTCGCTGATCTGCGAGGGGCCGAGCTCGCGCACCGGGATGCCGTTCTCCCTGCCGCGCTGCACGAGCGCGTGCAGCCGGGGCAGCTCCTCGCGGCCGGTGGCGACGACGAGCTTCCCCGTCACCTCGTACGGAATGCCCCACTCCGCGCAGAACTTGACCATCTCGGCCGCGCCCTGGACCGCGAACCGCGCCTTGAGCGAGCCCGGACGGTAGTAGATCCCGCTGTGGATCACCCCGCTGTTGCGCCCGGTCTGGTGGCGCGCGAGGGCGTGCTCCTTCTCCAGGACCGTGACCCGGGTGCCGGGGGCGGCGCGCGTCAGGGCGTACGCCGTCGACAGACCGACGATCCCACCGCCGATCACCAGCACGTCACAGTCAAACACCAGCGCCACCTCCCGCCACCGATAGTGCACTGGCCCACTGACAACGTCGCTAAACGCCCACGGTGTGGGACGCGCGTCACTCCGGCGTGCAGTCGCGGCCCCGGGTCGCGTCTCACGCCGGAGCGACCAGCAGCGGCCGGGCCCGCTCGCGCAGTTCCATGACGCGCGGCTCGTGCCCGTACGGTTCGAGCCGGTGCAGCAGATCGCGTACGTACTCGGTCGTCCGCGCCGACGAGATCCGGCCCGCCACCTCCACCGCGCGCGTGCCCGCCGCGCAGGCCGCGTCCAGGTTTCCCGACTCCAGCTCGGCGACGGCGGAGACGACGAGCCGCAGCCCGTGCGAGCGGACGAACTCCTCCGTCGGCCGGGACAGTGCCTGCTCGGTGAACCGCCGCACCTCGCCCGGCATCCTCAGGTCCCGATAGCACTCGGCGGCGTCGGCGCAGAACCGGTCGTACGAGTAGAAGCCGAGCCAGGTCGGGTCGGCGTCGCCCTCCCGGGAGCGCTCCAGCCAGCCCTCGGCGGACTTGAGCGCGGCCGCGGCGGCCGCCCCGTCGCCGGCCTTGGCGTGCGCGCGGGCCTCGACGAGCCGGAAGAAGGACATGGTGCGGGCGGTGGCGAGCCCCCGGTTCCGTTCGAGCGCGGCCTGGGCGAGGTCGACGCCCTCGTCGGCGAAGCCCCGGTAGGTGGCCTGGAGCGACATGGAGGCGAGGACGTAGCCGCCGAGGGGCACGTCGGCGGCCGCACGGGCGAGCCGCAGGGCCTGGATGTAGTACCGCTGGGCCGCCTCCTGCTGCCCGGTGTCGAAGGCCATCCAACCGGCGAGCCGGGTGAGCTCGGCCGTCGCGCCGAACAGGTTCCGGCCGACCTCGTCCGAGTACGAGCCGAGCAGCAGCGGCGCCGCGTCCACGCGTAAGCACTCGGGCACCATCGAGGAACGCCAGTCCCCGCCGCCGTACTTGGAGTCCCAGCGGCGGGCGTCCTCGGCGGCCTCGCGGAGCTTCGCGACGTCGCTGTGGCCCACGCGCGTGTGCTCCGCGGCCGACGTGCCCGCGGCGGTGCCGGCGCTCGGGCGCGGGGCCTCGCGCTCGACCGACGGGTCGGCCGGGGTTATCAGCCAGCGGGACGTGGGCGTCGCGTACGCGCTGACCGCGAAGGACCCGGCGAGCGACTGCCAGATGCCGCCCCCGCCGGCCCGCCGGCCGGCGAGATCGAGCCGGTACAGGTCGGTGGCCGAGCGGACCGCCTCGCCGATGTCGCGCGGGAAGGCGAGCCCGACCTCGGGTGCCGGGTCGGCGTCCGCGAGCCCGATCTCGTGCAGCGGCACGGGCCGGCCCAGCTTCTGCCCGATCGCGGCGGCGATCAGGTGCGGGGCGGCGCCCTGCGGCACCATGCCCTTGGACACCCAGCGGGCGACCGAGGTCTTGTCGTAACGAAGCGTCAGACCCCGCTGTGCGCCGAGGTCGTTGACGCGCCGGGCGAGCCCGGCGTTGCTGATTCCCGCGAGGGCGAGAACCGTGCCGAGCTTTTCGTTCGGCCCGCGTTGCTCCCTGGACATCACGCCACCCCTCGACAACCCAGACGGCCGCCACGACGCCGGGCATAGGCGTGCGGCATTCGTAAACACAGCGTAGTTCGCCGCATCCCCACCGTTAAGGGGCGGTGTTCCGTATGGCGAGATTGTTGTGTGAACGTGCGACGAACACGGTCGGCGGCGCGGCTCGTGCTCCCGCCGTGTGGCCGTGCGCCCGGCCGTGCGCTCTCGTCCGGCCGGCGGGGGAGCGCTTCCATGAGTTCCGCGTGGGTCGGCCCGCTCGGCCGGGAGCGGTGTCCCGGACCAGTGGGCTGGGGGACACCGCCGCCCCATTCCCCGCGGGCGGCGGACGGCACCGGGAGGCGGGAGCGCCTCCCGGGCTGCCGGTGTCCGGCGAGCCGCCCGGCGCCGCTCCAAACCTCCGACGGGGATCGATATTTGGCCGAATGACGCCGGTGCGCCGCCGATCATCAACTGGCCCATGCCAGGGGCGCATTCGGCTTTGGCGCGCGTGCACCCGGACCCCGCCCCGTGCGCCGTTGTCGTGGCAGCATGTCCTCCACCGAAACGGATGTGGAGGCGCCGATGCGATGGCTGGTGGGCTGGAGCAGTGTCGCGGCGAGCTTCGCAACGACCGCGGGAGGCCGCGCGGGGCCGGCACACGGCGCGTACGGCTCGGGCTCCTCGTACGCCTCCGGCTCTCCGTACGACCCCGGATACGACCCGGGATACGCCCCCGGCCCCGACCGTGCGGCCGAGGGGCGCACGGTGCAACCCGTGGGCGCACAACTCCTGTGGGGCGACCCCGATCCGCTCTGGGCGGTCGGCGACTGGCGCCCCGACGAGGTGCGCGTGGTCGCCGTCGACGAACGGACCCGCCTCGCCGTCCTCGGCTGCTGCGCCGCGAGCGACGAGGAGCTGCGGATCGGCCTGCTCACCGCGCGCGGGGGCGCGCTGCGGCACCTGACCGCCTGGCCCGGCAGCTACACGGCCGTCGTGAAGACCGGCCGCCGCGTCACCGTCACCGGTGACCTCGCGGGCGCCCGCCCGGTGTTCCACACCCCGTGGGCGGGCGGCACCGCGTACGCCACCGCCGCCCTGCCGCTCGCCGACCTCGTCGAGGCCCAGCTCGACATCGGCCACCTCGCCGCCCTGCTCGCCTGCCCCGAGACCCCGGAGGCGCTGCGCGACTCCACCCCGTACGAGGGGGTGCGGCGGGTGCCGCCGGGCCACGCGCTGATCCTGCGGGAGGGCTCGCGCGAGATCACCGGCTACGAGCAGGTGGCCTCGCTCGCCGTCGCGGCGCCCGAGGCCGATCCCCGGCAGGCCGTCGAAGGGGTACGGGACGCCCTCGTCGAGGCCGTACGGGCCCGGCTCACCGCCCCCCGGCACGCGCCCGAGACCCCGCTCCCCGACCCCGGCCCGGTCCCCGGCATGGGCCCGGCCGACCGGCGCGCCGCCCGGGGCGCGGGCCCGGCACCCGGCATCGGCGCAGACCTGTCCGGCGGCAGCGCCTCCGGCACGCTCGCGCTGCTCGCGGCGGGCCTCCCGGGGGTGCCGGGCACGGTCACCGGGCACGGCACGGGCGCCGGGGAGCGGCTGCTCGCCGTCACGTTCAACGACCTGGCGACGCGGGCCGGCGCGCGCCGCACGGCCGAGCTGGAGCGGGCCCGGGCGATCGCGGCCGACCCGCGGCTGCACCACGTCGTCGTCGCGGGCGGCGAGGAGGCCCTGCCGTACGCGTCCCTCGACGGGCCGCTCACCGACGAGCCGGGGCCCGCGCTCGTCACGGCCGAGCGGCACCGCAGGCGGCTCGCGGGCGGCAGCGCCGACCACTTCACCGGCATGGGTGCGAAGCAGGTCCTGGACGCGCACCCGGCGCGCCTCGCCGATCTCCTGATGGACCGCAGGCGCCGCTCCCTGGTGCGTCCGGTGACGGCGCTGGCCAAGGCGTCGGGGCCGTCGGCGGGGTCGTTCCTGGTGCCGCTGACCGTGTACCGGGCGGCGCGGAAGCTGGCCCGCACCCCGTACCGGACGGGTCTGGAGGCGGCGGCCCGGCGGGTCCTGGAGGCGAACCGCACGGCCCCGGACGGCTTCGGGCCCCTGGAGGCCTCGCTCTCGGCCCTCGCCTGGTCGCGGCCGGGGCCTGCGGCGTGCTGGCTGACGGGCGAGGCCCTGGCCGAAGTATCGGTTCGCCTGAACCGGGCGGCGACCCTCCCGGCCGCCGTCCAGCGCCCCGGTGAGGCACGCGCGCGTGCCGCCCTCGTGCGCGCGGCGGCCGACCACCGGGTCCTGGAGCAGGCCGCCGAGATCCGGGGCCAGCGCCTGCACGCCCCCTTCCTCGACAACCAGGTCGTACGGGCCTGCCGCGACCTCCCCGAATCGCTCCGCGTCCAGCCGGACGCCCGGGCCGGGGTCCTGCGCACGGTCCTCTCCGGCGCCGGCGTCCACGACGTCCCCGCCGGCTGGGGCGCCCCCCACCCGGCCGTCCCGGCCGCCGCCACGCGCGCGGGCCTGCGCGCCGCGCTCCCGCAGCTCCTCGCGCTCTTCGACGCGCCGCTCCTCGCGGACGCGGGCCTGATCGACGCGCGCGTCGTCCGCAAGGCGCTCCGCGCGGCGGCCGACGGCGCCCCCGTCCCCCTCGACGGCCTCGCCGACCTGGTCTCCACCGAACTCTGGCTGCGCCGCCTCCTGGCCCGCCGAGGCTCCTGCTGGACCGACACCACAGCGGCCCCCCGCTCCCACCGCGCGGTCCAGGGGCCCCTGATCCCGCCGTCGAGGAGATCACTGCCGGCCTGAGGCGCGCGGGGGCGCGGACCCGACACCGGCGCGCTCCAAGGGACCGGCCCGGGGGCGGGCTCGCGGACCGATCCGGGGGCGGGCTCGCCGACCGGCCCGGGGACCGGTTCGCCGACCGGCCCGGGGAACGGTCCGGGGCCCGGGCCAGGGAACGACCCGGGGACCCACCGGGGTAAACCCCGAGGCGTACGGCCCGACCGCCCGCCACAATGGGGCGGTGCGGTATCTCATCCTCGGCACCACCGAGGCCCTCCGGCCCGACGGCAGCCCGCTTCCCCTCGGTGGGGCCCGGCTGCGCGCGCTGCTCGCCGCGCTCGCGCTGCGCGGCGGACGGGCCGTGTCCGCCGGCGAGCTCGCCGACGACGTGTACGGGGACGATCCGCCGCAGGACGCACCCGCCGCCCTCCAGGCCCTCGTCGGCCGGCTCCGGCGGATCCTCGGCCGGGAGGCCGTCGACTCCACCCCCGGCCCCGGGTACCGGCTCGCCGCCGGCCCCGACGACATCGACCTGTACGTGTTCCAGCGCCGGGTCAGGGACGGCGCCGCCCGCCTCGACGCCGGCGACCCCGACACCGCCGCCGCCCTCCTCCGCGAGGCCCTCGGCCTCTTCCGGGGCCCCGCCCTCGCCGATCTGCCCGACCCGGCGGGCGTCCGGCCCGAGGCGCAGCGGCTCGCGGCGCTCCGCCAGCGCGTCGAGGCCGATCTGCGCCGGGGCGCCACCGACGGACTCGTACCGGAGCTGACCGAGCTCATCACCACGCACCCGTACGACGAGGCCTTCCACGCCCAGCTCATCCGTGCCCTGCGGGCCGAGGGCCGGCACGCCGACGCCCTCACCGCGTACGAGTCGGCCCGCCGCACCCTCGCGGACGCCCTCGGCGCCGACCCCGGCCCCGAACTCACCGCCCTCCACCGGGAACTCCTCGCCGGAGCCGTCCCGCCCCCGCCCGTACGCGCCCCCGAGCCGCCCGCCGCCGAGGCCGGCAACATCCGGCCGCGCCTCACCTCCTTCGTCGGGCGCGAGCCCGAACTCGCCGCGCTCGACGCCGACCTGACCCGCTCCCGGCTCGTGACGCTCACCGGGCCCGGCGGTTCCGGCAAGACGCGGCTCGCCGAGGAGGCCGCGCTCCGGGCCGTCGGCCCCGCCGCCTGGATCGCCGAACTCGCCCCGCTCGACGAGCCCGACGCCCTCCCCGGCGCCGTCCTCTCCGCCCTCCGCCTCCGCGAGATCAACCTCACCCGCGACGGCGTCCCGCTCCAGGACGACCCCACCGCCCACCTCGTCGAGCACCTGGCCCGCCGCCCGCTGCTCCTGGTCCTCGACAACTGCGAGCACGTCATCGACGCGGCCGCCGCCCTCGCCGAGACCCTCCTCACCCACTGCCCGGACCTGCGCATCCTCGCCACCAGCCGGGAACCCCTCGGCGTCCCCGGCGAGTCGGTCCGCCCCGTCGAGCCCCTCCCGCCCGACCCCGCCCACCGCCTCTTCGCCGAGCGGGCCCGCACCGTGCGCCCCTCCTTCGACCTCGCCCGGGACGGCGGCGAGGCCGTCGACGAGATCTGCCGCCGCCTCGACGGCCTGCCGCTCGCCATCGAACTGGCCGCCGCCCGGCTGCGCCTCCTCACCCCGCGCCAGATAGCCGACCGCCTCGACGACCGGTTCCTCCTGCTCACCTCCGGCTCGCGGACCGTCCTGCCCCGCCAGCAGACCCTCCGCGCCGTCGTCGACTGGTCCTGGGACCTCCTCGACCCGGCCGAGCGTGCACTGCTCCGCCAGGTGTCGGTCTTCGCCGGAGGCTGGGACCTGGCCGCCGCCGAGGCCCTCTCCCCGGGCGCCGCCGACGCCCTCGGGGCCCTGGTCGACAAGTCCCTCGTCGTCGCCACCCCCACCGAGGGCGGCGAGATGCGCTACCGGCTCCTGGAGACCATCCACGAGTACGCGACCGAGCGCGCCGCCGAGGACCCCGAGCTGCTCGCCGCCGCCGAGGCCGCCCACACCGCCCATTTCACGGACCTGGCCGAGACCGCCGAGCCCCGGCTCCGCTCGGCCGAGCAGCTCCCCTGGATCGACCGGCTCGAGCGCGACCTCGACAACATCCGCGCCGCCCTCCACCGCACCCTCGTCACGGCTCCCGACGAGGCCGCCGCCCTCCGGCTCGTCTTCGCCATGGGCTGGTTCTGGTGGCTGCGGAACTACCGCCCCGAGGGCCTGGTCTGGGTCGAGCGCGCGCTCGCCCTGGGCGAGGACCCGTCCGACCCCGCCGACCCACGCCACTGGCCCCGCATGCACCTGCGCATGCTGCACTTCTTCCTCGCGGTGGAGAGCAGCACGATGGGCGACTTCAAGGAACCGGAGACCCTCGCGCTCGTCAAGCGCGTGCGCGACGCGTTCGGCGAGGAGCCCGGCCCCGAGTCGGCCCGCTTCCCCGGCCTGCTCTGGCCGTTCACAGCGGTCCTCACCGAGGAACCGGCCGTGATCCGCGCCCTCCTCGACACCGCCGTCGAGACCTGCCGCCGCCACGGCGGCGACTGGGAGCTCGGCGTCAGCCTCATGTTCCGCACGCACATGATCGTCGACATGCCCGGCGGCATGCCCGGCGTCGACGAGGCCCTGGCCGAACTCCGCGACCTGGCCCGCCGCGTCGGCGACCGCTGGATGGGGGCCCAGATCGCGAGCGCGGCGGGCGAGTCGTACACGATGCGCGGCCGGCACGCGGAGGCGGGCGAGGCGTACGAGGAGGCCCTGAGGCTCGCCCGCGAGGTCGGCGCCCACGCCGAGGCCCCGTTCCTCCTCGCCCGCCTCGCCGAACTGTCCTACCGCACCGGCGACCTGGAGACCGCCGAGCAGACCCTCGAAGAGGCCGCACGGGAGGCCGATCGGTACCACGTACGGGACAGCCAGACGTACGTCTGCTTCCTCCGTGCAGCCTTCGCCCTCCATCGCCGCGACATCACGGAGGCCCGCGCCCAGCTGGAGGAGGCCGGCCGGACGGTCGCGCTCGGCACCCCGCCGCCGCACTTCGAGGCTGCCGTGAGGGGAATCGCCGCCCGTGTCGAGGCGTACGAGGGCAGGGGCGCGGCCGCCGTCGCCACGGCCGTCTCCGCACTCGGCACGGCGCGGGACGCGCAGTGCGCGGACTTCATCACCAACAGCCTGGCGGAGGGGCTCGCCATCGCCCTGGCCGAGGCGGGCGAGGCCGAGCTCGCCGTACGGGTCATGGCCGCCGCCGACCACTGGCGCCGGGACATGCCCCGTTCGGTCCCGGAGCTGAGGGACAGCGAGTCCGTGACCGCCCTGGGGCTCGCCGAGCTCGGTGCGTCGGGCCTGGAAGCCGCCCGCGCCGCCGGTTCCGGGCTCGGTCTCGACGAGGTCCTCGCCCTCGCCGAGCCCGTCGCCGCGCGGGCGGACGCGACCGTCAGGAGCAGCTGATCCGGGACTCCGCCCAGTCGGCGACCGCGGCCCGGCCGAACGGCGTGTGGTCCTCCACCACGAGCCGGATCGTGGAGAGCCCGGTGAGGTCGACCTGCACGGGGAGCGGCGGGTCGCCCGCCCGGACGACCTGGGAGCGCCAGAGCCGACGCCCGTCCCCGTAGACGGAGAAGCGGACGCCGCCGACGCCGAGCTGGGCGCTCAGGTCGTCGATGCCGACGGTCGCCTCGTACCGCGTGCACTGCCGGTTCAGGTCGATGAGCAGCGAGGACGGCGCGTGGACGCTGACCCCGTGCGCGTACGTGGTGCCGTTGATGGCCACGTTGTTCCGCTGCCACATCCAGCTGCTGTCCGAGAGGGACACCTCGGGCTTGGTGCCGTCGCCGAAGACCCCGTACTGCAGCTCGTTGACCTGGTAGACGGACGGCGGCGCGGGCTTGGGCTTCGGCTTGGGGGACGGCGTGGGCGTCGGCTTCGGCTTCGGCGTGGGCTTGGGCGTCGGTTTCGGGGCGGGCGGAGGCGTCGGCCTGGGCGTGGGCTTCGGCGTCGCCTTCGGGCTCGGCTTCGGGGGAGGCGGCGGCGTGGGCGCCGGAGGCTCGGAGGCGACGGGCGGTGCCGGCGGCGCGGGCTTCGGCTTCGGGGACGGCGGAGCGGGCTCCGGCGCGATCGGGGTGACGACAGGCTGGGCGGGCTTGGGCGCGGCCACGGGCTGCTGCGGGTCCCCGGCCATGGCCCAGACGAGCCCGGCGGCCGCGGCGACCGCCACGGCCGCCGCGATGCCGGCCTTCGCGGGCGCGCCGAGCCCCTCGGCGGCGGCACCGCCCGAGGCGGCGCCGCCGGAGGACCCGGTGGCGGCGGCCGCCGCGCCCGCACCGGCCGCGGCGGCGGTGCCGCCGGCGACGACACCGGCGGCCTTGAGCGAGTACCCGGCGGCGAACCAGCCGATGACGGCGACCGGCAGGAGCGCGGGGATCCCGGCGTTCACATGGGCCAGCTCACCGGCGGCGAGCCGGCACTTGGCGCATTCGTCCAGGTGCTTGCGCAGGCCGCGCTCGGCCCGCATCCGCAGCCCGCCGCGCGCGTAGGCGCCGAGCCGGTCCGCGTAGCGGGCGCAGTCGCCGCCGGCGGTCAGGGACTGGCTGACGTGCGCCTGGAGGTAGGCCTGCTTGAGGCCCTCGCGGGCCCGGCTGGCGAGCACGGCGGTGGCGTTGGCGGTCAGTCCGAAGAGCGGGGCGACCTCGCTCGGGGACTCCTCCTCGACGGTGGTGTGCCACAGCACGGCCTGCCAGCGCTCGGGCAGCGAGCGGAAGGCCTGCATGGCGAGGGACTGCTCGGCCTCGTGCATCGCGCGGACGTCGGCACCGAGGTCCATGGTGTCCTGGTCGGAGACCTCGGAGGAGCGGGCCGCGTCGGCGGCGAAGACGGCGAAGTCCTCGACGAGGTGCTCGCGCTTCTGGGTCCTGGCCCAGTTGGCGGCGACCCGCCGGACGGTGGTCATGAGGTAGGCGCGCACGGCCTGTTCGGGCCCGGCGCCGCCACGCACGGCCTGGAGGGTGCGGGCGAAGACCTCGGCGGTGAGGTCGTCGGCGGTGTGCGCGTCGCGGCAGCAGGTCCTGGCGTACCGGCGGACGGCGTCGGAGTGGCGGCGGAACAGCTCCTCGTACGCGGTGCCGTCGCCGTCCCGCATGAGCTGGACGAGCTCGGCGTCGGAGGGCGGCAGCTCGCGCGGCGGCGGGAGCACGGTGTCGGGCTCGTCGGCCTCGGAGTCACCGCCGGCGCCCCCGCTCTCGGAGGCGTCGAACTCGACGGTCCCACCCGAGGCAGCGCCACCCGCCACGGCCCCACCTGCGTCGGCTCCACCCGCGACAGCACCCGCGTCCGCGGGTCTCGCGCCGGCGGGCTTGCCCTCGCGCTGCTGCGGCACGCTCGCGTCGAGCGGCTCGGCGTGCGGCACGGCCGACGCTCCCGGCGCCCCGGGCGCTCCCGACGAGCCCCCCGGTCCGCCCTGGCTCGGCACCTGCCGGGAAGGAAGGTCCCCGGCCTCCGCGCCGCCGCCGCTGCCCAGCGGATCGTCCCGACTGTCACCGCTCATCGCGGAAGCCCCCGTACGCACGCTCGGACCGAATACCGGCCAAGCGTGCCACAGAGCGCGGGCATGCCGAAGCGCCGCGTCCACTTACCACTCGTCCGGGGCGAGTTCATGTATCCGGGCGTAACCGCTCACACGTTCGTGCGAAGCTCATTGGTCCGCCCGGACCACGAGGAACACCTGCCCCGGTGACAACAGCCGGACAGGTCCTACCGGGAGCGCAGGCCCTCGAGAAGGATGTCGAGGAGCCTCGCCGAGGCCGCCGCCTGCTGCACGGCGTCCGGCAGGGCCGGCGCGGCGGTGGCGATGACGAGGAGGACGTCCGCCACGGTCACGTCCGTCCGCAGCTCACCCGCCTCACGCGCCCGGTCGACCAGCCGGCCCACGACCTCCAGGAGCTCCGAGGCCCCCGCGTCGTCCCGCTCGTCGGCGGGCACCTGGCGCGGCGCGACCACACGGGCGTCGCCCGGCTCGGCGACACCCCGCTGGTACGGCACCCGGGTCGCGTCGTCCGCGACGAGCGGCGCACCGGACTCGTCCACACCCACGCGCAACACCTGCGGCGGCAGGAGACGACCCGCACCCGAAGCGACCGAGGTCCGCAGGAACCGGGAGAGCGCCGACCACGGCTCCTCCTCCTGGCCCAGCGCGGCCCGCGCCTGCTCGGTCAGCCGGGAGGTCTCCTCCTCGGCTATTCGCCGCACCAGCACGTCCTTGCTGGGGAAGCGGCGGTAGACGGTGCCGACGCCGACGCGGGCGCGGCGTGCCACGTCCTCCATCGGAGCGCCGTAGCCGAGCTCGCCGAACACCTCACGGGCGGCCCGGAGCACGTGCTCCAGATTGCGCTGGGCGTCCACCCTCAGCGGTGCGGACCTGCCGCCCGCCACCGTGCCATTGCGCGGCTCGGCCGTCCCCGGGGCGTGCCCGTCGACGACGGTCGCCGTCCCGGCGCCCGACTGCCACCGCGAATCCTGAATCTGCATAAGCGTTCCCCCGCTCATGATGTCTCCCCCCGGAGACTCCCCGCCCTGACACGGGGCCTCCGGCGGACGAGCGCTTCGGTCCACGCGCGCTCGGATCCGACACCCCGATGAAGTACGAACATAGTTGAGTCGGGGTCAATTCAGAAGGGGGAGTTCCGTACGGTGCGCCCCCCGATCGGAGCAAGGCCCGGAAGACTCCCGATTCCGACCCCTCCCCGAACCGGCCCCACCGACCCTGACCTGCACCGATTCCGTCACGCGCGCACCACGCGCCACCCCGCGCCTCCGTACCCCTCCGGTCACACAATTTGCCGAGCCTGTGGACAAACCACGGACGGGGGTGCGTCATGGGACAGTGACCGAACCTGCGCGCATTCTCGTGGTCGGCGGTGGCTACGTCGGCATGTACACCGCGCTGCGCCTCCAGCGGCAGCTCAGTGCGGAGCTCAGAGCCGGCACCGCCGAGATCGTGGTGGTCACCCCCGAGCCGTACATGACGTACCAGCCGTTCCTCCCGGAGGCCGCGGCCGGCTCCATCTCCCCGCGCCACGTCGTCGTGCCGCTGCGCCGGGTCCTCGACCGCTGCCGCGTCGTCATCGGCGAGGTCCGCTCCGTCGACCACGCCAAGCGCACCGCGACCCTCATCACCCTCGCCACCGAGGAGGAGGGCACCGGCAGCGTCGAGATGACGTACGACGAGCTGGTCATCGCGCCCGGCTCGGTCTCCCGCACCCTCCCGGTCCCCGGTCTGGCCGACCACGGCATCGGCTTCAAGACCGTCGAGGAGGCCATCGGCCTGCGCAACCACGTCATCGAGCAGATGGACATCGCCTCCTCCACCCGCGACCCCGCGATCCGAGACGCCGCCCTCACCTTCGTCTTCGTCGGCGGCGGCTACGCGGGCGTGGAGGCCCTCGCGGAGCTGGAGGACATGGCCCGCTACACCGCGCGGTACTACCACAACGTCAAGCCCGAGGACCTGCGCTGGGTCCTCGTCGAGGCCTCCGACCGGATCCTCCCCGAGGTCGGCGAGGACATGGGCCGGTACGCGATCCGCGAGCTGCGCGGCCGGAACATCGACGTGCGCCTGGAGACCCGCCTGGAGTCCTGCGAGGACCGGGTCGCCGTCCTCAGCGACGGCACCCGCCTGCCCACCCGTACGGTCGTCTGGACCGCCGGCGTGAAGCCCGCGCCGGTCCTCGCCGCCACCGACCTGCCGCTGAACGAGCGCGGAAGGCTCCGCTGCACCGCGCAGCTCGCCGTCGACGGCGCCGAGCACGCCTGGGCGGCCGGCGACGCCGCCGCCGTCCCCGACGTGACGTCGGAGGAACCCGGCAAGGAGTGCGCGCCCAACGCCCAGCACGCCGTCCGCCAGGCCAAGGTCCTCGCCGAGAACGTCGCGGCCTCCCTGCGCGGGCAGCCGCTCAAGGAGTACGCGTACGCGTACGTGGGTTCCGTCGCCTCCCTCGGCCTGCACAAGGGAGTCGCCCACGTCTACGGACGCAAGCTCAAGGGATATCCGGCCTGGTTCATGCACCGCGCCTATCACCTCAGCCGGGTCCCGACCTTCAACCGCAAGGCCAGGGTCCTCGCCGAATGGACCTTGTCCGGCCTGTTCAAACGGGAGATCGTCTCCCTCGGCTCCCTGGAACACCCCAGGGCCGAGTTCGAACTCGCCGCGGCACCACCGCCCGCCGACGGCGACAAGCCGCGGTCCTGACATCACTGTCAGTGCACTCGTCCACACTGGACGTGTGACCATAGGTGGGCTCACACCTGCACAGCGTGACTCTGCACGGCACCGACACCACGAGGCATAGAGATCCGTGAACTTCACCCGTTGGAGCGCCCGGCTCCCCGGCACGCAGCGCCGCGCGGCGCGGGGGACCGAAGGCTCCGTGCCCGCCGCCCGCGGTGAGTACGGTCAGCAGTTGGAGCAGCTCACCGACAGCGCCGCCGAGGCCGCGGACATCCCCGCCCTGGAGGACTTCTCCGCACGGGAGCTGCTCGGCCGCCTCCCCGGCCTCGTCGCCCTCGTGTACGGCCCGGAGCACCGCATCGCGTACGTGAACGACGCGTACGCCGCCGCGTTCGGCCCGCGCGCCGCCGGCGCCACCGTCGCCGACACCTGCCCGGAGGCCGAGGAGCTGGGCCTGCTGCCCCTCATGGACCAGGTGCTGCGCAGCGGCAAGCCCCGCACGGTCAAGTCCCGCAAGACCAAGGACGGCGGCTCGTACACGGTCACGTGCCTGCCCGTCGACAGCCCCCGCCTCGACGGCGGCGGCGTCCTCGTCCACGCAGCCGACGTCACCGACCACGCCGAGGCCGCCGAGCGGCTCCGGGCCAGCGAGCGCAGGCACCGCGAGACCGCCGTCACCCTCCAGCGGTCCCTGCTCCCGCAGGAGCTGGAGCAGCCCGACGACCTGCGGATCGCCGCCACCTACCAGCCGGGCGTCGCGGACGCGGCCGTCGGTGGCGACTGGTACGACGTGATCACCCTCGGCGCGGGCCGCACCGCGCTCGTCATCGGCGACGTCATGGGCCGCGGCGTGCGCGCCGCCGCCGTCATGGGCCAGCTCCGCACCGCCGTCCGGGCCTACGCGCGCCTGGACCTGCCCCCGCACGAGGTCCTCCAGCTCCTCGACGGCCTCGCCGCCGAGATCGACGCCAGCCAGATCGCCACCTGTGTGTACGCGATCCACGACCCCAACGAGGGCAAGCTGGTGTACGCCTCCGCCGGCCACCTCCCGATCCTCGTACGGGACGAGGACGGCACCGTCCGGCGCGCCGAGGACCCGACCGGCCCACCCCTGGGCACCGGCGGCTGGCTGCACGCCTCGGGCTCCATCGCCCTGCCGCCCGGCTCCACCGCCGTCCTCTACACGGACGGTCTCGTCGAGCGCCGCCGCGAGGACATCGACGAGGGCGTCGAGGCCCTGGCCCGCGCCCTGGCCGGCGCCGCCGGCACCCCGCAGGTGGTCTGCGACCGGCTGCTGCGGGCCCTCGGGGTGACCGCCGAGCACGACGACGACGTCGCCGTCCTGGTGGTCCAGCACCCCTCCCGCAAGGGCGCGGACGCCGAGCTCTTCCACAACGCCGCCCTGGAGCTGCTCGGCGGCGTGGAGGCGGCCCCCCGCGCGCGTGCGTTCGCCTCCGGGGTCCTGTCGTCCTGGCGGTTCCCGGTCGAGCTGCGCGACCTGGGCGTCCTCGCCACCAGCGAGCTCGTGGCGAACTCCCTCCAGCACGGCACTCCGCCCATGCGCCTGCGCCTGAGACGTACCGACCGGCGCCTGATCATCGAGGTCACGGACGGCGACGACCATCTGCCGCGCCGCCGCAGGGCGGAAACGGAGGACGAGGCGGGTCGCGGTATCTCGATCATCGCGACGATCGCCTCGTCCTGGGGAAGCCGCCGCACGCCCGGCGGCGGCAAAGCGGTGTGGTGCGAGTTCGCCCTGCCGGACTGACCCGGTCTAGGCGGCAGCGGTCTCGCTCTCGCGGGCCGGCTCGTGCCGAGCGACCACCTTCGACGGCTTGACCGCCAGCGAAGGCTGGTCCTGCTCGGGGGTGAGCTGCCGGCCGAGCCGGACCGCCAGGAACGTGATCCCGAGCGAGAAGAGCACGAAGGTCACGATGTACGGCCCGTGCAGCGCGGCCCCCATGGGCCCGCCCACGGCCGGACCGACGGCCAGCGCCAGCTGCTTCACCAGGGCGAAGGCCGAGTTGTACGACCCGACCATCGACTCCGGCGCCAGATCGGCCACCAGCGGGGCCACGGTCGGCGACAGCATCGCCTCACCGAGCCCGAAGAGGGCGTACGTGGAGACGAAGGCTGCCGTCGCCATGGCCTGGCTGCCGTGCCCGAGGCCCGCGTACCCGGCGACCATCCAGGCCACGGCCCAGATCAGACCCACGGCCGCGATCACCCGGGTCCGCTTCCGGCGCTCGACGAACCGCAGCACCACGAACTGGGCGAGCACGATCACCGCGGTGTTCGCGGCGAGGGCGATCCCGAGCGTCGACGGCTGGATGCCGGCGGCCTCCGTGCCGTACGCCGCGAGACCCGACTCGAACTGCCCGTAGCAGGCGAAGAACAGCACGAAGCCGAGGACGCACAGCTGCACCATCGCCTTGTGCCCGAGCAGCGCCCGGAGACCGCCGCCCTTGGCGCCCTCGGACGGGCGGGTGCTCTGCAGCGCGGGGGAGCCCGGCATCCGGACGGTCCCGACGACCGCGGCGAGCACCAGGAACATCGCCGCCTCGATCGAGAACAGCAGGATGAAGCTGCCCGGCCGGCTCGTGTCGACGAGCAGACCGCCGATCAGACCACCGATACCGAGCCCCAGGTTCTGCAGGAAGAACTGCATCGCGAAGGCCCGCGTGCGGCCGGCGGGCTCCGAGCACCAGACGATCATCGTGGCGAGGGCCGGCTGGAGCACGGCCGTACCGGCACCGAGCAGCGCCGCGGCCCCCACGGCCGCCGGAACGCTGGACGCGAAGCCCATCGCCACGGCGCCCACGGCCGCGAGGACCGAGGCCACCAGGAGGACGGGCACGGGCCCGCGCCGGTCGATGGCCCGCCCGCTGAAGGGCAGCACCACCAGTGCGGCCATGGCGAAGACGGCCAGCACGATTCCCGCCGTCGCCGCGCCCAGATCCCGCACCTGCGCCACGTACACATAGAGGTACGGGACGGTGAAGCCGAGTCCGAACGCGCTCAGCGCGCTGCCTGCCTGGATGCGGCGCATCGCTGCGCCCCTCGCCTTGGTCACACTCACCCACTTCGGTCGCGGGTTCAGATCTGTACGTCTGAACCCTGAAGACTTCAACGCTAAAGTTAACGTCTTAACAGTACACACTGAAGGACTTCAACGCCAACCAAGCCCGTGGGATACTCGCCGCATGTCCGACACCGCTCCCCAGGAGCCGAGCCTCGACGAGCAGATCGCCGCGTATCAGCGCGAGTACCGCGACCTCGACCCGCAGGTGGAGAAGGTCGTCTCCGCCCTCGGCCGGCTGAACCGCCGGATGAACGTGGCGTACGGCCGCCAGCTCTCCGACCTCGGCATCAGCAACGCGGAGTGGGAGGTCCTCAAGACCCTCGTGCTCGCCGGCGCTCCCTACCGCCTAGGCCCCGGCGAGCTGGCCAAGCGCCTCGGCCTCACCCCGGCCGCGATGACCCACCGCATCGACCGCATGGCGGGCGAGGGCCTGGTCACCCGCGACCGGGACGAGAACAACCGGGTCCGCGTGATCGTCGAGCTGACGGACGAAGGCCGTACGAAGTGGCTGGAGGCCATGCGCATGGCCACCGACTTCGAGGAGGAGCTCCTCCAGGACCTGAGCTCGGAGGAGAGGGGCGTCCTGGGCGACGCACTGATCCGCCTGCTCCGCCGCGTGGAGCTCACCCAGCCGGACGCCGGCGGCCGACTGACGGACCTCGACTGACGCACCGGGCGGGGGTTGACACGCCCCTGCTGGATGCGTAGTGTTCTCCGAGTTGTCACGGAGCCGGAACGGTTCTTCGACAACCACTCCCGCCGCAGATGCGGCACCTCTTACTCAGTACGGACTCCCCACCGGGACGAATTTCGGCATGCCGAAATTCATTTCGAAAGACTCGATTATGAGTCGCCGGGGAAACCCGCTAGAGTTTGAGACGTCGGAACGGCCCAACAGTCGGAAAGACAAACCCCCTGACTGGGAATCAGACGCCGAAAGGATCTGATAGAGTCGGAACCGCCGGAAGGGCCCGGAGCGAAAGCGAAAGGGACCGGAAAGCACCGAGGAAATCGGATCGGAAAGATCTGATAGAGTCGGAAACGAAGGAAGCGC
>NZ_JBIARL010000008.1:0-371498 GCF_042889835.1 Streptomyces sp. NPDC002463
CACGCTGTTGAGTTCTCAAGGTGCGGACGCTTCCTTCGTTCCTGTTTCCAGGCCCTCCGGGCGCTTCCTTCGTTTCCGACTCTATCAGATCTTTCTGATCCGATTTCCTCGGTGCTTTCCGGTCCCGAATTTGTTTTCTTCGAGGCCTTCCGGCGTGTTCCGACTTTATCAGATGTTCTGAGTCGGATTTCCCGCCTCCCGGTTCATCCTCCGGGCGCACTGCGGCGCCGGGGACTTCCCGATCTGGCGGAGCCGTAAACGTACTGGAGCGGGGCGCCCCGATGCAAATCGAGGGGCCCCGCTCCAGTGTCGCGCTGGTCAGGCCTGTCAGACCTCGACGACGACCGGGAGGATCATCGGTCGCCGACGGTAGGTGTCGGAGACCCACTTGCCGACGGTGCGGCGGATCAGCTGCTGGAGCTGGTGGGGTTCGACGACGCCGTCCTGGGCCGACTTGTTGAGCGCCTGGTCGATCTTCGGGAGCACCGCGTCGAAGGCGGAGTCGTCGATCCCGGAGCCGCGGGCGTGGACGTGCGGGCCGGCCGTGATCTTGCCGGTCGAGGAGTCCACGACCACGAAGACCGAGATGATGCCCTCCTCGCCGAGGATGCGGCGGTCCTTGAGGGAGGTCTCGGTGACGTCGCCGACCGAGAGGCCGTCCACGTACACGTAGCCCGCCTGGACCTTGCCGGTGATGCGGGCGCGGCCGTCGACCAGGTCGACGACGACGCCGTCCTCGGCGATGACGATGTGGTCCTTGGGGATGCCCGTCATCGCGCCGAGCTCGGCGTTGGCGCGCAGGTGGCGCCATTCGCCGTGGACCGGCATGAGGTTCTTCGGCTTGCAGATGTTGTAGAAGTACAGCAGCTCGCCGGCCGAGGCGTGGCCCGAGACGTGGACCTTGGCGTTGCCCTTGTGGACCACGTTCGCGCCCCAGCGGGTCAGGCCGTTGATCACGCGGTAGACCGCGTTCTCGTTGCCCGGGATGAGCGAGGACGCGAGGATGACCGTGTCGCCGGGGACGATGCGGATCTGGTGGTCGCGGTTGGCCATGCGGGACAGGGCCGCCATGGGCTCGCCCTGGGAACCCGTGCAGACCAGCACGACCTCGTCGTCCGGCAGGTCGTCGAGGGTCTTCACGTCCACGACGAGGCCGGCCGGGACCCGGAGGTAGCCCAGGTCTCGGGCGATGCCCATGTTGCGGACCATCGAGCGGCCGACGAAGGCGACCCGGCGGCCGTACTCGTGGGCGGCGTCGATGATCTGCTGGATGCGGTGCACGTGGCTGGCGAAGCTGGCCACGATGATGCGCTTCGGGGCGTTCGCGAAGACGTTCCGCAGGACGTTCGAGATGTCCCGCTCCGGCGGGACGAAGCCCGGGACCTCGGCGTTCGTCGAGTCGGACAGCAGGAGGTCGATGCCCTCCTCGCTGAGCCGCGCGAAGGCGTGGAGGTCGGTGAGGCGGCCGTCCATCGGGAGCTGGTCCATCTTGAAGTCGCCGGTGGCGACGGCCATGCCCGCGGGGGTGCGGATGGCGACGGCCAGGGCGTCCGGGATGGAGTGGTTGACCGCGACGAACTCGCAGTCGAAGGGGCCGAGGGCCTCGCGGTCGCCTTCCTTCACCTCGAGGGTGTAGGGACGGATGCGGTGCTCCTGGAGCTTCGCCTCGATCAGGGCGAGGGTCAGCTTGGAGCCGATGAGCGGGATGTCCGGCTTCAGCCGGAGCAGGTACGGGACGGCGCCGATGTGGTCCTCGTGGCCGTGCGTGAGGACGATGCCCTCGATGTCGTCGAGGCGGTCCCGGATGATGGTGAAGTCCGGCAGGATCAGGTCGACGCCGGGCTGCTCCTCCTCGGGGAAGAGGACGCCGCAGTCGACGATCAGCAGACGGCCGTCGAACTCGAAGACCGTCATGTTGCGGCCGATCTCGCCGAGACCGCCGAGCGGGATGACGCGCAGGCCGCCCTTGGGCAGCTTCGGCGGGGCGCCGAGTTCAGGATGCGGATGACTCAAAAGACTCTCCTCACCATGCGCGCCACGTACCGGTCGGGCACGTGGCGCGCATGACAATCGTGCACTTGCTGTTGTCAGTGTTCAGTTGTGAAGTCTGTTGTCAGAGTTCTACCCCGCCGGCGGCCAGGTCGACCTTGAGCTGCTCGGTCTCCTGTGCGGAGAGCTCGACGAGCGGCAGGCGCAGCGGGCCGGCCGGGAGGCCCTGGAGGGCGAGGGCGGCCTTGGTGGTCATGACGCCCTGGGTGCGGAACATGCCGGTGTAGACCGGGAGCAGCTTCTGGTGGATCTCGGTGGCCTTCTGGACCTCGCCGCCGAGGTGGGCCTCGAGGAGGGCGCGGAGCTCCGGGGTGACGAGGTGGCCGACGACGGAGACGAAGCCGCAGGCGCCGACGGAGAGCAGCGGCAGGTTGAGCATGTCGTCGCCGGAGTACCAGGCGAGGCCGGAGCGGGCGATGGCCCAGCTGGCGCGGCCGAGGTCGCCCTTGGCGTCCTTGTTGGCGACGATGCGCGGGTGCTCGGCGAGGCGGACGATCGTCTCGGTGTCGATCGGGACGCCGCTGCGGCCGGGGATGTCGTACAGCATGACGGGGAGGCCGGTGGCGTCGGCGATGGCCGAGAAGTGCCGGTACAGGCCCTCCTGCGGGGGCTTGTTGTAGTAGGGCGTCACGGCGAGGAGGCCGTGGGCGCCGTCACGCTCGGCGGTGCGGGCCAGTTCGATGGAGTGGTGGGTGTCGTTGGTGCCGACGCCGGCGACGACGTGGGCGCGGTCGCCGACCGCCTCCAGTACCGCTCGTACGAGGTCCGATTTCTCCGCGTCACTGGTGGTCGGGGACTCGCCGGTGGTGCCGTTGATGACGAGGCCGTCGTTGCCTGCGTCCACCAGGTGGGTGGCGAGTCGCTGGGCACCGTCGAGGTCGAGTGCGCCGTCCGCCGTGAAGGGCGTGACCATGGCGGTGAGGACCCGCCCGAAGGGGGTCTGCGGAGTGGAGATCGGAGCCATGGGTAACACGCTACTCGCTGCTCAGCGCCGGGTGTCCCTGAGGGGGACAGGAGAAAGGGAGCCCGGCGCTGCCTGCTCGGGGGTTCAGGCAGCGCCGGGTCCGTTTGATCAGCCTAGATGAACTTCGCGAAACGTCGCAATACGGACACTTCGCATCGTGTGTTCGGACATGTGTGCTCCACGGGAGCTCCACGGTCCTCCGAACCCGGTCCGCTCGCCGGGACTGCGTCCTACCGGAGGACTATATTCCGCCGCTTTGATGAAAAAGGGCACCAAAACGTCGGTTCCGTCGTCTGTACCTGTGACGCATGACGACGAAGAAGGAGAGTGGCTCTGATGTTCCGCCGGCGAGAGGCCGTACCGTTCGCGTTCGTCGCGGAGGCCGACCACTTCCGCAGTAACGTCACTCCACCGCCCCGGGAGCGCCTCAGCCCCTCGCAGATCGTGGGCCGCACCCTGCTCGGGCTGACCGTCGTGGCCGGCCTCGTCGGCTCCCTCGTCTTCGGGATGCCCTCGCTCCAGTCGGGTGACTCGGCCACTCGTCAGCAGCAGTCCGAGGCGTCCGACAACCGCTGAGGTAGCCTCACCGGGCATCGCCCCTTCGAGCGTGCTTGTGAGTGAGGACCTGTCGTGCCCCTGCCCTTCCTGACGGCCGACCGTGCGTTTGACACGACCGACCATGCCGCCCTGCCGTTCGACGACCACGATCAGTGGCGCCGTCCGTACCGGCCCGGGTCCTGGCGGGTGGGGGCGGCGGCGCTCGCGCTGCTGCTCGCCTCGTTCGTCCTGCTCGCCGCTGTGATCATCGCGTTCGCCGGAGCCTTCGGCGGCGCGTGCGTCACGCTCGGCCTCGCCGTGCTCGTCATCGCGGCCGCCCTGCGGATGCTGCGCATGGGCGCCTGGGTGAGCCGCGCCGGCGTGCGCCGCGTGGGCTTCTTCTCGACCGTCACCGTGCCCTGGTCGAAGGTGACGTCCGTCCGCACCGCCCAGCAGCCGGTGCGCTGGCTGGGATTCCCCCGCACGGTCCAGGGCCAGGCCCTGGTGCTCGACCGGCAGGGTGGTGAACAGCTGCTGCTGCTCACCACCCACAACGCCGACTTCCTGTCCCGTATCGAGGCCTTCGACCGGGCGGCCGACTCGGTCGAGGCCTGGAACGCCGAGTACGGCACGGCCACGGCCGCTACGCGCTGACCGGACGCCCCTCGTGGAGCGCGATGGCCCGCTGCATCGCCTTGCGGGCCCTCGGAGTGTCCCGGGCGTCGTGGTAGGCCACCGCGAGCCGGAACCAGCAGCGCCAGTCCTCGGGTGAGTCCTCCGCCTCGGCCTTGCGCAGGGCGAAGACCTCGTCGGCCGAGTCCCGGTCGATCCGGCCGCCCTGCGTGCGCTTCAGCTCGTCGACGGGCAGACCGCCCTCGGCCTCCAGCTCGGCGGCCAGGCGGTTGGCCCGGCGCGCGAAGCTGGTGTTCTTCCAGAGGAACCAGCCGCCGACGACGGGCAGCAGGAACGCCACCGCGCCCATGCCCATGGCGGCCGGCTCGCCCGTGAGGAGGAGCAGGACTCCCTCCATCCCGACCACGCCGAAGACGAGGACGAGGACGGTGGCCAGGAAGACGTACGTGATCTTTCCGCCCATGGCCGTCAGCCCAGGTCCAGGAAGTGCTCCAGGCCGAAGGTGAGGCCCGGAGTCGTGGTCACGCGGCGGGCACCCAGAAGGATGCCCGGCATGAAGCTGGAGTGGTGCAGGGAGTCGTGCCGGACCGTGAGGGTCTCGCCCTCGCCGCCGAGCAGCACCTCCTGGTGGGCCAGCAGGCCCCGGAGGCGTACCGCGTGCACGGGAACGCCGTCGACGTTCGCCCCGCGCGCCCCGTCGAGGGCGGTGGTCGTGGCGTCGGGCTGCGGGGCGCAGCCTGCCTTCGACCGGGCCTCGGCGATGAGCTGGGCGGTGCGGGTCGCCGTGCCGGAGGGCGCGTCGACCTTGTTGGGGTGGTGCAGTTCGACGACCTCGACCGACTCGAAGTACGGGGCCGCGATCTGCGCGAACTTCATGGTGAGGACGGCGCCGATGGAGAAGTTCGGGGCGATGAGGACGCCGGTCTCCGGGGAGGCGGCGAGCCAGCCGTTCAGCTGCGCGAGACGGTCCTCGGTCCAGCCGGTGGTGCCGACGACCGCGTGGATGCCGTGGCCCACGCAGAAGTCGAGGTTCTCCATGACCGAGTCGGGGGTGGTCAGCTCGACGACGACCTGGGCGCCCGCCTCGGTGAGCGCCTCCAGACGGTCGCCGCGGCCGAGGGCCGCGACCAGTTCCATGTCCTGGGCGGCCTCGACGGCCCTGACGGCCTCGGAGCCGATGCGGCCCTTGGCTCCGAGGACCGCCACGCGCAGCTTGCTCATTGCTCTTCCTTAGGGGGCTAGGGCCTGTCCGGCCCTGGGATCAGGAGACCGCTTGGTGGAGGCGGTCCGCCTGCTTGTCCTTCAGCGGGCCGATCACCGACAGCGAGGGCCGCTGCTCCAGTACATCGCGGGCGACCTCGCGGACCTCGTCCGGGGTGACCGCCGCGATCCGGGTCAGCATGTCGTCGACCGACATCTGGGTGCCCCAGCACAGCTCGCTCTTGCCGATGCGGTTCATCAGCGCGCCGGTGTCCTCCAGGCCGAGCACGGTCGAGCCGGAGAGCTGGCCGACGGCGCGGTTGATCTCCTCGTCCGTGAGGCCGTCGGAGGCGACCTTGTCGAGCTCGTCGCGGCAGATCTTCAGGACGTCGTGGACCTGGCTGGGCCGGCAGCCCGCGTACACCCCGAAGAGGCCGCAGTCGGCGAAGCCCGAGGTGTACGAGTACACGCTGTAGGCCAGGCCGCGCTTCTCGCGGACCTCCTGGAAGAGGCGGGAGGACATGCCGCCGCCGAGGGCGGTGTTCAGCACGCCGAGGGCCCAGCGGCGATCGTCGGTGCGGGCCAGGCCCGGCATGCCGAGGACCACGTGCGCCTGCTCGGTCTTGCGGTTCAGGAGCTCGACCCGGCCCGCCGTACGGAGGGTCCGGGAGCCCTCGCGAGGGGCGACCGGGACGGCGTCGGTACGGGTCAGGGCGCCGGCGCGTTCGAAGGCGCGGCGGACCTGGCGCACCACCGTGGCGTGGTCGACGTTGCCGGCGGCGGCGACGACCAGGTGGGTCGGGTCGTAGTGCTTCTTGTAGAAGCGGGCGATCTGGCCGCGGCTGAGCGCGTTGATCGTGTCGACGGTGCCGAGGACCGGGCGGCCCAGCGGGGTGTCGCCGAACATCGTCTGCGCGAACAGCTCGTGCACGACGTCACCGGGGTCGTCCTCGGTCATCGCGATCTCTTCGAGGATGACGCCACGCTCGGCGTCCACGTCCTCGTCGAGGATCAGCGAGTCGGTGAGCATGTCGCAGACGACGTCGATCGCCAGCGGCAGGTCGGTGTCGAGGACCCGGGCGTAGTAGCAGGTGTACTCCTTCGCCGTGAAGGCGTTCATCTCGCCGCCGACCGCGTCGATCGCGGCGGAGATGTCGAGGGCGGACCGCTTGTGGGTGCCCTTGAAGAGGAGGTGCTCCAGGTAGTGGGTCGCGCCGTTGAGCGTCGGGGTCTCGTCGCGGGAACCGACGTGCGCCCAGATGCCGAAGGTGGCGGAGCGCACGGAGGGGAGGGTCTCGGTGACGATCCGCAGGCCTCCGGGGAGGGTCGTGCGGCGGACCGTGCCGATGCCGTCCTTGCCGGGGAGAAGCGTTTGGGTACGGGCGACGGCCCGCCCCTCCGAAGAGGGGCGGGCCGTCGCGCGGGAACTACGGGACGTCACTTGGCAGCGTCGTCCTTGTCACCCTCGGCGTCCTCGTCCGCGATCACGGGGATCAGGGAGAGCTTGCCGCGCTGGTCGATCTCGGCGATCTCGACCTGGACCTTGGAGCCGATCGCGAGCACGTCCTCGACGTTCTCCACGCGCTTGCCACCGGCGAGCTTGCGGATCTGCGAGATGTGCAGCAGGCCGTCCTTGCCCGGAAGCAGGGAGACGAAGGCGCCGAAGGTGGTGGTCTTGACGACCGTCCCCAGGTAGCGCTCGCCGACCTCCGGCATGGTCGGGTTGGCGATGCCGTTGATCGTGGCGCGGGCGGCCTCGGCCTGCGAGCCCTGCTGGGCACCGATGTAGATGGTGCCGTCGTCCTCGATCGTGATCTCGGCGCCGGTGTCCTCCTGGATCTGGTTGATCATCTTGCCCTTGGGGCCGATGACCTCACCGATCTTGTCCACCGGGATCTTGACGGTGATGATGCGCGGCGCGTTCGGGGACATCTCGTCCGGAACGTCGATCGCCTCGTTCATCACGTCGAGGATGTGCAGACGCGCGTCGCGGGCCTGCTTCAGCGCGGCGGCCAGGACCGAGGCGGGGATGCCGTCGAGCTTGGTGTCGAGCTGGAGCGCGGTCACGAACTGCTTCGTGCCGGCGACCTTGAAGTCCATGTCGCCGAAGGCGTCCTCCGCACCGAGGATGTCGGTGAGGGCGACGTAGTGCGTCTGGCCGTCGATCTCCTCGGAGATCAGACCCATGGCGATACCGGCGACGGCGGCCTTGAGCGGCACACCGGCGTTCAGCAGCGACATGGTGGAGGCGCAGACCGAACCCATCGACGTCGAACCGTTGGAGCCGAGGGCCTCGGACACCTGGCGGATCGCGTAGGGGAACTCCTCGCGCGTCGGCAGCACCGGCACGATGGCGCGCTCGGCGAGCGCGCCGTGGCCGATCTCGCGGCGCTTGGGCGAGCCCACGCGGCCGGTCTCGCCGACGGAGTACGGCGGGAAGTTGTAGTTGTGCATGTAGCGCTTGCGGGTCACCGGGGAGAGGGTGTCCAGCTGCTGCTCCATGCGGAGCATGTTGAGGGTGGTGACGCCCAGGATCTGGGTCTCGCCACGCTCGAACAGCGCCGAGCCGTGCACGCGCGGGATGGCCTCGACCTCGGCCGCGAGCGTACGGATGTCCGTCAGGCCACGGCCGTCGATGCGGACCTTGTCCTTGATGACGCGCTCGCGGACCAGCTTCTTGGTCAGCGCGCGGTAGGCACCACCGATCTCCTTCTCGCGGCCCTCGAAGGCCGGGAGCAGCTTCTCGGCGGCGATCTCCTTGATGCGGTCGAGCTCGGCCTCGCGCTCCTGCTTGCCGGCGATGGTGAGCGCCTTGGTGAGCTCACCCTTGACGGCGGCGGTGAGCGCCTCCAGGACGTCGTCCTGGTAGTCCAGGAAGACCGGGAACTCGCCGGTGGGCTTGGCGGCCTTGGCGGCGAGGTCCGACTGGGCCTTGCAGAGGACCTTGATGAAGGGCTTCGCGGCCTCGAGACCGGCGGCGACGACCTCCTCGGTCGGCGCCTCGGCGCCGCCCTTGACGAGCTCGATCGTCTTCTCGGTGGCCTCGGCCTCGACCATCATGATCGCGACGTCGCCGTCCTCCAGGACGCGACCGGCGACGACCATGTCGAAGACGGCGTCCTCAAGCTCGGTGTGCGTCGGGAAGGCGACCCACTGGCCCTTGATCAGGGCGACGCGGGTGGCGCCGATGGGGCCGGAGAAGGGCAGGCCCGCCAGGATCGTCGAAGCGGAGGCGGCGTTGATCGCGACCACGTCGTACAGGTGGTCGGGGTTGAGCGCCATGATCGTCTCGACGATCTGGATCTCGTTGCGCAGGCCCTTCTTGAAGGAGGGGCGCAGCGGGCGGTCGATCAGGCGGCAGGTGAGGATCGCGTCCTCGGAGGGGCGGCCCTCCCGGCGGAAGAAGGAGCCGGGGATCTTGCCGGCCGCGTACTGCCGCTCCTCGACGTCCACCGTGAGGGGGAAGAAGTCGAGCTGGTCCTTGGGGCGCTTCGAGGCGGTGGTCGCGGAGAGGACCATCGTGTCGTCGTCCAGGTAGGCGACGGCGGAGCCGGCGGCCTGCTTGGCCAGACGGCCGGTCTCGAAGCGGATGGTGCGGGTACCGAAGGTGCCGTTGTCGATGACGGCCTCGGCGTAGTGGGTCTCGTTCTCCACTATGGGTTTCTCCTACGTGTTCGTCTTTGCGTCCTTCGGCCCGTGTGGCCGGGGACGGTGTCCGACGGGGGCGGAGAAGCTCGCCTCGGGTGCGGGCCGGTCTTCGATCGAAGCACCCGGGTGTTCGTTTCCGGGGGCCACTACCGAGGACCGGCGGCTGGCCGGCGGCTTCACGCTCGTCGTATGGGGTTGTGCGACCAGACTAAGTGCCGATGCGCACTTTGTGCACGTACAGCAAAGGGAGCGGCCCCCTGAAAGTGGGAACCGCTCCCTTCGCAGCGCTCACCGTGGAACGGATTACTTGGCGCCGCCGGCCGCACCGCGGCGGATGCCGAGGCGGTCGACCAGCGTACGGAAGCGCTGGATGTCCTTCTTGGCCAGGTACTGCAGCAGGCGGCGGCGCTGGCCGACCAGGATCAGCAGACCACGGCGGGAGTGGTGGTCGTGCTTGTGCTGCTTGAGGTGCTCGGTCAGGTCCGAGATGCGACGGGACAGCATCGCGACCTGGACCTCGGGGGAGCCGGTGTCGCCCTCCTTGGTGCCGAACTCGGCCATGATCTGCTTCTTGACAGCGGCGTCGAGAGCCACGCGGATCTCCTCATTGGTGTTCGTGCGCCCGCGAGTGCCCCTGGTCTAGGTCTCAGGGGAAGCTTCCGTGACTCGACGGGCGAAGGTCCGATGGGCGCAGCTTCCAGAGGCTTCCGAGTGATCTCGGGGGCTTTCCGGGAGCGCGTACACAAACGGCCGTCACACAGCGTACCAGCTCGCCGGAGCGGGGTCCCTCATTTGCTGGTGAGGGAGCGGACCTGGTTGAAGACGTCGAGGACGGCGAGGCACAGCGGGACCAGGGAGAGCAGGACGAAGCCCTCGGCGAGGTCGAGGAGCCGGCCCCAGAAGGGCGAGAGGCCCTTCTTCGGGATGATCAGGCCGATCGCGGTGATGACGGCGGCACCGGCGGCGACGGCCGCGGTGAGCCAGATGGTCCGGATGTCGAGGCCGCCGCGGTCCCCGTACATGAGGAGGTCCTTGACCAGGTCGACCGGCGGGTTGAGGGAGAGGCCGAGGACGAGCAGCGCGATGGCGGCGATGCCGGCGACGAGGACGCAGGCGATCTGCGAGGTGTACCGGAAGAGGCGGGCGCGCAGCAGCATCGCGAGGCCGGCGGCGAGGGCGAGGAGCTGGCCCCAGACGTTGCCGGCGAAGCCGAGGACGGCGGCGGAGCCGACGACGACGGCCGCGCAGCCGCCGACCAGGCCGAGGAGCATCTCGTGGCCGCGGCGGGCCTGGAGCGCGATGCGCTCGGCGTCGACGGGCTGCGCCTCCTCGCCCTGCTGCGGGTCGCCGGAGAACTCGTCGTCGGCGGCGCTGCGCGGGGCGGCGTAGCCGATGGGGAGGCGGGCGAAGCGGGCGGAGAGACCGGGCAGGAAGGCGACGAGGCCGATGGCGATCGGGGCGCAGGCCGCGGCGGCCTCGGTGGCGGTGCCCTCGGTGAGGATCAGCAGGAAGGTGGCGAGGGTGCCGACGCCGGCGAGGAAGGTGGCGGCCACGAAGGGGGCGTCGCCGCTGGGGGTGAGCGCGACGAGGGCCACGGAGGCGACGAGGACGGTGACGGAGCCGAGCAGGAACTGCAGGCGGCCGGGGCCCTGGCCGGGGTCGGCGGCGATGATGCCGGAGCCGGCGATGAGGAGCAGGGGCAGCGCGCCGAGGCCGAGGGCGACGGCGGTGGCCCGGTCCGCGTAGACGCGGGCGCGGACGCCGGCGAAGGCGGTGAGGAGGAAGCCGGCGGCGCCCGCGATGATCCCGGGGAGGCTGTGCATGTCGTGGCGGACCGGGTCGGCGAACCAGAGGACGAAGCCCATGAGGACGAGGAGCAGCACGCCGCCGACGAGTCCGGCGCCGCGGAGCAGTTCGTCGCTCCACAGGTGCCGGTCGCGGGTGACGGCGGAGGCGACGGCGTCGGACACGTCGTCGTAGACGGCCGGCGGGAGGGACTGGGCGAACGGGCGCAGGGAGAGCACCTCGCCGTCGAGGACCTGCTGGGCGGCGAGGGTGCGGGCGCCGTCGAGGACGGATCCGTCGCGGCGGACCAGGTGGTAGCCGGTCGGGGTGCCCGGCGCCTGGGTCTGGCCGGTGAGGCGCAGGATCTCCGGGTAGACGTCGGCGACGGCGATGTCCTCGGGGAGCGCGACGTCGATGCGGCTGTCCGGCGCCACGACGGTGACGCGGCAGAAGCCGGTCGCTGCGGTCGTACTCACGTGTGTGGACCCCCTGGTTCGCGGTTGCGCCCGTCTGGTGCGCGGTCCCGCGCCTTCTGATTCGCGGTTGCGCACGATGCGGCGCCACCCTACCGGGGACGGCCGGTGGGGGCTGCAAGTAGGATCGCCGTCCCATGGGGGAAGTCCGCGCGCTCGGCTGCCGACAGGGGTGGCGTGCGGATGCTCCCGCCACGAGCCCGCCTCCAACGAGGGATTGATGCGCCGGTGAGCCAGATCGTCGTCAAACGCCCGCCGAGGTCCCTTCCTCCGGAAGTGCCCGGTGAGGAACTGGTCCTGGAGTCTCCACCGGAACTTCCGCGGGGACAGCAGGAGTCGGCGTTGATGCAGCTCCTGCCGATGCTCGGCATGGGTTCGTCGGTCGTCTTCTTCTTCATGACGCCCTCGCCGATCATGCGGATCATGGGCACGTTGATGCTGGCGTCGACGGTCGGCATGGCCATCGCGCAGTTCTTCAGATTCCGTCGCGGTACGCAGGGGCAAATGGCCGATGTCCGCCGCGACTACCTCAAATACCTCGCGCAGACCCGGCGTACGGTCCGGCGCACGGCGCGCAGGCAGCGGGACGCGCAGCTGTATCTGCACCCCTCCCCCGAACAGCTGTGGTCGGTGGTGGCCGAGGGTTCGCGGGTGTGGGAACGCCGGGTCGGCGACCACGACTTCGGGCAGGCGCGGATCGGTCTCGGCGCGCAGCAGCTGGCGACCCCGCTGGTGGCGCCGGACACCGCTCCGGTGGACGAGCTGGAGCCGCTGTGTGCGGGTGCGATGCAGCAGTTCCTCGCGGTGCACGGCACGTTGGACGGGCTGCCGATGGCCGTCTCGATGCGGGCGTTCTACCACGTGACGGTGTCGGGCGAGCCCGAGTCGGCGCAGGCCGCGGCGCGGGCGCTCGTGGCGCAGCTGGTGACGCTGCACTCCCCCGACGACCTGATGCTCGCCGTGGTGGCGGCGCGGCCGGCTCAGGAGCGCTGGGACTGGACGAAGTGGCTGCCGCACACCCAGGTGCCGGGGCAGGTCGACGGTGCCGGTACGAAGCGGCTGTTCGGCGACGACCTCGGTGAACTGGAGAACCTGGTCCGTTCGAAGCTGGACGGGCGGCCGCGGTTCTCCCGGGACAACCAGCCGGTGCTCGACCAGCCGCACGTGGTGGTGGTCCTCGACGGCGGCATGGTGCCGCCGGACTCGCTGCTCGCGGCGGCCGAGGGCCTCCAGGGCGTGACGATCGTGGAGGTCGTCAACGGCGAGCTCGACGAGCCGCGCGGCGGCCTTTCGGTGGTGGTACGGCCGGGCCGGCTGCGCCTGGAGTCGGGCGGCGGCTTCGCGTACGAGGGGCTGCCGGACGGCATCTCGCTGCCCGCGGCCGAGGCGCTGGCCCGGCAGCTGGCACCGCTGCGGATGGGCGGCGGGGACGACGACGAGCCGCTGCTCGCCAATCTGGACTTCACGGATCTGCTGAACCTGGGCGACGCGGCCTCGGTGGACGTGACGCGGACCTGGCGGCCCCGGTCGGTGGCCGAGCGGCTCCGGGTGCCGATCGGTGTCGGCGAGGACGGCCAGCCGGTCATGCTGGACCTGAAGGAGGCGGCGCAGGAGGGCATGGGCCCGCACGGTCTGTGCGTCGGCGCGACGGGTTCCGGAAAGTCGGAGCTGCTGCGCACGCTGGTGCTCGGTCTCGCGGTGACGCACTCCTCGGAGACGCTGAACTTCGTCCTCGCGGACTTCAAGGGCGGCGCGACCTTCGCGGGCATGTCGCAGATGCCGCACGTGGCGGCGGTCATCACGAACCTCTCCGACGACCTGACGCTCGTCGACCGCATGGGCGACGCGATCCGCGGCGAGCTCCAGCGGCGGCAGGAGCTGCTGCGCTCGGCGGGCAACTACGCGAACATCCACGACTACGAGAAGGCGCGGGCCGCGGGCGCTCCGCTCGAACCGCTGGCCTCGCTGGTCCTGGTGATCGACGAGTTCTCCGAACTCCTCACCGCCAAGCCCGACTTCATCGACATGTTCATCCAGATCGGCCGCATCGGCCGCTCCCTGGGCGTGCACCTGCTGCTGGCCTCGCAGCGCCTGGAGGAGGGCAAGCTGCGCGGCCTGGACACGTACCTCTCGTACCGGATCGGCCTGCGGACCTTCTCGGCGGCGGAGTCGCGCACGGCGATCGGCGTCCCCGACGCGTACCACCTGCCGTCGGTGCCCGGCTCGGGCTATCTGAAGTTCGGTACGGACGAGATGACCCGCTTCAAGGCGGCGTACGTCTCGGGTACGTACCGGACGGGCGGGCCGCGTCTGGAGATCGGGCACATGCCGGTGGAGCGGCGGCCCGCGCTGTTCACCGCGGCGCCGGTGCCGGTCGTGTACGCGGCGCCCGACCCGGCCTATCTGACGGAGCGGCGCTCCGAGGAGGACGAGGCGCTCGCGGACACCGTGCTCGACGTGATCGTGCGGCGCCTCGAGGGCCAGGGCGTGCCGGCGCACCAGGTGTGGCTGCCGCCGCTCGACCAGGCGCCCTCGCTCGACCAGCTGCTTCCGGGGCTCGCGCAGACGGCGGACCGGGGGCTCACGGCGACGGAGTACACGCGTCAGGGCGCGCTCACGGTGCCGCTCGGCCTCATCGACAAGCCGTTCGAGCAGCGGCGCGAGGTGCTGTACCGGGACTTCTCCGGCGCGGCGGGCCACATGATGGTGGTCGGCGGTCCGCAGTCCGGCAAGTCGACGATCATGCGGACGCTGATCTCCTCGTTCGCGCTCACCCACACCCCGGCCGAGGTGCAGTTCTACTGCCTGGACTTCGGTGGCGGCGGCATGGTCTCGCTGGCCGACCTGCCGCATGTCGGCGGGGTGGCGTCCCGGCTCGACCCGGAGCGGGTGCGCCGGACGGTCGCGGAGGTCATGGGCGTCCTGAACCGGCGGGAGGAGTTCTTCCGCTCGCACTCCATCGACTCGATCGCGACGTACCGGCGCAAGCGGGCCGCGGGCGAACTGCCGGGCGAGGCCTGGGGCGACGTCTTCCTGATCGTGGACGGCTGGGGCAGCTTCCGCAACGACTACGACACGCTGGAGCCGATCGTCGCCGACATCGCGGCGCGCGGTCTGGGCTACGGCATCCACGTGGTGATCACCGCCGCCCGGTACATGGAGGTGCGGGCGGCGCTCAAGGACCAGATGCTGGGCCGGCTCGAACTGCGGCTCGGTGACGTCATGGACTCCGAGTTCGACCGGAAGGTCGCGGCGAACGTGCCGACCGGTGTGCCGGGCCGCGGCCAGGTGCCGGAGAAGCTGCACTTCATGGGGGCGCTGCCGCGGATCGACGGGGCGAGCTCCTCCGCCGACCTGGCGGAGGGCACGTCGGCGTTCGTGCAGGCCGTGAAGGCGAGCTGGACCGGGGCCCCGGCGCCCGCGGTGCGGCTGCTTCCGCGCAGGCTGCCGGCGGAGCAGCTGCCGAAGGGCTTCGAGTACCCGCAGCACGGCATCGCGATCGGCATCGACGAGACGAACCTGGAGCCGGTGTTCGTCGACTTCGAGTCGGATCCGTTCTTCCTCGTCTTCGGTGAGAGCGAGTCCGGCAAGACGGCGCTGCTGCGGCTGATCGCCAAGCAGCTGTGCGAGCGGTACTCGCCGGAGCAGGCGCGGATCGTCGTCGGCGACTACCGGCGGACGATGCTGGAGGCCGTGGCGCCCTCGCACCTCCTGGAGTACGCGCCGATGGCCTCGGCCATGCAGATGCACATGGAGGCCATCAACACGGTGATGACGAAGCGGGCGCCGAAGCCCGACATCACGCCGCAGCAGCTGCGGGACCGCAGCTGGTGGTCGGGTCCGCAGCTGTTCGTCCTGGTCGACGACTTCGAGCTGGTGGCCACCAACTCGGGGAACCCGCTGGCCGTTCTGGTGGAGAACCTGCCGTTCGCGCGGGACGTCGGCATCCGGTTCATCGTGGCGCGCAGCCAGGCGGGCGCCTCGCGTGCCATGTACGAGCCGTTCATGCAGCGGATGCGGGAGCTGGGCGCGCAGGGCGTGCTCCTCTCCGGCGATCCGCAGGAGGGCGACATCCTGGGCGGCGTCCGGGCGCGGCCGATGCCTCCGGGCCGGGGCACGTTCGTGTCGCGGAAGCGCGGGACACCGCTGGTGCAGCTGGGCTGGCTGCCCGAACAGCACTGAGCGGAGCGGTCCCTCCCACTAGTGTGGGAGGGACCGCCGTACCACCGCGAAGGGAATGCGCCGATGACCGACGTCCACGAGACCAGCACCGCGGGCGCGGACGCCGCCCTGGCCGCCGAGAAGAAGCGCCAGAAGGACGAGCTGTACGCGCTCGACATCTCCGGCGTCGAGTGGGAGGGCGCCCCGGGGACGAGCCCGGACGAGGAGCGCGTGGAGATCGCGCGGCTGCCCGAGGGTGCGGTGGCGATGCGTTCGTCCCTCGACAAGGGGACGGTGCTGCGGTACACGAAGGCCGAGTGGGACGCGTTCGTCCTGGGCGCTCGTGACGGCGAGTTCGATCTGCGGTAGCACGTACGCGTGAGGGGGTGGCCCGTCGGAACGGGCCACCCCCTCACGCGTGTCCGGGCTTGCTCACATCATGCGGAAGCGCGCCGCGTTGCCCTTGTCGGTGTCCTGGTAGCCGACGACCGACTCGTCGAGCAGCCGGGCGATCTGCGCCAGGTCCTGGTTCATGCCGGCCATGTCGCGGGTCAGGCGGTCCTGGCTCTCGCGGTAGGCGATCTTCGCTTCACCTTCCCAGTTGGAGGCGACGCGGTTGACCTCGGCCATGAGGTCGTCGAGCTTCTGCGTGAGGGTGCTGGAGGTGAGGCGGGTGTCGGCCGCCGCCTGCGTCACGGTGTCGTAATTGACCGCAGTGGTCATGGTGTTGACTCCTCGGGTGAGAGTGGCGCGGAGGACTGGTCGGGTCGGACGGCTCAGATGCCGAGGATGGCGCTCTGGCCGCCGGAGGCGCCGGCACCGGAGCTGTTGTCCATCTGACGGAAGGACCGCAGACGGTCCTCCTCCTCCTGCGAGAACCCGTCGGCGCTCATGCGCATGATCTCCTCGAGCCGGGAGAGCTCGGCGCGCATGTTGCGCAGACGCTGGTTCAGGTCGTTCTGGACCCGGTCGTACTCCTTGCTCGCAGCGCCCTGCCAGCCGGCCTGGACACGGTCCACCACGCTGTTGAGGGAGGTGATGCGGGCCTGGAGCTCGTCGGAGTAGTCCTGGATCCGGCCGGCGAGCTTGACTTGTTCGGCACTGGTTACGTTCAGGTCTTTCGACATCTTGCCCCTTCTTCCTTCGGTGGCATCGACGGACGGGCCGTCGGGCCTTCCGGTCGTGATGCGGACGGGAATCTTCTGATGCCGCCCCCGTGCTGGGTTCGCACTGCCGTGCCCCCAGCGGTCACTGTAGCCATTGACGGCGACAGTTCCAACTGCAAAGGGACGTCCCGATACTTGACCGGTACGCGGGTCATCGGGCCTCCCTTCCGCGGCGGCTGTCGCGGATCACGGTGGCGGTCCCGACGACGACGGCCACCAGGACACCCCCGATCCCCAACGCATAGGTGGCGAGCCGTTCGGAGCGCTCCTGGGGCGTCTCCGACAGCGCCAGAGCGGCCGGCTCGGGAGCCGGCGGCTTGGGCGGGCCCGGGTCGGGCACGGGCGTGGAGGCCGGCGTCCCGGGCTGGTCGGCGAGGGCCCGCACCGGGTCGATCACGCCCCAACCGACGTGGTCGTCACGGCCGTTGACTGAGCGAACCGCCGTCTGCTCGATCCGGGTGACGATCTGGGCCACGCTCCACTCCGGGTACTTGGCGCGGAGCAGGGCTGCGACGCCGGCGACGTACGGGGCGGAGAAGCTGGTGCCGTTGTCGACGCACTGGCCGCCGCCCGGGACGGTGGAGACGACGTCGACGCCGGGCGCGGCGACACCCACCATGGGGCCGGACTGGGAGAACGCGGCGCGTTCGTTGTTGCGATCCGAGGAGGCGACGGCGAGGACGCCGGGGAAGGCGGCCGGGTAGGTCTTCTTGCGGGCGCCGTCCATGCCGTCGTTGCCGGCGGAGGCGACGACGACGACGCCCTTCTCGATCGCGTGGGCCACGGCCTTGGCCATGGGCGAGTCGAGGCTCAGCGGCTGGGTGGTGTCCTGCGAGATGTTGATGACGTCGGCGCCCGCCTTGTCGACGGCGTAGGTGATCGCCAGCGCCATGGTGTCGGACTTGCCGCTGTTCTTCTCGTCGTTCTGCCGGATCGGGATGATCGTGGCCTCGGGCGCGAGGCCGACGAAGCCGGTGCCCTTGCGGGGGCGGGCGGCGATGATGCCGGCGACCTTGGTTCCGTGGCCTACCTCGTCGACGGTGCCGTCGGTCTTGCCTCGCTTCTCGTCGCCGAAGGAGGGGTTCTTCGGGTCGGGCTTGAGGTAGTCCTTGCCCGCCTTGGCGTCGACGGCTTCGCGCAGCTGCAGGTTGACGTCGTCGACGCCGGTGTCGATGACGGCGACCCGGACGCCCTTGCCCTTGGTGTCCTGCCAGAGCTCGTCGAGGAGGACCCGCTGGAGCGGCCAGGGGATGCCCTCGATCTGCTTCTTCATGGGGAAGGTGCACTCGCCGCTGCCGTCGAGGGCCGGCCCGTCGTGGCGCGGGGGCGCGGCCGCCGCGGCAGGGGCTGCGAGGAGGGCCGTGAGGGTGCCCGCGGCGAGCAGGGCGGCCGTGCGGTACGTCGTCGTCACCGGTGCCACCCCCTAGGAACCCTGCGGCTGACGCGCGCTGTTGGTGTCGAGCCGCGGGCCCTTCGACAGGAACTCCGACCATTCGATCGGGACGAGCGCCGGCACGACCTTCTCGTACCCGAGACGCTTCTGGGCGTCGCTGGGTTCCGGCCTTCCGCCGGTCTGCTTCTGCTCGCCGGCGCCGATCTCGGAGCGGGCGGAGTCACTGTCGCCGTTGGCCTGGACCGCGTACCGCAGGCCGGTGTCGGTGACGAGGAAGAGGGAGCCGTCGGGCGTCTTCTGGCGGCCCTGGAACTGCGTGTAGAGGAGGCCGGTGCCGGGGGTGACGTACGTGCTGCTGCCGCCGGCCGTGACGTCGGCGGGGTACGCGGGGCCGGCCCAGGTGCCGAGCGTGGTGTCGCCCTTCTCGCCGACGTCCTTGAGGACGCTGCAGACGGTGTCGCGGGCGCCCGCCCCGGTGCCCGCGTTGACCTGCTTGGACCTCAGCGTCGGCCAGCGGGCGCCGGCGTGGAAGAAGGTGGGGTCCGGGACGAAGGAGGAGGCGTCGACGGTGGTGGGCTCGCCGTCCATGTCGAGGCTGCCGGTATCAGGGGAGTTGATGAGCAGCCAGGCGGTGAAGGGGGTGACGGGCTGGACCTTGCCGGGAAGCACGACGTAGGACTGCGGTCCTGAGCCGGTCTGGGCGAGGAGGACCATGCCGACCCGGTTCTCGGTTTCGGTGAGGGTGCTGCCGGGGACGTTCGCGGCGGACCCGACCGTGCCCTCGATCTTCGGGAAGTCGATCTCGTCGCCGGTCTTCAGGGTGGCGAGCCAGTCGTCGGTGACGGCCTGCGGCGTGCCGAGACCGACGAGGGCGGTGAGGAGCCCGCGGCTCTCGGCCTTCACCGGGTACTTGGTGCCGGTGTGGTCGACGAGGAACTGGGCGTTCCCCTTCTGTCCCTTGACGTACAGGACCTGGCCGTTCTTCAGCTCGTGGCCGTCCTCGGTCCGCTTCACGTCGCGCTGGGCGAAGAGGAACGTCGCCTTCTGGACGCTGGCGCCCTTGCCGCCGCCGGGCTGCTCGCAGACGGCCCAGCGCTTCTTCGTGCCCGCGTCCTCCGCGGCGGGCAGCCGGTCGGGGGCGTACGGGATGCCGAGGATGGGGCCGCGCGGCGGCTTGCCCTCGTCGAGCGTCTTGTCGTCGACCTGGATGACCTGGAACTGGTCGGGGTCGAGCAGGAGCCGGGCGGAGGCGAGGTTGAGGACGGGGTGGAGCAGGGTCTTCCTGTCCTTGCCCTTGCCGGTCGCCAGGACCACGTACCGGGTGGTCGACTGCTTGCCGACGATGACCCGGGTGCCGGGGGTGTCCCAGCCCTTGGGGGCGTTCGGTTTGAACATGCCCCAGGCGCCGAATCCGGCGACGACGAGCGCGGCGACGATCAGGCCGGGGACGACCGCCTTCAGCGGCTTCGGAGCACCCTCCTCCGTGCCGGAGGGCGAGGGTTGGAGGAATGCCGCCACCGTGCGCTTCTTCGCAAAGGTGTACGCGTTGAGCTCGTCCCGCCGCGATGCCATGAGTCCCCATTCTCGTCAGGCGCGATCTTCGCGCGGGGCCCCCGGGTGGCGACACCCGGGCCCCGGCCTTCGGACCGGCCCCCTACTATGCCTGCTGTCCCGTGGGGTTCGTGGGGCGGGTAGGGTGATCCGGCCGCCAAAGCCCTGGCGGGCCAGGGTCATCGGGATGAATTGAGGGGGATTCTCCATCATGGCTTCCGCGAGGCGGAGGCGGCCCGATGCGGCCGCTGCCTCCACACCCCCGTCCACGGGCCCCGCGCCGGCGGTCTCACCGCGGCTCCAGGCACGCCCCGGACACTTCGGTTCGTTCCGATTGCAACAGCTCGTACTGATCGAGGTGGCGGCGGCTCTGCTGCTCCTCGCCTGGGCCGTCGACAAGATGCTGCTCGTGCCCGCCGGCGTGGTCGCCGTCGTGCTCGTGCTGCTCGCCGTGGTGCGCCGGCACCGGCGCTCGCTGCCCGAATGGCTCGGCACCTTCCTCGCGCTGCGCGCCCGTTCGCGCCGCGCCTCCTCGCTCACCGTGCCGGAGGGCACCGAGCCGGGGTTCGCGCCGCTCGTGGAGTGCGACCCGGCACTGCGGACCTACGCGTACAGCGACCGCGACCGGCGACCGGTCGGGATGGTCGGCGACGGCACCTTCCTGACCGCCGTCCTGCGGGTCGAGTCGGACGGCACGGCGCTGCGCCCGGACCGCGCGGCGAAGCCGCTGCCCGTGGGGATCGTCCGGGACGTGCTGAGCGTGGACGGCATCCGCCTGGAGTCGGCGCAGATCGTGCAGCACACCCAGCCGGCGCCCGCGCCGCACCTGCCCGCGCAGTCGATGGCCGCCCGCAACTACGGGCCGCTGCAGGCGCAGACGGGTTCGCCCGCGGTGCGGATCACCTGGATCGCGCTCAAGCTCGACCCCGAACTCTGCCCCGAGGCGGTCGCCGCGCGCGGCGGCGGCATGACGGGCGCCCAGAAGTGCGTGGTGCGCGCGGCGGACCAGCTGGCGAGCCGGCTCGCCGGCGCCGGGTTCCGGGCGAGCGTCCTGACGGAGCAGGAGCTGACCTCGGCGCTCGCCACGTCGAGCTGCGCCAGCCCGATGGCGATCGCGCAGGCGGGCCGGGGGCAGGCGCAGGGGCGCCGGACCCAGGAGACCGCGCGGACCTGGCGGGTGGACGACCGGCGGCACACGACGTACTGGGTGGGGCGCTGGCCCCAGTTGGGCGGCCGGGGCGGCGGCGCGGGCGCGTCGATGCCGCAGCTGGTGGCCCTGCTGACCTCGCTGCCCGCGCTCGCGACGACGTTCAGCCTGACGCTGAGCGGCGGGGACCGGCAGGAGGTGACGGTGACCGGACACGTGCGGATCACCGGGCGCAGCGACGAGGAACTGGTGGCCGCGCGGCACGAACTGGAGCGTGCGGCGCGCGGAGTGAGGACGGGCCTGGTGCGTCTCGACCGTGAACAGGTGCCGGGCGTCCTGGCGACGCTGCCGCTGGGAGGTGCGCGCTGATGTCCACCACCTCCTTCGGTACGTCACCGGTCCCCGGCTCGCCCTCGGCCCGGCGTACGGGACGGGCCGCGCGGCCCCGGTTCGGTTTCGGGCTCGTCGGGCCGCGCCGCGACCGGCACTCCGTACCCCTGGAACAGCTGGAGGCGCTGGCCCTGCCCGTCGGCGACGACGGCATGGTGATCGGCGTGGACGCCGAGGGCCGTCCGGCGGTGCTCGGCATCAACCGGCCCGTCCCGTACGACGTCACGCTCATCGGCGGTCTGTGGACCGCGCAGGTCCTCGCGCTGCGGGCGGCCGCGACGGGCGCCCGGGTGGCGGTCGAGACCGGCCGCGCACAGGCGTGGACGGCGCTCGCACAGGCCGCGGGCGGCGGGCAGCCGTGCATCACGCTGCACGACGTGGGCCGTGTACCGCCGCAGGGCGCGTCCGCGGGCAGTCCGGTGGTCGTGGTGCGCGACTGCGGCATGCGGCCGCCACGCGGCCGTGTCGTGTCGGCGCCCTGGCAGTCGGTGGTGACGCTGCTGCCCTATCTGAGCCCGGTCGCGCCCCGGCTCCTGGAGAAGTCCTCCCTGGTCGGCGTCCAGCGGGTGTCCCCCGACGAGGCCGCCCAGATCGGCCGCATCATGAGCCTGCCGCAGCACGAGCACGAGGCGCTGTCCACGCTCGCCGACGGGGTCACCCTCTGGTGCACGCCGAACGACCGCCAGTTCGTGATGACTCAGGCGACGGACGCCGAGACCGGATTGTTGGGCGGCGCGCGCCGGATGGACTGACCGGGCGCGGACTCGCTTACGTACGTCCGTTTTTGCATCGTTTTGAACGGTGGGGGTTCTCACTCTGCGGCGCGGCCGGGTCACTTGGGGCCCGGACCGGGTCGCGGAGGCCGGCGCGGAGGGGACGTCGGCCCTGCCCCGGGGCGGCCCGCGGCGTTTAGGGTGGAAGGGCCCCGCCCACAACGGCACAAGGGTGCTCGACCACACCAGGAGGCAAAGTGAACGGCGATCGCGACGAGATCCACGGGGGTTGGAATCCGCCCGCCGACGATCAGTCCGACGCGGATCCCGCCGAGATGACGGGTGAGTTCACCATCGACTACACCCCGCCCGCCTGGTACACGCAGAACGCGTCGGGCGGTACGGGAGCGGGCGGTGTCACTCCCCCGCCGCCGAGCGGAGCACCGGTCGCCGTGCCGGGCCTCCCGGCGGGCAGCGGGTTCGAGCCCGGCTGGAACATCGCACCGCCGGCCGCGCCGGTGACGCCTCCGCCCCCGGCGCCCGTTGCGCCGGTGGCTCCTGCGGCTGTGCCTGGTCAGTCGGTCGAGCCGGCCGGACCGCCGGCCGCTCCGGTTGTCCCTGCGCCTGCGGCGGTGCCTCCGGTTCCGCCGGTGGGTGTTCCGCCGGTCGGTGCTCCCGTGACAGGTGGTTCGGTGCCGGGTGCCGCTGTGCCGGGCGCGCCGGTGCCGGATGCGTCTGCGCCCGCTGCGCCCGTGCCCGGGGGCTCGCTGCCGCCCGCGGCCTCGTTCGGGGGCGGGGACGTCGAGAGCGGTGCCACCATGCGCTTCTCCCCGGCCGCGCTCCGGCGCGAGATCGCCGAGCGCACGGCGGAGAGCACGGACGGCTCCCCCGAGTCCGGCGCCGAAGAGGCGGACACCGCCGAGGACTCCCCCGCGACCCCCGCCGAGCACGCCGCCACGGGGGCGGCGGAGACCGGCACCGCCGCGGAGAGCTCGGACGACGACGCCGTGAAGGACGCCTTGGACGACGCCGCCACGGCCGCGTCGGACGCCGAGCAGCCGGACGGGGCCGAGGCCGACGCGGTCTCCGACGACGCCGCGGGTCCGGAGGACGAGCCGGCCGCGCCCGCCGCGGAGACGGAGCCGGTCGCGGAGCCGGTCGTCGAGGCCGACGCCGAGCCGGAGACCGGGGCCGCTGTCGTCGCCGACGCGGCCGTTCCCGGCGCCGGTCCCCTCCCCGCCGCGCAGCCCGCCCCCGACGCGCCGCAGGGCTTCGGCCCCGGCACGGCTCCCGCGCCTGCTCCTGCTCCCGCTCCCGGTCCGTACGACACCGCCGGGCAGCAGCCCGCCGGCGCTCCCGGGCCCTTCCCCGGCGCCCCGTACTCCGCGCCGCAGCCCGGTGCCGGGCTGCCTCCGCTGCCGCCGTCGTTCCAGCCGGCCGCCCCCGAGCCCGCGCAGCAGTGGCCCGCGCAGCCCGCCCCGGGCGCCCAGCCGGTGCCGCCCGCCGCGCCGCTGCCGCCCACCGCCGCCTGGCCCGCCCCCGAGGTGCCCGCGCCCGGCGCGCCCGGGCCCGTGCCGCCGCAGGCCCAGCCCCCGGCACCCGGTTCCTACGGCTATCCGCAGGAGCCCCAGGCCCCTGCCCCTGCCCCTGCCCCTGCCCCTGCCCCGCAGGGCGGTTACGGCTTCCCGCACCCCGGGACGCCTCCGCAGCAGGCCAGTTACGGCTACCCGCAGCAGCCCGGCGTGCCCGGCGGCGTGCCGCCGCAGGCGCAGGCCGCAGGCGGCTACGGCTACCCGCACCCCGGAGCCGTACCCCCGCAGGCCCCGCAGCCGCCGTACGACGGTCAGCCGCCGGTGGACCCGCGGACCGGTGCCGCCTGGCCCTCGCCGGTGACGCACGACCAGCGGGAGCGGTCCGTTCCGGGCGCCCCGCTCGGGTACAACGCGGCCGTCGAGCTCTCCTCCGACCGGCTGCTCCGCAACAACAAGCAGAAGCCGAAGTCCAGCCGCAACCCCGGCGCCGCCAACCGCTTCAAGATCGGCGGCAAGAAGGAGGAGGCGGAGCGGCAGCGGAAGCTGGACCTGATCCGGACGCCGGTGCTCTCCTGCTACCGGATCGCGGTCATCTCGCTCAAGGGCGGCGTCGGCAAGACCACGACGACGACCGCGCTCGGCGCGACCCTCGCCACCGAGCGGCAGGACAAGATCCTGGCGATCGACGCCAACCCGGACGCCGGCACGCTCGGCCGCCGGGTGCGCCGCGAGACCGGGGCGACCATCCGCGACCTGGTGCAGGCGATCCCGTACCTCAACTCGTACATGGACATCCGCCGGTTCACCTCGCAGGCGCCGTCCGGTCTGGAGATCCTCGCCAACGACGTGGACCCGGCCGTCTCGACGACCTTCAACGACGAGGACTACCGGCGCGCGATCGACGTCCTCGGCAAGCAGTACCCGATCATCCTGACCGACTCGGGTACGGGTCTGCTGTACAGCGCCATGCGCGGGGTCCTCGACCTCGCCGACCAGCTGATCATCATCTCCACGCCCTCCGTGGACGGCGCCTCCAGCGCCTCGACCACGCTGGACTGGCTCTCCGCGCACGGATACGCGGACCTGGTGCAGCGCTCGATCACGGTCATCTCCGGGGTCCGCGAGACCGGCAAGATGATCAAGGTCGAGGACATCGTGCAGCACTTCCAGACCCGCTGCCGCGGTGTCGTGGTCGTGCCCTTCGACGAGCACCTGGCGGCCGGCGCCGAGGTGGACCTCGACATGATGCGGCCGAAGACCCGGGAGGCGTACTTCCACCTCTCGGCGATGGTGGCCGAGGACTTCGTACGGGCGCAGCAGGCGCAGGGGCTGTGGACGGGTGACGGCCAGGGCGCGATGCCGCCGCACATGGCCCCGCCGATGCCCGGCCAGCCCATGCCCGGCCAGCCGGTGCCCGGACAGCCCATGCCGGGGCAGCCAGTGCCGGGGCAGTTCGCGCCCGGCCAGGTGCCCGGACAGCCGATGCCCGGTCAGGTTCCCGGTCAGCCGATGCCCGGTCAGATGCCCGGACAGCCGATGCCCGGGCAGTACGCGCCGGGGCAGCCCGCCCCCGGTCAGCCGTACGCTCCCCAGCCGCCGCAGCCCGGTCAGCCGTACCCGCCGCAGCCGCAGGCCGGCCAGCCCTACCCGCAGCCCGGGTACCCGCAGCCGGGGCAGCCGATGCCCGGGCCGATGCCGGGTCAGTTCGGCCCCGGTCAGCCGTACGCACCCCAGCCCGGTCAGCCGTACCCCGGTCAGCCGGGCGTCCCGCAGAACTGGCAGCAGCAGCCTCCGTCGCAGGACGAGGGCGAGCCCCAGCCGGGTGGGGCGCTGCCTCCGCAGGCGCCGCCAGCCCCTCAGCAGTAGGGCGTCACAGGATTAGACCAATGAGGCTCCGTATCGGCTCACCGATACGGAGCCTCTTGGCGTTCCCGCAGACCACAAGGGGTTTGAGGGATCGTTGACGACGGCAGACCACCGCTGATACACCTTCGCTTCACCCATCGTCAGCCCAAGATCCACGACAGAAACTCCCACGCGAGGTCACGTCCCATGGTCATGGTCACGAAGGTTCCACCCCGCCCCGCCCCCGCCCGCAGAGCCCTCCGACTGCTGCTCGCCGGCGGCCTCGCCGCCGGCTCCCTCGTCGTCGCCCCCGGCACCGTTCAGGCGGAGGACGGGAAGTCCGGCGGCACCACCCTCACGGTCGCCGTCTCGCAGAGCATCGACTCGCTGAGCCCGTTCCTCGCCCAGAAGCTCACCTCGACCAGCATCCACCGACTGGCGTACGAGTACCTCACGAACTACGACCCGAAGGACGCGCACACGATCCCGGGTCTGGCGACCGCGTGGACGTCCTCGGCGGACAAGCTGACGTGGACGTACACGATCCGCAAGGACTCGACCTGGTCCGACGGGCAGCAGGCCACCGCCGAGGACGCGGCCTGGACCTTCAACAAGATGATGACCGACCCGAACGCCGCCACCGCCAACGGCAGCTTCACGGCGAACTTCGCGCAGGTCACCGCGCCCGACCCGCAGACCCTGGTGATCCGGCTGAAGAAGCCGCAGGCGACGATGACGGCCCTCGACGTGCCGATCGTGCCGAAGCACGTCTGGGAGAAGGTCACCGACTTCTCGAAGTTCAACAACGACAAGCAGTTCCCGATCGTCGGGAACGGCCCCTTCGTCATCACCGACTTCAAGGTCGACCAGTACATCAAGCTCAAGCCGAACAAGAAGTTCTGGCGGGGCGCACCCCGGTTCGACGAGCTGGTCTTCAAGTACTACAAGGACGGCGACGCGGCCGTCGCGGCCCTGCAGAAGGGCGAGGTGTCCTTCGTACCGAACCTGACGCCCGCCCAGGCGGCGGCCCTGAGGACCCAGAAGGACATCAAGGTCAACGACGCCCCCGGCCGCCGCTTCTACGCCCTCGCCACCAACCCGGGCGCGAAGGCCCAGGACGGCAAGGCCTTCGGCAACGGCAACAAGGCGCTGCTCGACCCCGAGGTCCGCAAGGCGCTCTTCCTCGCCGTCGACCGCACCACCCTCGTCGACAAGGTCTTCCAGGGCCACGCCGTCGAGGGCGAGGGGTACATCCCGCCGCGCTTCGGCTCGTACTTCTGGAAGCCGGAGACCGCGCAGAAGCGGGCGTACGACCCGGCGCAGGCGGAGAAGGTCCTCGACACCGCCGGATACCGGAAGAACGCCGCCGGCAAGCGGCTCGGCAAGGACGGCAGGCCGCTGGAGTTCCGGATCCTCTGTCACGCCACCGACCCGAACGACAAGGCGGTCGGCAAGTACCTCCAGGAGTGGTGGGGCAAGCTCGGCATCGGCCTGAAGGTCGAGTGCCTGGACAGCGTCTCGGACCCCTGGGTCAAGGGCGACTACGACCTCGCCTTCGACGGCTGGTCGGTCAACCCCGACCCGGACTACGTCCTCTCCATCCACACCTGTGGCACGCTCCCGGCGACCCCGAAGGACTCCGGAGCCACCGACAACTTCATCTGCGACAAGCAGTTCGACGGGCTCTACGCGCAGCAGGCGGTGGAGTACGACGCCGCCAAGCGGGCGGATCTGGTGAAGCGGATGCAGTCCCGGCTGTACGACACGGGGTACATGAACGTCATGGCCTACCCGAACGCCCTGGAGGCGTACCGCACGGACCAGATCAGGTCCATCACGACCATGCCCGAGGCCGCCGGGAACCTGTGGGGCCAGGACGGCTACTGGAGCTGGTGGTCCGCCGTGCCCGCTGCGCAGGCCGAGAACTCCGACGGCGGCTCGTCCACCGGGGTGATCGTCGGCATCGTCGCGGCCGTGGTGGTCGTCGTCGGCGTCGGCGTCTTCCTCGGGATGCGCCGCCGCTCCACCGCCGACGACCGCGAGTAGTACGTGACGACGGCAAGCACCCCCGCCGACGTGGCGCGGGCCGAGAAGGCCCGCGCCACGGACGGCGCACCCCGCACCGGTTCCTCCCTCGGCTATCTCCGCCATGCGGCGGGGAAGGTCGGCGGCGCGCTCGTCTCGCTCCTCGCCGTCCTGGTCACCAGCTTCTTCCTGTTCCGGATCATCCCCGGTGACCCGGTGAAGGCGATGACCCACGGCGTGCCCACCTCGGCCGAGCAACTCGCCACACTGCGCCGCCAGTTCGGTCTCGACCTGCCACTGTGGCAGCAGTTCACCGACTACTGCGCCAAGGCGCTGAGCGGCGACCTCGGCACCTCGTTCCAGTTCCGCGCGCCCGTCGGCGACCTCATCGCGGAGAAGCTCCCCGCGACGCTGCTGCTCACCGGGGTCGCCGTGGTGATCTACTCGGCGCTCGGTCTCTGGCTGGGCACCCGCTCGGCCTGGCGGCACGGCAGGCTCGGCGACAAGCTGAACACGGGGATCGCGCTGACCCTGTGGTCGGTGCCCTCCTTCTGGCTCGGGCTGATCCTCATCATCGTCTTCTCGGTGGGCATGGGGCCGGTCCCCGGGCTCTTCCCGACCGGCGGCATGGAGTCGGGGACGGGTGAGACCGGTTTCGCGTACGTCCTGGACGTCGCCCACCACCTGGTCCTGCCCGTGGTCACGCTCGTCGCCGTCGGCTACGCGCAGACGCTGCTCGTGATGCGCTCCTCGCTCCTCGACGAGATGGGCGGCGACTACCTGACGACGGCGCGGGCGAAGGGGCTGCGGGACGACGTCGTGCGGCGCAAGCACGCCGTGCCGAACGCACTGCTTCCGACCGTCACCATGATCTTCATCAACCTGGGCCATGTGGCGGCCGGTTCGATCCTGGTGGAGACCGTGTTCTCCTGGCCGGGACTCGGCGGGCTGTTCTACCAGGCGCTCAGCGTGCCCGATCTGCCGCTCGTGCAGGGCCTGTTCGTGGTCTTCGCCGGAGCGATGATCCTGATGAACCTGATCGCCGACCTGCTCTATCCGCTGCTCGACCCCCGGGTGGGCCGATGACCTCTCTCGCATGGGAGCGCCGCAAGGGTTCGGTCGCGCGCTTCTGGACGTCGTACCGGACCCATCGCGCCGGGCTCTACGGCCTGGCCGGCCTCGTCCTGATCGCGCTGCTCGCGCTCACCGCCCCGTGGACCGTCGGCTCCGACGTCCAGTCGGTGACGGAGGCGCCGGGCACGGCCCTGGAGCCGCCGAGCGCCGAGTTCCCGCTGGGCACCGACCAGTTCGGGCGCTCGCTGCTCGGCCTGCTGATCTGGGGCGCCCGGATCTCGCTGCTCGTCGGCCTGCTCGCAGCGACCCTGTCGGTCGCCATCGGGACCCTGGTCGGCATCATCGCCGGGCACTACGGCGGCTGGTTCTCGACCGTCGTCATGCGGATCACCGACTGGTTCCTGGTGATGCCGACGCTGGTGCTCGCGATCGTCCTCGCCACCGTCATGTCCCGGTCGATGTGGACGGTGGTACTCGCCATCGGCGTGACGTCCTGGCCGACCACCGCCCGGCTCGTACGGGCGCAGACCATCGCGGTGGAGTCCCGCCCGTACATCGAACGGGCGACCGCGCTCGGCGGCGGCCACCGGCACGTCATGACCCGGCACGTCCTGCCGAACGTGATGCCGCTGGTCCTCGCGCAGACCACCCTCGGCATCTCGACCGCCATCCTCACCGAGGCCACCCTCGCCTTCCTCGGCCTCGGCGACCCGACCGTCGTGTCCTGGGGCGGGATGCTCCAGGACGCCCGGGAGGCGGGCGCCGTCTCCTCCGGGCACTGGTGGTACCTGGCCCCGCCCGGGATCGCGATCGCCCTGGTCGCGCTCGCGTTCACGCTCTGCGGCCGGGCCGTGGAGTCCGTACTGAACCCGAAGCTGGGGGTGGGGCGATGAGCCTCCTGGAGGTACGGGACCTCAAGGTGACGTACGGCTCCGGCGCGGCCGCCGTGCCCGCCGTGCGCGGGGTCGACCTGACCCTGGAGTCGGGGACCAAGCTGGGCGTGGCCGGCGAGTCGGGCTGCGGCAAGTCCACGCTCGCGCTCGCACTCCTCCGGCTCCTTCCGGCCTCGGCGCGGATCGAGGGCGAGATCCTGCTCGACGGCGACGACGTCCTCGCCATGTCGTGGGGACGCCTCCGGGCCGTGCGCTGGGCGGGCGCGTCGATCGTCTTCCAGGGCGCGATGCACTCCCTGAACGCGGTGCACCGGATCGGCGACCAGATCGCCGAGCCGCTGCTCGTGCACGGCCGGGCGACCCCGGCGGCGGCCCGCAAGCGGGTCGGCGAACTGCTCGAACACGTCGGGCTTCCGGCGGCCCGGGCCGCCGCCTATCCGCACGAGCTGTCCGGCGGGCAGCGGCAGCGCGTGATGATCGCGATGGCGCTCGCCTGCGACCCGCGCCTGATCGTCGCGGACGAACCGACGACCGCGCTCGACGTGATGATCCAGGCGCAGATCCTGCGGCTGATCGAGCGGCTCGTCGCCGAGCAGTCCATCAGCCTCCTGATGATCAGCCACGACCTGGCGGTCCTCGCCGACACCTGCGACCGGCTCGCCGTGATGTACGCGGGCCGGATCGTCGAGGAGGGGCCCGCGCGGGCGGTGTACGAGGCGGCCGAGCACCCGTACGGGCGGGCGCTGTCCTCGGCGTTCCCCCGCATCGGGGACCTCGCGTCCCGGCGGGCGCCGCGTGGTCTGCCGGGTGACCCGCCGGACCCGGCCGACCTGCCCGGCGGCTGCACCTTCCATCCGCGCTGCCCGGTGGCGGTGGACGCCTGCGCGGAGCAGGACCAGGAACTGCGGGAGGCGGGCGCGGGGCGCCGGGCCGCCTGCGTACACGTGGGGAGCACGGCATGAGCCTCCTGTCGGCGCGCGGACTGCACGTCACCTTCCCGGGGCGGCGGGGCGCGCCGCCCGCACGCGCGGTGGACGGCGTGGACCTGGACATCGGCGCCGGCGAGATCGTCGCCCTCGTCGGCGAGTCGGGCTGCGGCAAGACGACGCTGGCCCGCTCGCTGCTCGGCCTGGTCCGGCCCACGGCGGGCGCGGTGTCCTTCGACGGCCGGCCGCTCGCGTACTCCTCCGGGGCGCTCAGGGCCTACCGGAAGCGGGCGCAGCTGGTCCTCCAGGACCCGAGCGGTTCGCTGAACCCCCGGCACACCGTGTACGACGCGGTGGCGGAGGGGCTGCGGATCCACGGGGTCCACCGATCGGAACGGGACGAGCGGACGGCGGTCGCCGCGGCCCTGTCCCGGGCGGGACTCCGCCCCCCTGAGCGCTTCTTCCTGCGCTACCCGCACGAGCTGTCCGGCGGGCAGCGGCAGCGCGTGGTCATCGCGGGCGCGCTGGTCCTGGAGCCCGAACTGATCGTCGCCGACGAGCCGGTGGCGTCCCTGGACGCGTCCGTACGGGGCGAGATCCTGGCGCTGCTGCTCCGCCTCCGCGACGAACTGGGCCTGTCCGCGCTCGTGGTGACGCACGACCTGGGGCTCGCGTGGAACATCGCGGACCGGGTGGCGGTGATGTACCTGGGCCGTGTCGTGGAGACGGGTCCGGTGGAGTCCGTCCTGACGAGCCCTCAGCACCCGTACACGCGGGCGCTGTTGTCGGTGCTCCCGGAGTCGGAGGACGCTCCGGTGGTCCTGACGGGCGAACCCCCGGACCCGTCCCGCATCCCCTCCGGCTGCCGCTTCCACGCCCGCTGCCAACTCCTCGCCTCGGGCGAGGCGACGACGGTCGCGGACCGCTGCCGGGGCGAGGACCTGCCGGTCCTGGGCGGCGACGGGGAGTCGGTGGCGTGCCACTGGGTGACGCGGGGCTGAGGCGCGCCCCGCCGTTGTGGGCATGCGTTCCGCCGGGGCGGTGCCCACCCCGTTGTGGGCAGTCGTTCCGCCGGGGCGGAACGGGTGGGCACAACGGACGGCGCCCCTTGCCGGCGCCAGAGGCTCCCGATCCCGGACCCGCACCCCGTGCACAGCGCACTTGTGGTGCGGGCCAGGGCGCGGAACGCGGAGGCGCCGCTAGGGGCACCGTCCCGTGTGCCCACACGAGGCGGGGCGGACGCGCCGGTCAGGCGCGGTCGTACTCCTCCGTCAGCTCCCGGCACCGCTTCACGTCGCCCGCCATCGCCTGCAGCAGATCGTCCAGCGTGTCGAACTTCAGCATCCCCCGCACGTACGCCAGGAAGTCCACCGTCACGTGCAGCCCGTACAGGTCGAGCCCCTCGCGGTCGATCGCGTACGCCTCGACGGTCCGCTCCGTGCCGTCGAACTGCGGGTTCGTGCCGACCGAGATCGCCGCCGGCATCCGCTCCCCCGCGGCCGTCAGCCAGCCCGCGTACACGCCGTCCGCCGGGATCGCCGTGTGCGGCAGGGTCTCGACGTTGGCCGTCGGGAAGCCGAGCTCGCGGCCGCGCTGCGCGCCGCGGACGACGATGCCCTCGACCCGGTGCGGCCGGCCGAGGATCTCGGCCGCGCCGGCCATGTCGCCCTCGGCGACCAGGCGGCGGGTGAGGGTGGAGGAGAAGGGCTGACCGCCGCCGGCGGCCCCGCTGACGTACAGGTCGATGACCTCGACCTCGTAGTCGTACGTGGCGCCCAGCTCGGTCAGGAACGCGACGTTGCCCGCGGCCCGGTGCCCGAAACGGAAGTTGGGGCCCTCGATGACGGCCTTCGCGTGCAGCTTGTCGACGAGCACCTTGACGATGAAGTCGGCCGGGGACAGCTGGGAGAACTCGGCGGTGAACGGCAGCACGAGCACCGCGTCCACCCCCAGCTCCTCGATCAGCTCGGCGCGCCGGTGGTGCGGGGCGAGCAGCGGCGGGTGGCTGCCGGGGCGCACGACCTCGGAGGGGTGCGGGTCGAAGGTGACGACGACGGAGGGGACGCCCAGCTCACGGGCGCGCTCGACGGCACGCCCGATGATCAGCTGGTGCCCGCGGTGCACCCCGTCGTAGGAGCCGATGGTGACGACGCTGCGTCCCCAGTCCTGGGGGATGTCCTCCAAGCCACGCCAGCGCTGCACTGTGACCGCTCCTCGTCCGCCTGTTCGCCCTGTTCGCCTTACGCAGGTCTAAGACTGCCATGTCCACGGCCGTCGGTACGCATCGGCATGGCAGTGCCGGGACTCCGCAGCGCCTGGAGGGTCTCCGGGCCGAGCAGCGGGGCCCAGTCGGCGGGGGCTGAGACGGTCCAGGCGGCGAGGAGCGCGGCGAAGGCGGGCCGCTCGCGGACGGCTCCGGCGAGGGCCCGGTCGAGCCACCAGGCGCCCTCGGGGGTACGGACGCACAGCGCGCCGACCCGGTGGGTCAGCTCCCGGGTGCGCGGGACGGTACGCAGCTCCGCGCCCTCCGCGGCGGCCTGCAGGAGGGCCTCGAGGACGGTGAGCTGCCCGGCCTCGGCCTCGTACCGCTCGTGCTCCAGGAGTACGTCGAGCAGTTCGGCCCGCAGATGGCGGGAGGCGCCGGTGCCGGGGGCTGCGAGGACGGGGGCGAGGGCGCGCCTGAGGGCAGCGGGGCGGCCCCGGATGAGGCCTGTGACCAGCGGGAAGAGGATCGCCCTTGCCGCGGGGCCGTCCTCGAGGCGGCGGTCGACGAAGGCGGCGACGAGCGGGGCGCCTTCGGGGTGGCGGGCGGCGTAGTCGCGGACGAGGGCGGCGATCCGGCGGGCGAGGGCGGGCGTGTCGACCTCCGCGAGGGCCCGCAGGGCGGCGGCCGGGGCCTCGCCGATGCCGATCAGCCGGGCCCGGAAGGCCGTGAGGACCTCCTCGGGGTGGGTCGGGAGGGCCTCGGTGAGCGCGGCGGCGGGCACCCGGAGCTCGGCCACGGCACGGGGCAGGTGGCGGGAGCGGGTGTGCGGGTCGCGGACGAGGAGTCCGAGGGCGGGGCCGTGGAGGCTCTGGTCGCCGGGGCGGGCGAGCAGGGCGAGGGCGGCGTAGCGGAGGAGCTCGCGGTCGGCGGAGGTGGCGGCGTGCCCGGCGACCAGGTGTCCGTACGCGGATGCCGCGACGCGCCGCTCCGGGCGCCCGTCGTCGTGGGCCCAGCGGTCGACGGCCCGGCAGAGCGCGGAGGGCTCGTCCTCGGCGAGCGCGGCGAGGAGGCCGTCGGCGAGGGGGTGGGCGGTGGCGACGAGCGCCTCGCAGAGGTCGTCGACGGCGAGTCGGCGGTGGGTGTGCAGGAGCGCCTGGGCGGCGCGGGCGACGTCGGGCCGGGGGTCGCCGAACCAGCGGCACAGGAGCGGCTGGACGCCCCGGGGATCGGCGGCCAGCTTCGCGGCGACGGCGTCGAGGCTGCGGCCCCCGAGCCGCCGCAGCAGATCGATCCGCTCGTCCTCGCCGACGGGCAGCGCCAGCCAGAAGTCCGTCCCGAAGGGGACGAAGACGGGATGGTGCTCCGGGTGGGCCCCGACCTGGTCCGCGAGCAGCCGCAGGACGGGCAGGTACGGCCGCGGATCCGGCACGCGCCGCACGCTCTCCCCGAGCAATCGCGCGGCCCACCACCCCCCGTCCCCACCGTGCCCCTCCCGAGCGAACCACCCGAGCGCCTCGACGAGCCCGGTCAACCGGGGCTCGAGCCCGGCGACCCCCCGCTCCCGATGGAGCAGCAGCAGAGCCTGCAGCACGGGCCCGATCCGGTGCCGGGGCACGGGCAACGACCCGCCTTCGGCCTGCTCCCCGGCGCCCGGACCGGACCCGCCGGGCCGGTCGGCCGCGCCGGACGCCCAGGGCACACCGGCCTCCACGGCCCCGAGCGCGCCGGTGGCGCCCGGACCGACAGGGACACCCGGCCCGCCAGGCGTCACGGGCTCGGACGGTCCCGCGCTCCCGCCGGTGGCTCCCGGACCCGCAGGGGCGCCCGGTCCGGCGGGCGCCTCGGGGGCGGCGTGCCTGCCCCTGCCCCGTCTCGCGGGACCGCCGAGCGTGCCCGGTGGGGTCGCCTCGGGCACGCGGGGCTGCTCCATGGGCCGGTTTCCGTGGACCAGGGCGTGCAGGGCCGTGTCCAGGTCCAGGTGGGCCGCCTGGACCCAGTCGGCGAGTTCCTCGTGGGCGAAGCGGTAGCCGGAACCCGCCGGGACGAGGAGGCCCTCGGTGAGGACGGCCGAGGCCCAGCCCTCCCGCCAGGGGAACAGCTCCTCGAAGGAGGCCCGGTCGAGGACCCCGTGCCCGGGGCCGAGGCAGCGGCGGGCCGCCTCGTGCAGTCGGCCCGTCACGCGCGCGGCGAGCCGGCGGACGGCCGTCCCCCGGGGCAGGGGGCGCGAGCCCGCGGCGATCCTGACGGCGGTCCGCAGGCACATCAGGTCCAGGTAGGCCGTGAAGATCTCCTCGCGCCCGGGCCGCCCCGGCACCTCCCCCGGCAGCGCCGCCCGCACCTCGGCGAGCAGCCGCAGGGCCAGCGGGTGCCGGGCGTCCGCCGGGGCGAGGTCCGTCTCCCCGATCCCGTAGCCCTCGCGTACGGCACGGGCCTCCGCCTCGGAGTACGGCCCGAGGACGACCGCGGCGGGCATGGCGTCGACGGTGCCGGTCGTGGCCCGGCCCGGGACCCCCGCCGGGCGGTGCAGCGCCCCCGGGCCGTACAGCGCGCCGGCCTGTTCCCAGTGCTCCGGGCGGCAGGCCGTGACGAGCCGGGCCCCGTGGGCGCGGAGCCAGCGCTCCGTGGCCGTCGTCCAGTCGGCGAGGCGGTGGGTGAGGAGCGGAGGCATCTCCTCGGGGCCGTCGACGACGACGAGGAGCGGGCGGCCCGCGTCACGGGCGAGGGCGGCGGCCCGCTCCGGGGTGGCGGTCGTGGTGTCGCCGAGCGCCCCGGACGCGGCGACGATCCGCCCGGCCTGGTGGAGGGCGCGGCCGACGGCGTCGGCGAGCGAGCCGTCCTCGGCGCGCAGGTCGGCGCCGCGCAGCCGGACGGTGGGGGCCGGTGCGGCGCCCCGGGCGCGCCGGGCGCAGAGCGCGGCGAGGGCGGTGGTGCGGCCGGTGCCGGGGGCGCCGACGAGGGCGAGGACCGGGGCGTCGCCGGCCGTGAAGCGGGCGAACTCGCGCACGCAGTCGGGCCGTTCGACCGGCTCGGGCCAGGGGTCGGGCTCGCGTACGGGTCCGGTGGAGGTGGCGGTGAGTTCCAGGATCGCGGCGAGGTTGAGGTCGGGTCCGTAGGCGGGGACGGTGGCCGCGTTGCGCCGCAGCAGGGCGGTGAGCGGGTCGGCGGGCCGTGGCGGCACAGCGGCCGGGCCCTCGTGGTGCGGCCCGGCGGGCCGGACCGGCACGGCGTACCCGGCGGCCCGGCGGTCGCCGCGCAGGGCCGTGCCGAGGACGGCGAGGACGGTGCCGGTGACGGTGTCGAGGACGGGTCCGCCTGCGGCCTGGCCGCCGCGGCGGAGCGCCTCGGCGCCCTCGGTGCCGATGGCGAGTTCGAGGGCGTCGGCGAGGGCGTGGAAGCGGTCGGCGGCGGTGTACGTGACGGAGGCGGGGCCGAGGACGCGGGCCTCGCGCCAGCCCTGGGCGGCGATCCGCACGTATGTGCCGGGTTCGATCTCGGGCCGGGTCGCGAGCGGCAGCGGGCGGCCGCCGAGCCCTTCGGTGCGGACGAGCGCGAGGCCGCTCTCGGGCAGCGGGATGACGGCCTCGGCCTCGGCGAGGCAGCTGCGGTCGCCGGGGGCGTGCAGGACGACACGGCTGAGCCCGTCGACGGCTTCGTGGCTGGTGACGACCGTTCCGTGGTGGTCGGCGAGGAAACCGGTGCCGCGTGGCCGGCCCGCCAGATCGCAGATCCGTACCAGCGTCGCCAGGTCCCCGCGTCCCATGGTGTCGACGGTAGGCGGCCGGTGATCACCCGGAGGCGCCCGCGGGGAAACGCGCCCCCCGACACTCCCCCGTTCACTCCGAGCGCCTCCCCGATGGGGTGAATTTCGGCGGCTCGGCAGGACAGGATCGATCCGGGGGAAACCGAGGGGGGAAAGACGTGGGGGCGGGCACGCGCGCGTGCCCGCCCCCACGACGGGGTCGTCGGCTCAGCCGAAGACCGCCAGGCTCTTCGCCTTGCCCCGCTGGTCCTCGACCAGCGCGAGCAGCTTCCCCTCGGGTCCGAAGACCGCGACGGGCCCCTTCGGGTACTCCGGCATCTCCAGGCGGACGCCGTTGAGCAGCAGCTTGGCGCGCTTCTCGTCGACGTCCCAGCGCGGGAACGCCGCCGCGGCCGCGTCGGCGACCGGCATGACCGTGAGGTCCTCCTGGAGCTGGTCCAGGGTGCGGGCGCTGTCCAGCTTGTACGGGCCGACCCGGGTGCGCCGCAGCGCGGTCAGGTGGCCGCCGACGCCGAGCCCGGAGCCGAGGTCACGGGCGAGCGCCCGGATGTACGTACCGGAGGAGCAGACCACCGAGACGACCAGGTCGACGACGGGCGTGCCGTCCTCGGCCGTGGCCTCGCGGACGTCGTACACCCGGAAGGAGGAGACGGTGACCGGGCGGGCCGGGATCTCGAACTCCTCGCCGCCGCGCACGCGCGCGTACGACCGCTTGCCGTCGATCTTGATGGCGGAGACCTTCGACGGCACCTGCATGATGGCGCCGGTCAGCTCGGCGACGCCCGCGTCGATCTGCTCGCGGGTGACCTTCGAAGCGTCGACCGACGCCGTGATCTCGCCCTCGGCGTCGTCGGTGATCGTCGTCTGGCCCAGGCGGATGGTGCCCAGGTACTCCTTCTCGGTCAGCGCGAGGTGACCGAGGAGCTTGGTCGCCCGCTCCACGCCGAGGACGAGGACGCCCGTGGCCATGGGGTCGAGCGTGCCGGCGTGGCCGACGCGGCGGGTCTTGGCGATCCCCCGCATCTTGGCCACGACGTCGTGCGAAGTGAAGCCCGACGGCTTGTCGACGATGACAAGCCCGTCGGGCGTCTTTCCCGAGGTGCTCATTCGGCGGCTTCGTCCTCGCCCGGCTTCTTGTAGGGGTCGGCGTCGCCCGCGAAGGTGGCGCCCGAGGAGGCCTCCCGCACCTGGGCGTCCGAGGCCCGCGCCTTGTCGAGGAGGTCCTCGATCGTCCTGGCGTTCTCCGGGAGGGCGTCGGCCACGAAGGTCAGGGTCGGGGTGAACTTGGTCCCCGCCGCCCGGCCCACGGCCGAACGGAGGATGCCCTTGGCGCTCTCCAGACCGGCCGCCGCGCTCGCGCGGTCCTCGTCGTCGCCGTAGACCGTGTAGAAGACCGTGGCCTCCCGCAGGTCGCCGGTGACGCGGGTGTCCGTGATGGTCACGTGCGTGCCCAGGCGGGGGTCCTTGATGCCGCGCTGCAGCTTCTCGGCGACCACCTCCCGGATGAGGTCTGCCAGCTTCTTCGCCCGCGCGTTGTCGGCCACTGGTCCTTCTCCTTCTTTGCCTTGCTCAAATCAGTCTTCATCAGTGTGGAGCCTTCGGCGCACCGAAAGGAGTTCCACCTCCGGCCGTGCGGCGACGAGCCGCTCACAGCGGTCGAGCACGTCCGATACGAACCCCGCGTCCCCGGACACCAGCGCGACGCCGAGACGGGCTCTGCGATGGAGGTCCTGGTCGCCCACCTCTGCCGCGCTCACGGAGAACTTGCGCTGGAGCTCGGCGACGATGGGCCGGACGACGGAGCGTTTCTCCTTCAGCGAGTGGACGTCGCCGAGGAGCAGGTCGAAGGACAGAGTCCCCACGTACATGCGGTGCCGGATGTCCCGCCGGTTCGGGTTCGGTGGCCTGCCACGCCGTCGCTTGGCAGGGACACCAGAACCGTACACGCAACGGCCGGGGCCGATCGACGGAAATACTTCCGCCGACCGGCCCCGGACGCAGCCCTACGCGTTACGCGCGCGGCTTCTCGCGCATCTCGTACGTCGCGATGACGTCGTCGATCTTGATGTCGTTGAAGTTTCCGAGGTTGATACCACCCTCGAAGCCCTCGCGGATCTCGGTGACGTCGTCCTTGAAGCGGCGCAGACCCTCGATGTTGAGGTTCTCCGCGATGACCTTGCCGTCGCGGAGGAGGCGCGCCTTGGTGTTGCGCTTGACCTCGCCCGAGCGGATGAGGACACCGGCGATGTTGCCCAGCTTGGACGAGCGGAAGACCTCGCGGATCTCCGCCGTACCGAGCTCGACCTCTTCGTACTCCGGCTTGAGGAGGCCCTTGAGCGCCGCCTCGATCTCCTCGATCGCCTGGTAGATGACCGAGTAGTACCGGACGTCGACGCCCTCGCGCTCCGCCATCTGCGCGGCACGGCCGGCCGCACGGACGTTGTAGCCGATGACGATGGCGTCGGAGCCCATGGCCAGGTCGATGTCCGACTCGGTGACCGCACCCACACCGCGGTGCAGGACGCGGATGTCGACCTCTTCGCCGACGTCGAGCTGGAGCAGCGAGGACTCGAGGGCCTCGACCGCACCGGACGCGTCGCCCTTGATGATGAGGTTGAGTTCCTGGACGAGACCGGCCTTGAGCACCTTGTCGAGGTCCTCGAGGGACACCCGGCGGACGCGCTTGGCGAAAGCGGCGTTGCGCTCACGCGCAGCGCGCTTCTCGGCGATCTGACGGGCCGTACGGTCCTCGTCGACGACCAGGAAGTTGTCGCCGGCACCCGGGACGTTGGTGAGACCCAGGACGAGGACGGGAGTCGACGGGGTCGCCTCCTCGACGTTGTTGCCCTTGTCGTCGAGCATCGCCCGGACGCGGCCGTACGCGTCGCCGACGACCATCGTGTCGCCGATGCGCAGCGTTCCGCGCTGGACCAGGACGGTCGAGACGGCACCGCGACCGCGGTCGAGGTGGGACTCGATCGCAATACCCTGCGCGTCCTGGTTCGGGTTGGCCCGGAGGTCCAGCGAGGCGTCGGCGGTGAGGACGACGGCCTCCAGCAGGGAGTCGATGTGCAGACCCTGCTTGGCGGAGATGTCGACGAACATCGTGTCGCCGCCGTACTCCTCGGCCACCAGACCGAACTCGGTCAGCTGGCCGCGGACCTTGACCGGGTCGGCACCCTCGACGTCGATCTTGTTGACCGCGACGACGATCGGGACGCCGGCGGCCTTGGCGTGGTTGAGCGCCTCGATCGTCTGCGGCATGACGCCGTCGTTGGCCGCGACCACGAGGATCGCGATGTCGGTCGACTTCGCACCACGGGCACGCATGGCGGTGAACGCCTCGTGACCCGGGGTGTCGATGAAGGTGATGCGACGCTCTTCGTCGTTGACCTGGGTGGAGACCTGGTAGGCACCGATGTGCTGGGTGATGCCACCGGCCTCGCCCGCGACCACGTTGGTCTTGCGGATCGCGTCGAGGAGTCGGGTCTTACCGTGGTCGACGTGACCCATGACGGTCACGACCGGCGGACGGGAGACCAGGGCCTCTTCGCCGCCCTCGTCCTCGCCGAACTCGATGTCGAAGGACTCGAGCAGCTCGCGGTCCTCCTCCTCGGGGCTGACGATCTGAACGACGTAGTTCATCTCTTCGGCCAGCATGACGAGCGTGTCGTCGGAGACGGACTGCGTCGCCGTGACCATCTCGCCGAGGTTCATCATGACCGCGACGAGCGACGCCGGGTTGGCGCCGATCTTCTCGGCGAAGTCGGTGAGGGACGCACCGCGCGACAGGCGAATGGTGTCGCCGTTGCCGCGAGGCAGCATCACGCCGCCCACGGACGGGGCCTGCATGGCCTCGTACTCCTGGCGCCTCTGACGCTTCGACTTGCGACCACGACGCGCGGGACCGCCGGGACGACCGAAGGCGCCCTGCGTGCCACCACGGCCACCCGGACCACCGGGACGGCCACCGAAGCCGCCGGGACGACCGCCGAAGCCGCCGCCACCGCCGCCGGGACCACCCGGACGACCGCCGCCGCCACCGGGACCACCGGGACGGCCGGCGAAGCCGCCGCCGCCACCGCCGGGACCGGCCGGACGACCGGCGAAGCCGGGACGACCGCCGCCACCGCCGGGACCGCCCGGACGACCGCCGGGGCCACCGGGGCCACGACCGCCGGGGCCGGGACGCGGGCCGGCAGCGGGACGCTGCGGCATCATGCCCGGGTTCGGACGGTTACCGCCGGGCGCGCCGCCCGGACGGGGAGCCTGCGGACGAGGCATGCCACCGGGGGTGGGACGGGCACCGCCCTGACCCTGCGGACGCGGGGCGCCACCGGGGCCACCCTGCGGACGCGGGGCGCCCGGAGCGGCACCGGGGCCGCCGGGACGGGGAGCGCCGCCACCCGGACGGGGCGCCTGCGGGCGCGCCATTCCGGTGGAGCCACCCGAGGTGAAGGGGTTGTTGCCCGGACGGGGACCGGCCGGACGGGGACCGCCCGGACGGGGGGCCTGCTGGCCGCCGGGGCGCGGAGCGCCCTGGCCCTGCGGGCGGGGGGCACCCTGACCCGGGCGGGCGGGACGCTCGCCGGTGGGACGGGGGCCCGGGGTGGCGCCACCGGGACGCGGACCGGCGGCGGGAGCCGACGGGGGCGCGGTGAACTCCGGGGCGGCCGGAGCCGGTGTGACCGGCTTGGGCGCGGGCTTCGGGCCCGGGCGGGGGCCCGAGGCGGCCGGAGCCGGAGAGGGGGTGCTGCTCGCGGGCGCGGCCGGAGTGACCGGGGCCGGCGCCGCAGGCGCGGCGGGGGCCGGCTTGGGGGCCGGGGCGCCGGGCTTGGGGGCAGCGGGACGAGCCGCGGCGGCCGGAGACGGCGCCGCGGGGGAAGGCGCAGCCTTGCGGGGCGCGCCGGGCTTGGCAGCGGTCTTGCCGGCGTTGCCGCCGGGACCCTGCAAAGCGTCAGTCAACTTGCGCACGACCGGCGCCTCGATCGTCGAGGACGCCGAACGGACGAATTCACCGAGTTCCTGGAGCTTGGCCATGACGACCTTGCTCTCCACACCGAACTCCTTGGCGAGTTCGTATACCCGGACCTTAGCCACTTCGCTCCTTTTAGGTCCGGTTACCGCCGGACCGTTGCTACTTCATGGGCGTACTCATCGCGTACTCATCGAGTGCTCATCGCAATCTCGACCTACTTCCAACTCGCGAGGTACCTGACCGCACGGTGTTCCGTGCCGTACATCTTGTTCACTGCGGTGCCGTCTGCTCGACGTGGTGGCGGAGCGCCTCGGTGTCGAGCGGCCCCTGGACCTTGAAAGCCCTCGGGAAAGCCCGACGGCGGACCGCCAGGTCGAGACAGACCACGGCGGGGTGCAGGTACGCACCCCGGCCGGGCAGCGTACCGCGATGATCAGGAACGCACTCGTCCTTGTTCACCACGATCCGCAGCAGATCGCTCTTGGCCGCTCGCTCCCGGCATCCCACACAGGTTCGCTCAGGGCACGCGCAGGCATGCGTCCGGCCAGACACGATTAAGTCTACCTCCCCGTACCGACCCCACCCGTTTGGGGCAAGAATCGAACAGTTGTTGGCCAAAAACGGTCTCAGCCCTGCGGCTCGGCCGGCTCCGTGTCCGGACGGATGTCGATCCGCCAGCCGGTGAGGCGCGCGGCGAGGCGGGCGTTCTGACCCTCCTTGCCGATCGCCAGCGACAGCTGGTAGTCCGGCACCGTCACGCGCGCGGAGCGGGCGGCGAGGTCGACGATCTCGACCTTGGAGACCCGGGCCGGGGAGAGCGCGTTCGCCACCATCTCGGCCGGGTCGTCCGACCAGTCGACGATGTCGATCTTCTCGCCGAGCAGCTCCGCCATCACGTTGCGGACGCGGCTGCCCATGGGGCCGATGCAGGCGCCCTTGGGGTTCAGGCCCGAACGGGTGGAACGGACGGCGATCTTGGTGCGGTGACCGGCCTCACGGGCGATGGCCGCGATCTCGACCGAGCCGTCGGCGATCTCCGGCACCTCCAGGGCGAAGAGCTTCTTCACCAGGTTGGGGTGCGTGCGCGAGAGGGTGACGGACGGACCGCGGACACCCTTCGCCACGCGGACGACGTACGTGCGCAGCCGCAGACCGTGCGTGTAGTCCTCGCCCGGCACCTGCTCCTGCACCGGAAGGATGGCCTCCAGCTTGTCGTCCAGCTTGACGAGGACGTTCTTCGGGTCCTTGCCCTGCTGCACCACACCGGCGACGACATCGCCCTCGCGGCGCGCGTACTCGCCGAAGGTCACGTCGTTCTCGGCGTCCCGCAGCCGCTGCTGGATGACCTGGCGCGCGGTGCTCGCCGCGATCCGGCCGAAGTCCGACGGGGTGTCGTCGAAGTCCTTGGGCTCCTGGCCCTCCTCCAGGTCGGAGGGGTCCTCCTTCGCCCACACCGTCACGTGGCCGGTGGCCCGGTTCAGCTCCACGCGCGCGTGGCGGCGGGCGTCGGGGGTGCGGTGGTATGCGATGAGGAGGGCCGACTCGATCGCCTCGACCAGCATCTCGAAGGAGATTTCCTTCTCCTGTGCCAAGCCCTTCAGGAGCTTCACGTCGATGTCCACGGCTACGCCTCCTCTTCCTTCTTGTCCTTGCGGTTGAACTCGATCTCGACACGCGCCTTGGCGATGTCGGCGAAAGCGACCCGGCGGGCGGTGGGCTTGCGCCCCTTCACGCCCGGCACCTCCATGTCGAGGCCGTCCTCGTCCACGGCGAGGATGCGCGCGACCAGGTCCCCGCCCTCGGTGAGCTGGAGCTTCGCCAGGCGGCCGGTGGCGCGCACGTAGTGGCGGTGCTCGGTGAGGGGGCGCTCGGCGCCGGGAGAGCTGACTTCGAGGACGTACTCGCCGTCACCCATCGCGTCGGTCTCGTCGAGCTTCTCGGAGATCTCGCGGCTCAGCTCGGCGCAGACGTCCAGCTCCACGCCCTCGTCCGAATCGACGACGATCCGCAGCAGTCCGCGGCGGCCGGCCCGGGACACCTCGATCTCTTCCAGATCCAGGTCCTTCGCGGCGACGAGCGGCTCCACGAGTCCGCGCAGCCTGTCGCTCTGGGTGGTGCTCATCCGGGTGACTCCTCGGCCGCGTGTGCTGTTGTGGGTTCGTCGCGTGTCAGCACAAAGGGTATCCGGTCCGGGAGGGTGTTGCCGTCCATCGCCCCGAGGCCCGCGGGTACGCTCGCCTGCGGTGATCTCGACGATCTTCGACGACGGACGGCAGCCGAGGGAGAAGGCGTGACGACGACGGGCAGGCGTGCGGTCCTGGTGGCGGGCGCCGCGGCGGGGGCGGCCGCCCTCGCGGGCTGCACCTCCGCGCCCGGCGAGCGGCCCCGGCGGCCGAGCGCCGCCGAACGGGAGGCCGAACGGGTGGCGCGCGCCGAGGCCGCCCTGCGGCTGCGCTCGGTGACCGCGGCGCGGAGCCTGCTGGAACGTTACGACGCGACACTCGCCGCCCACCCGGCCCTGGCCTCCCGGCTGACGCCGCTGCGGGGCGCGGTGGCGGCACACGCGAAGGCGCTCGGGGAGGGCGGGACCGCGTCCCCCGCGCCCGGGGGGACGCCGGGCGCGGGCGTCACGGCCGCCAAGCCGGCGGGGGCCACGGGCCCCGCCGCCCCTGCCGCATCCGCATCCGCATCCGGCTCAGCGAATCCCGTCGCCTCCTCCGGAGCCGTACGGGTGGCGGCCGACCCCCGGGCCGCCCTCAGGGAGCTCGCCGCCGCCGAGCGGACCGCCGCCGACGGGCACGCGGCCGCGCTGCTCACCGCCGCGCCCGAATACGCCCGGCTGCTCGCCTCCGTCGCGGCGGCGGGCGCCGCGCACGCCTACCTGCTGACCGAAGGAGCCCGGGCATGAGCGCCCTCGACGCGACCCAGGCCGCGCTGGCGGCCGAGCACGCAGCGGTGTACGGGTACGGGGTCGTCGGCGGCCGGATCGGCACCGAGCGGCGGGCCGAGGCCACGGCCGCGTACGAGGCGCACCGGGCCAGGCGGGACGGGCTGCGCCGGACGATACGGGACCTCGGCGGAACGCCGGTGGCGGCGGAGGCCGCGTACGAACTGCCGTTCGCCGTCGCGGACCGGGCCGGCGCGGTGCGGCTCGCGGCGGTTCTGGAGGACCGGGTGGCCGGTGTGTACTCCGACCTCGTGCGGGCCACCGAGGGCCGCGCGCGGGGCGAGGCGGCCGCCGCGCTCCGGGAGGCGGCGGTACGCGCCGTCCGCTGGCGCGGCAGCGACGTAACCTTTCCTGGGCTCGCCGAGCGGGTGTAGTCCCGCCCTGTAGTCCCGTCCCGACCGAAGGAACAACGTACGCATGGGTTTCGAACCGCCGCAGCGACTGGCCAGGACGCTCGGTGAGACGTACGGGGACGCCGCGGCGGCCGAGTGGCTCGGGAAGCTGCCCGAGCTCGTCGGCACGGTGCTCGACCGCGCGTCGCTGGACACCGAACGGGTGATGGCCCCCGGCGGACGGAGCAGCCTGGTCGTCCTCGTCCGGCGCTCCGACGGCTCCCCCGCCGCGCTCAAGATCGCACCGCCGTTCACCCGCCCCGACCTGGAGCGGGACGCGCTGGCGCACTGGAACGGCTGGGGCGCGGTCCAGCTCCTCGACGAGGCCGGGGAGGGCGCGCTCGTCCTCGAACGGCTGCACCCCGAGGTCTCGCTGCGCTCCCTGCCGGAGGCGAAGTCGCTCCTGGAGGCGGCGGGCACCGTACGGAAGCTGTGGGTCGAACCCCCGGCGGGGCACGGTTTCGAGACGGTGGCGGAGCGGACGGCCCGGCAGGCGCGGGCGATGGAGCCGTACCGCGAGGACGCGGCGACCGCGGAGCTGACGGCGGCGGCGCTCGCCGCCCGCGAGGAGCTGGTGGCGGCCGGCGCGGAGACGGTGCTGCTGCACGGGAACTTCCGGCAGGGCAAGGTGCTCGCCGGCGACCGGACGCCCTGGCTGGCCGTCGGCCCCGAGCCGCTGGTCGGCGAGCGGGCCTACGACCTCGCGCGGCTCGTACGGGACCGGGTCGAGGACCTGGTGGCCGCGTCCTCCGGCGCCTCGGCGGCCCGGCGGCGGGTCAACAAGCTGGCGGACTCCCTGGACCTGGACCGGGAGCGGCTGCGCGGCTGGACGCTGTTCCGCGCGGTCGAGTCGGGGACGCGGGCGCTGACGGCGGGACGGCGGCAGGACGCGGAGCTGCTTCTGGAGTTCGCGAGCTGGCTGTAGGGGAATACCCTTTTTGTACCGTTCGGCTCGATGCAGGGGGCCGTGATGATCCAAGAGCTGCTGATGGCGGCGGCCGGCGCGGCCGCGGCGGCCGCGGTGTACGCGGGCGCGGCGGCGCGGGTGGTCAAGCAGTACGAGCGCGGAGTCGTCTTCCGCTTCGGGCGGCTGCGCGACGACATCCGCTCCCCCGGCTTCACGATGATCGTCCCGATCGTCGACCGCCTGCACAAGGTGAACATGCAGATCGTCACGATGCCCGTGCCCGCGCAGGAGGGCATCACCCGGGACAACGTGACGGTACGGGTCGACGCGGTCGTCTACTTCAAGGTCGTCGACGCGGCGGACGCGCTGGTGCGGGTCGAGGACTACAAGTTCGCGGTCTCCCAGATGGCGCAGACCTCGCTGCGGTCGATCATCGGCAAGAGCGACCTCGACGACCTGCTGTCCAACCGCGAGAAGCTCAACCAGGGGCTCGAGCTGATGCTCGACAGCCCGGCGATGGGCTGGGGCGTCGCGATCGACCGGGTCGAGATCAAGGACGTGTCGCTGCCGGAGACGATGAAGCGCTCCATGGCCCGGCAGGCGGAGGCGGACCGGGAGCGGCGGGCGCGCGTGATCAACGCGGACGCGGAGCTCCAGGCCTCGAAGAAGCTCGCGGAGGCGGCGGGGGTCATGTCGGACCAGCCGGCGGCGCTGCAGCTCCGGCTGCTGCAGACGGTGATGGCGGTGTCCGCGGAGAAGAACTCGACGCTGGTCCTGCCGATTCCGGTGGAACTGCTGCGGTTCCTGGAGCGGGCGACGCCGGGGGCCCCGGAACAACCGGAACCGGAGCCGGCACCGCCGCTGAGCGAGGCGTACCTGAAGGGCCGCGCGGCGGCGGCCGACGCGATCGAAGACCTGACGGGCTCCTCGGTGGACCCGGTCCCCCGGGACACCGACACGGCTTGAGCCCGCGCCCCCGTTGTGGGCATGCGTTCCGCCGGGCGAGGGGGGTCCCCCTGCTCGAGCGAAGCCGAGAGCGAGAGCTTGGGGGAGGGTGGGCACAACGGACCCGCGCCCTTGCCGGCGCCAGAAGCCCCCGCGCCTGAACCCGCACCGCAAGTGACGGCACGCACGTGGTGCGGGTCCGGGCGCGGAACGCGGAGGCCGCCCCTAGGGGCGCCGTCCCGCCCTGCGGGACGATCGCCCACACGGCGGCAGGGGCGCCGGCCCGTCGGGGGCGGGGCCCGGCAAGGGGCCTCGCGCCTTCGGGTTACGCCGTCAGGCGGGCCAGGGCCTCGGCGACCGTCAGTTCCTCGCGGTCGCCCGTACGGCGGTCCTTCAGTTCCACGACGCCCTCGCCGGCGCGGCGGCCCGCGACGAGGATCTTCGGGACGCCCATGAGCTCCGCGTCGGTGAACTTGACGCCCGGGGAGACGCCCGCGCGGTCGTCGACGAGGACGCGCAGGCCGGCCGCGGAGAGCTTCTCCGAGACCTCGAGGGCCAGCTCCGTCTGGAGCGCCTTGCCCGCCGCCACGACGTGGACGTCGGCCGGGGCGACCTCGGCGGGCCAGCACAGGCCCTTCTCGTCCGCCGTCTGCTCGGCGAGCGCCGCGACCGCGCGGGAGACGCCGATGCCGTACGAGCCCATGGTCACGCGGACCGGCTTGCCGTTCTGGCCGAGGACGTCGAGCTTGAGGGCGTCGGCGTACTTGCGGCCGAGCTGGAAGATGTGGCCGATCTCGATGGCGCGGTCCAGCTTGAGGCCGGTGCCGCACTTGGGGCACGGGTCGCCCTCCTGGACGACGACGACGTCGACGTACTCCTCGACCTCGAAGTCACGGCCCGCGACGACGTTCTTCGCGTGCATGCCGTCCTTGTTGGCACCGGTGATCCAGGAGGTGCCGGGGGCGACACGCGGGTCGGCGAGGTACTTCACCTTGCCGAGGCCCTGCGGGCCGACGTAGCCGCGGACCAGGTCGGGGCGCTCGGCGAAGTCGTTCTCGGTGACCATCTCGACGGTCGCCGGGGCGAAGTGGTCCTCGACCTTGCCCATGTCGACCTCGCGGTCGCCGGGCACGCCGACGGCGACGATCTCGCCGTCGACCTTCACCAGGAGGTTCTTGAGGGTGGCGGAGGCCGGGACGCCGAGCGAGGCGGCGAGGGTCTCGATGGTGGGGGTGTCCGGGGTGGGGATCTCCTCGGCGGCCGGGACGGCGGAGCCGTCGACGGGCTGCAGCTCGTAGGAGACGGCCTCGGTGTTCGCCGCGAAGTCGCAGTTCGGGCAGTCGGCGAAGGTGTCCTCGCCGGCCTCGGCGGGGGCGAGGAACTCCTCGGACTTCGAGCCGCCCATCGCGCCGGCCGTGGCGGCGACGATGCGGTAGTCGAGGCCGAGGCGCTCGAAGACGCGCTGGTAGGCCTGGCGGTGCAGGGCGTAGGACTGGGCGAGGCCCTCGTCCTCGGTGTCGAAGGAGTACGAGTCCTTCATGAGGAACTCGCGGCCGCGCAGGATGCCGGCGCGGGGGCGGGCCTCGTCGCGGAACTTGTTCTGGATCTGGTAGAGGATCACCGGCAGGTCCTTGTAGGACGAGCACTGGTCCTTGACCAGGAGGGTGAAGATCTCCTCGTGGGTCGGGCCGAGGAGGTAGTCGCCGCCCTTGCGGTCCTGGAGGCGGAAGAGCTCGGCGCCGTACTCGTCCCAGCGGCCGGTGGCCTCGTAGGGCTCGCGGGGCAGCAGGGCGGGCAGGGTGACCTCCTGCGCGCCGATGGCGTCCATCTCCTCGCGGACGATCCGCTCGACGTTGTTGAGGACCTTCTTGCCCAGCGGCAGCCAGCTCCAGATGCCGGCGGCGGTGCGGCGGACGTAGCCGGCGCGGACGAGGAGCTTGTGGCTGAGGACCTCGGCGTCCGCCGGGTCGTCGCGCAGCGTCTTCGCCATCAACTGGGACATGCGCTGGACCGGTGCGTTGGCCATGGTTCTCGTACTCCTGAAGGGACGGACGGTGATGGCCCCGAGGTTAGCCGGGCCGCCCCTGGCAGGAGAAATCAGTTCCGGCGCTTGAGCGGCAGCGGGGCGCCCATGACGGCGTACGGGCGGGGGGCGCTCGGGAAGTGGACCTGCCGGGCGAGGTCGACGTAGCCGAGGGCCCGGTAGAGGCCGCGGGCGGGGCTCTCGGTGTCGATCGCGGAGAGGATCGAGCGCGGCTCGGCGGCGCCGTCGGTGATGGTGGTGATCAGCTCGCGCCCGACGCCGCGGCCCTGGAAGGCGGGGTGGACGTGGAGCTCGGTGATGACGAAGGAGTCGTCGAGCCAGTCGGCGGTGCCGGTGGCGCGCAGGTACGTCTCGACGACGGTGGACCACCAGTGGCTGCGGTCGTTGGGCATCCCGTACACGAAGCCGACGAGCCGCCCGTCGGGGGTCGTGGCCCCGTAGGCGCGGGCGCCGGGGCTGAGGAGGTGGCGCAGCACGATGTGGCGGCGTACGGCGACCTCGCCGGCGTCCAGGCCGAAGGCGACCGCCTGCACGGCGAGGGCCTCGTCCACCCGGGCGGCGAGATTGACCGGACCGATCACGACCTCAGCGTCATCCATGCGGCGCACCCTACAAGCGACCGCCCGCATCCGGACAGCGCGTTCAGAACAGGACGCTCATGAAGGCGCCGGTCTCGCGGAAGCCGACGCGGCGGTACGCGGCCCTCGCCGGGGTGTTGTAGTCGTTGACGTACAGGCTGACGACGGGGGCGACGTCGGCGAGGGCGTACTGGAGGACGGCGGCCATGCCGGTCTCGGAGAGGCGCTTGCCGCGGTGCTCGGGGGCGACCCAGACGCCCTGGATCTGGCAGGCCTGGCGGGTGGCGGCGCCGATCTCGGCCTTGAAGACGACCTTGCCGTCCTCGATGCGGGCGAAGGAGCGGCCGGAGCCGACGAGTTCGGCGACGCGGGCCTGGTAGAGCAGTCCGCCGTCGTTGGCGAGCGGGGAGACGCCGACCTCCTCGGTGAACATGGCCACGCAGGCGGGCATGATCGCCTCCATCTCGTCCTTGCGGACGCGGCGGACCAGCGGATCGGGCGTGACCGTCGCGGAGGGCTCCTCGGCGACCATGAGCGGCTGATGGGCCCTGACGTCCCTCGCGGGGCCCCAGTACGGCTCCAGGAGCCGCCACAGCTCGCCGGTGGCCTCGGCGGGGCCGACGATCGAGGAGCAGCGGCGGCCGATCCTGCGGGCCCGGTCGGCGAAGGCGCGGACGGCCTCGGGGGTGGCGCAGATGGGGACGAGGTTGGCGCCGGAGTAGCAGAGCGAGCGCAGTCTGCCCTCGGTGTACCAGCCCCACATCTCGCCGCCGAGGCGCCAGGGGTCGAGCCCGGCGACCTGGACGCGGGCGGTCACGAAGGCGTTCTCGACGGGGGCGCTCTCCAGGACGGCGAGTGCGGCGCCGAGGTCGGCGGGTTCGAGGACCCGAGTGGTGGTCTCTGTCAGCACGAGGGGGCCTCACGGGACGGATCTGCTGGTCTCCGCACTGTACCCCCGTGTCCCTTTCTCGGGCTCGGGTTCGCCTCCGGGGCGCTGGAGCCGGGCTCACCGGGCCGACCGTGCTCGCCTCCCCCGTGCCTCGGGGGGCTCCACGCGCCCGGCCCTGTTCCCCCGGCGCTCCCCTCCGGCTCGCCCGCCGGTCCCGGGGGGGGCGGCCTTCGCCGCAAACGAGAAGCCCCTCCACCCGGTGGGGTGGAGGGGCTTCTCGTCGCGCGGGGTCAGCCGGCGATGGCGACCGTCGGCTCGCCGCTGGCGACGCCGTCCTTCTCCATCTGCTCGGCGATCTTGAGGGCTTCCTCGATGAGGGTCTCGACGATCTTCGACTCGGGGACGGTCTTGATGACCTCGCCCTTCACGAAGATCTGGCCCTTGCCGTTGCCGGAGGCGACGCCGAGGTCGGCCTCGCGGGCCTCGCCGGGGCCGTTGACGACGCAGCCCATGACGGCGACGCGCAGCGGGACGGTCATGCCGTCGAGGCCGGCGGTGACCTCCTCGGCGAGCTTGTAGACGTCGACCTGGGCGCGACCGCAGGACGGGCAGGAGACGATCTCCAGGCGGCGCTGGCGCAGGTTCAGCGACTCCAGGATCTGCATGCCGACCTTGATCTCCTCGGCCGGCGGCGCGGAGAGGGAGACGCGGATGGTGTCGCCGATGCCCTGGGAGAGCAGGGCGCCGAAGGCGACGGCCGACTTGATGGTGCCCTGGAAGGCCGGGCCCGCCTCGGTGACGCCGAGGTGCAGCGGGTAGTCGCACTGGGCGGCGAGCTGGCGGTAGGCCTCGACCATGATCACCGGGTCGTTGTGCTTGACCGAGATCTTGATGTCGCGGAAGTCGTGCTCCTCGAAGAGGGACGCCTCCCAGAGGGCGGACTCGACGAGCGCCTCGGGGGTGGCCTTGCCGTACTTCTTCAGGAGGCGGGCGTCGAGCGAGCCGGCGTTGACGCCGATCCGGATCGGGGTGCCGGCGTCGGAGGCCGCCTTGGCGATCTCCTTGACCTTGTCGTCGAACTGCTTGATGTTGCCGGGGTTGACGCGGACGGCCGCGCAGCCGGCGTCGATCGCGGCGAAGACGTACTTCGGCTGGAAGTGGATGTCCGCGATGACCGGGATGGAGGACTTCCGGGCGATCGTGGCGAGCGCGTCGGCGTCGTCCTGGGTCGGGCAGGCCACGCGCACGATCTGGCAGCCGGAGGCGGTCAGCTCGGCGATCTGCTGGAGCGTGGCGCCGATGTCGGAGGTGCGGGTCGTCGTCATCGACTGGACGGAGACGGGCGCGTCACCGCCGACGGCCACGCTGCCGACCTGGATCTGGCGGCTCTTGCGCCGCTCGGCGAGCCGGGTCGGAACGGTCGGGATACCGAGAGAAATCGCGGTCATCTGAAGTGCAACCTCAAGGTTGTGCGTCGGCGGGCTCAGGGTTCCGAGGTTACCGCCCCGGGGGCGGGGGGCCGGACACCACCGGGTGCGGCCCCCCTGGGAGCTACGTGATCTTCACCGGGTTGACGATGTCGGCGGCGAGCACGAGCAGGGTGAAGCAGACGAAGACACCGGCCACCACGTAGGCGGCGGGCATCAGCTTGGCCACGTCGAACGGGCCGGGGTCGGGGCGCTTGAAGATCCGGGCGACGTGACGGCGCAGGGACTCCCACAGGGCGCCCGCGATGTGACCGCCGTCGAGCGGCAGCAGCGGGAGCATGTTGAACAGGAACAGCGAGACGTTGAACATGACCAGCAGGTTCATGAACATCACGAGGATCGTCGTCTTCGGTGCCTCGACGGTCATCAGCTCGCCGGTGATCCTGGCCGCGCCGACGACACCGACCGGCGAGTCCTCGGCGCGCTCGCCGTCGCCGAAGGTGGCGTCCCAGAGGCCGGGGATCTTGCCGGGGAGGGCGATCACCGAGTGGACGCCGTTCTCCATGAGGTCGGTCATGCGCTCGGTGGTCTCGCCGAAGCTGAGGGGCGCGACCTCGGTCTTGGAGGCGAAGCCGAGGTAGCCGGCGTCGACGTACGTCACCGGCTGGACGACCTTGCCGTCCGCGTCCTTCTTCGGGACGCTGTTGGAGACCAGCGTCGGGTGCAGGTCGATGCGCTGTCCGGCCCGCTCGACGGTGACCGTGGCGGGGCCGATGGTGTGGCGGATGCGGTCGGAGAGGGTGTCCCAGTCGGACACCGGCGTGCCGTTGAAGGCGACGATCTTGTCGCCGTCCTTCAGGCCGGCCTTGAACGCCGGGGAGACGGGGTCGCCCGCCTTGCACGTGTCGCGCTTCTCGCTCTGCTTGATGACGCACTTCTGGACGCCGGCGACCTGGGTCGTCTGGCCCTCGATGCCGAGCGTCATCATCGAGCCGAAGAACAGCACCGCCGCCAGGACCAGGTTCATGAACGGTCCGGCGAACATCACGATGACGCGCTTCCACGGCTTGCGCGTGTAGAACAGCCGCGTCTCGTCGCCGGGCAGGAGCTCCTCGTACGAGGCCTCGCGGGCGTCCTCGATCATCGAGCGCCACGGCGAGGTGGAGCGGGCCTCGATCTTGCCGTCCTCGCCGGGCGGGAACATGCCGATCATGCGGATGTAGCCGCCGGCCGGGATGGCCTTGATGCCGTACTCGGTCTCGCCGCGCTTCCGCGACCAGATCGTGGGGCCGAAGCCGACCATGTACTGCGGGACGCGGATGCCGAACAGCTTGGCCGTGGAGAGGTGGCCGAGCTCGTGCCACGCGATGGAGACGAGGAGGCCGAGGGCGAACAGCACGATGCCCAGGGCGTACAGGAGCATTTCGGTCATGCGCGGGCCTCCGCTGTTGCCTTCGCTGCGAGCTCTCGGGCCCGGGCGCGTGCCCAGGTCTCCGCTTCGAGGACGTCCGACACCGTGAGCGAGGTTCCCTTGGCGGGGTTCCCGTGCTCGGTGACGACCGCAGTGACCGTATCCATGATTCCGTTGAACGGCAGGCGTCCGGCGAGAAACGCCTCGACGCACTCCTCGTTCGCGGCGTTGAAGACGGCGGGGGCGGTGCCGCCCAGCTCGCCCACGTGCCGGGCGAGGCCGACGGACGGGAAGGCCTCGGTGTCGAGCGGGAAGAACTCCCAGGTGGAGGCCTTGGTCCAGTCGAAGGCGGGGGCCGCGTCCGGGACCCGCTCGGGCCAGCCGATGCCGATGGCGATCGGGCCGCGCATGTCCGGCGGGGTGGCCTGGGCGAGCGTGGAGCCGTCCGTGAACTCGACCATCGAGTGGACGTACGACTGCGGGTGGACGACGACCTCGATGCGGTCGAACGGGATGTCGTAGAGCAGGTGGGCCTCGATGACCTCAAGGCCCTTGTTCACCAGGGTCGCGCTGTTGACCGTGATCACCGGGCCCATCGCCCAGGTGGGGTGCGCGAGCGCGTCCTCGCGGGTCACGTGGGCCAACTGCTCGCGCGTACGACCGCGGAAGGGGCCGCCGGAGGCCGTCACGACCAGCTTGCGGACGTCGGCGCGGGTGCCGGCGGCGAGTGCCTGGAACAGGGCCGCGTGCTCGGAGTCGACCGGGATGATCTGGCCCGGCTTCGCGAGCGCCTTCACCAGGGGGCCGCCGACGATCAGCGACTCCTTGTTGGCGAGGGCGAGGGTGCGGCCCGCTTCGAGGGCGGCGAGGGTGGGCGCGAGGCCGATGGAGCCGGTGATGCCGTTGAGGACGGTGTGGCACGGGGAGGCCGCCAGCCGGGTCGCGGCGTCCGGCCCCGCCAGGAGCTCGGGCAGCGGCTCGGAGCCGTACAGCGCCTTCAGGGCCGTACGCAACTCCTCGACCGCGTCCTCGCGGGCGACCGCGACCTGCTGGACCTTCAGCCGGTGCGCCTGCTCGGCGAGCAGCCCGATCCGGCTGCCGGAGGCGGCCAGGGCGGTGACCCGGAAGCGGTCGGGGTTGCGCAGCACCAGGTCGATGGCCTGGGTGCCGATGGACCCGGTCGAACCGAGGACGACGATGTCCCGGCGTCCTTCGGACACGTCGAAGGCGATGTGCGGGTCGGCGAGAGGAGAGGGGCGGTCGCTCATGCCCCCCATTCTTGCCGCAAAGACTGTGCGGTCTTCACGGGGTGCGGGTGAACGTGTCGAACACGCGGTGGAAGTCGGGGAAGGTCTTCTTCACGCAGCCGGGGTCGTCGAAGGTGATCCCGGGGGTGCGCAGGCCCGTGACCGCGAAGGACATGACGATCCGGTGGTCGCCGTGCGTGGCGATCTCGACGGGCCCGGTCGGGGTGCCGGGGTGGATCTCGATCCAGTCGGGACCGGTGTACACGGTGATCCCGAGACGGCGCAGGTTCTCGGCGCAGGCGTCGAGCCGGTCGCACTCCTTCACGCGGGTGTTCGCGACGTCCTCGATGCGGACCGGGCCGTCGGCGAAGGGCGCGATCGCGGCGAGGGTCGGCATGGTGTCGGAGATGTCGCGCATGTTGACGGTGAGTCCGCGGAGGGTGCCGGTGGAGCGGACGGTGGTGGCGGTGTCGCCGATCTCGACGTCGGCGCCCATGCGGCGCAGTACGTCGACGAAGGCCAGATCGCCCTGGAGGGCGCCGGTCCCGAGGCCGGGGACGGTGACGGAACGGCCGGGCCGGAGCGCGGCGGCGGCGAAGAAGTAGCTGGCGGTGGAGGCGTCGGGCTCGATGCCGTACGTCCGCGCGGTGTAGCCGGTGGGGGCGACCCGGTACGTACGCCCGTCCAGCCGGACCTCGGCCCCGAAGGCCCGCATCATCGCGAGCGTGATCTCGACGTACGGCTCCGAGACCAGGTCCGTGACGGTGATGTCGAGGCCCTCGGCGGTGAGCGGGCCGAGCATGAGCAGCGCGGTGAGGTACTGGGAGGACTGGCCGGCGTCGAGCGTGAGCGCCCCGCCCTTCACGCCGGTGGCGTGGACGCTGAGCGGGTGGTGGCCGTCCTTCTCCCCGTGCCGCAGATCGACCCCGAGCTCGCGCAGGGCGGTGCTGAGCGGCCCGAGGGGACGGCGGCGCATCTGCGCGGAGGCGTCGAAGCGGTACGTGCCGTGGCCGGCGGCGGCGAGGGTCGGCAGGAAACGGGCGGTGGTGGCGCCGTCCCGGCAGTACACGTCGGCGGTCTCCACGCCCGGCCCGGCGGGGCGGCCCTCGATGTGCCAGGCGTCGGGCTCGCGGCGGACGCCGTAGCCGAGGGCGCCGAGGCCCTCCGCGAACCCCTCGGTGTCGTCGGAGACGAGCGGGCGCAGGAGGGTGGTGGTGCCCTCGGCGGCGGCGGCGAGGAAGAGCGCGCGGGCGGTGACGGACTTGGAACCGGGGATGTCGATGACGGTCACGGGCCCATCCTGCCGCGCGAGGGGGGCGGGCCTCGGGGGCGTCCGGCAGGTGGACGGGGCGGGGGCGGGGCCGCGCGCGGACTGGGCGGTGCCCCGGCCCACCCCCGTGGGGCGTTCCGCCCCAGCGGAACGAATGCCCACGACGGGGGTGTGCGCCGTCAGGCGAGTCTTCGGTGGACGTTCTGGCGCGCCGAGGGGCCCGGGGTGGCGTCCGCGATCCATGGGCCGCCGTCGCTCGGGTCCACGATTCCCGCCTCCAGCCAGACGTAGCGCCCGGCCAGCACCCCGTCGACGATCCGACGGTCGAGGTCGTCGGTGTTGGACCAGAGGCTGCGGAAGAGGTCCTCGGTCCGCAGGCGCGCCTGCCGGCAGAAGGCGTCGGCCAGTTGCCGCGCCTCGGCGCCGTGGTCCGTCGTCGTGCGCAGGAGCTCCGCGCGGACGCACGCCGCGCTCATCGCGAAGAGTTCCGCCCCGATGTCGACGATCCGCCCGAGGAAGGCCTGCTTGAGCTCCATGCGCCCCTGCCAGCGGGACATCGCGTAGAAGGTGGACCGGGCGAGCTTGCGGGAGGTCCGCTCGACGTACCGGAGGTGGACGGCCAGGGCGCCGAACTCGCCGTACGAACCGGGGAGCTGCCCGGGGCCCGTGACGAGTCCCGGGAGCCAGCGGGCGTAGAAGCCGCCCGCCCGGGCGCCCGCCCGCGCCTTGTCGCCGAGGGACTTCTCGGGGTCGATGAGGTCGCCGGCGACGGAGAGGTGGGCGTCGACGGCCTCGCGGGCGATCAGCAGGTGCATGATCTCGGTGGAGCCCTCGAAGATCCGGTTGATGCGCAGGTCTCGGAGCAACTGCTCCGCGGGGACGGCCCGTTCGCCGCGGGCGGCGAGCGAGTCGGCGGTCTCGTAGCCGCGCCCGCCGCGGATCTGGACGAGTTCGTCGGCGATCAGCCAGGCCTTCTCGGAGCCGTACAGCTTGGCGAGGGCGGCCTCGATGCGGATGTCGTTGCGGTCCTCGTCGGCCAGCTGGGAGGCGAGGTCGACGACGGCCTCCAGGGCGAAGGCGGTGGCCGCGATGAAGGAGATCTTGGTGCCGACGGCCTCGTGGCGGGCGATCGGCCTGCCCCACTGCTCCCGCTCCGCCGACCATTCGCGGGCGATCTTCAGGCACCATTTGGCGGCGCCCGCGCACGCGGCGGGGAGGGAGAGCCGCCCGGTGTTGAGGGTGGTGAGGGCGATCTTGAGGCCGGCGCCCTCGGGGCCGATGCGGTGGGCGGCGGGGACCCGGACCCGGTGGAGGCGGGTGACGCCGTTCTCCAGGCCGCGCAGGCCCATGAAGGCGTTGCGGTGCTCGACGGTGATGCCGGGTGCGTCGGCCTCGACGACGAAGGCGGTGATGCCGCCGGGGTGGCCCTCGGAGGCGGGGACGCGGGCCATGACGACGAGCAGGTCGGCGACGACCCCGTTGGTGGTCCAGAGCTTCACGCCGTCGAGGACGTACGCGTCCCCGTCCGGTACGGCGGTGGTGGCCAGTCGCGCCGGGTCCGAGCCCACGTCCGGCTCGGTGAGCAGGAAGGCCGAGAGGTCGGTGCGGGCGAGCCGGGGCAGGAAGGCGTCCTTCTGCTCCTGGGTGCCGAAGAGTTTCAGCGGCTGCGGTACGCCGATCGACTGATGCGCGGAGAGCAGGGCGCCGACGGCGGGGCTGGCGGAGCCGACGAGGGCGAGGGCCCGGTTGTAGTACAGCTGGGTGAGGCCGAGCCCGCCGTACTTCGGGTCGATCTTCATCCCGAGGGCGCCGATCTCCTTGAGTCCGGTGATCGTCTCGTCCGGGATGCGGGCCTCGCGTTCGATGCGGGCGCCGTCGATCCGGGTCTCGCAGAACTCGCGGAGGACGGCGAGGAAGGCCTCGCCGCGGCGGACGTCCTCGGCGGCGGGGAGCGGGTGCGGGTGGACGAGGTCGAGGCGGAAGCGGCCGAGGAACAGCTCCTTGGCGAAGCTCGGTTTGCGCCAGTCCCGCTCGCGCGCGGCCTCGGCGACCTGCCGGGCCTCGCGCTCGGTGACCTTGGGCCGCTGGGTGGGTGCGGACATGGACACCTCCTTGGCTTCCTGTCCGTGGTACCCGATATCGGCGGGTACGGAAAGAGGAGCGGAAGAGGAGGAGAATCCTCCGGGTACGTCCTTCTGGTGAGACGGCCCGACCGCCCGGGACGGGCCGCGCGTAGGGTCCGCGGCATGTCTCAACAGCCGATCAAGCTCATCGTCCTCGTCAGCACCCTGCCCGGCCGCGGCGACGAACAGGTCGCCGCCTTCGAGGCGCTCGCACCCCTCGTACGGGCGGAGGAGGGCTGCCTGCAGTACGACCTGCACCGGGTGGCCGACGATCCCGACCGCTTCGCCCTGATCGAGCGCTGGGCCTCGGCCGAGGCCCTCGCCGCGCACGACGTCGCCCCGCACATGGTCGCGGCCGGCGCCGTGAACAAGGCCTTCCGTGCGGGCCCCGCGGAGGTCGTGCGCCTCGTCGACGCACCCGTCTCGTGAAGAAAGGCGGTCCGAGCCCCCGCACAGTGGGCTCGGACCGCCTGGTCTTGGCGGGGCGTACGCCTTAGAGGGCGAGGCCCGTCAGGACGAGCACGCGCTCGTAGGTGTAGTCGTCCATCGCGAACTTGACGCCCTCGCGGCCGACGCCGGAGCGCTTGGCGCCGCCGTACGGCATCTGGTCGGCGCGGTAGGACGGGACGTCGCCGACGATCACGCCGCCGACCTCGAGCGCGCGGTGGGCGCGGAACGCGGTCTGCAGGTCGTGGGTGAAGACACCGGCCTGGAGGCCGAAGTCCGAGTCGTTGACCGCGGCGAAGGCCTCGGCCTCGCCGTCGACCTTGGCGATGGTCAGGACCGGGCCGAAGACCTCGGCGCGGGCCAGGGTGACGTCGGCCGGGAGGTCGGTGAGGACGGTCGGGGCGTAGGTCGCGCCCTCGCGCTTGCCGCCGGCGAGGAGCTTCGCGCCGGCCGCGACGGCCTCGTCGACCCAGGACTCGACGCGCTTGGCGGCGTTCTCGTCGACGAGCGGGCCGACGTCGGTGGCGTCGTCCGCCGGGTCACCGGTGACCTGCGCCTCGACGGCGGCGACGATCTTCGGCACCAGGCGGTCGTAGACCGAGGCGTCGGCGATCACGCGCTGCACGGAGATGCAGGACTGGCCGCCCTGGTAGTTGGAGAAGGTCGCGATGCGGGTCGCGGCCCAGTCCAGGTCGGCCTCGGAGGACCAGTCCGGGAGGACGACGGCCGCGGCGTTGCCGCCGAGCTCCAGGGTGCAGTGCTTGTGCGGCACCGACTGCTGGATGGCGTAGCCGACCTTGTCGGAGCCCGTGAAGGAGATGACCGGGAGGCGCTCGTCCTGGACGAGGGCGGGCATGCGGTCGTTCGGCACGGTCAGGATCGACCAGGAGCCGGCCGGCAGGTCGGTCTCGGCCAGGATCTCGCCCAGGATCAGGGAGGAGATCGGGGTCGACGGGGCCGGCTTGAGGATGATCGGGGCACCGACGGCGATGGCCGGGGCGACCTTGTGGGCGCTGAGGTTCAGCGGGAAGTTGAACGGCGCGATGCCGAGGACGACGCCCTTGGGGATGCGGCGGGTGAGCGCGAGGCGGCCCGCGCCGCCGGCCTCGGTGTCCAGGCGCTGGGCCTCGCCGGCGTTCCAGCGGCGGGCCTCCTCGGCGGCGAAACGGAAGACGGAGACGGCGCGGCCGACCTCGCCGCGGGCCCACTTGATGGGCTTGCCGTTCTCGGCGGAGATCAGGAGGGCGATCTCCTCGGTGCGCTCGGCGAGCCGCTTCGACACGTGGTCGAGGGCGGCGGCGCGGACGTGCGCCGGGGTCGCGGCGAACTCGTCGACGACGGCGTGCGCGGCGGCGACGGCCTCCTCGACCTGGGCCTCGGTGGGCACGCTGACCTTGCCGACCAGACGTCCGTCGTACGAGTTCGTGACGTCGAAGGTGGCGTCGCCGGTGGCCTCGCGGCCGGCGAGCCAGAAGGCGTGGGTGGTCGTCATTGCGTCCCGGCCCTTTCCGTTTCGGGGGTGCGAGCGATTGCTCTGGTGACACGTTAGGGCCGGGGCGGCGGGCGCGGGCTTGTCCGGTATGGAGTAGTGGGGGTGGCGGCTCTGTCCGCTTCGGCCGAAGCGGACAGCGGGTCATGGAGCGGTCACCAACGTTCGTACGCCGAGAGGGGCCGCTCGCCGCTGCCCCAGCGCACGGCGATGACGCCGTCCTCGTACGTGAACATGTCCCCGACCTCGTCCGCGTAGCCGGCCACGTGGTCGCGGAAGGCGCGGTCGTCCTCCTCGTCGCCGGTGGCGGCGTCGAAGACGTGGAGGCTGTCCCCGTACTTCCGGTCGAAGTCGAGGGTCGTCACCCGGCCGTCCGTCACGTCGATCTCGTCGAGGTCGGCGTTGCCGAGGTCCGTCCGCCACAGCTGGTCGCCCGTGGCCAGGTCGAAAGCGACGAGCCGCTCCCAGGTGCTCTGCGAGCCTTCGTAGGAGGCGATGGCGAAGAGGCGGTCGCCTTCGACCTCGACCTCCTCGACGGAGCCGTAGTCGCCGACGTCGTCGATCCGCCCCCGGGGACGGCCGTCGGGGCCGAAGGCGAGGGTGGCCCGCATGCCGTCGCCGGACTTCTCCTCCGCGACGGACACGACGGCGGGGTCGGCGGACAGCACGGACGCGGTCGCGTCGGCGGCCACGCCCCGCCGGGCGTCGAGCGGCACGGTCCACCGCGCGCGCCCGTCGGCCGGGTCGAGACCGGCGAGCTTCGTCTCCTCGCCGCAGCGGAGGAGGGCGACGACCTGCTTCCGGGCGGTACCCACGTCGCCGGGGGTGCAGCCCTCGGGCACGGCGGTCGTCCAGCGCGGGGCGCCGGTCCGCAGGTCGAGGGCGCGCAGCCCGCCCCGGGCACCGCCGTCGCCGAGCACGACGAGTCCGCCGCCGACGGCGGCGGAGCCGTACCCGGTCTTCGTGGTGGTGTGCCACAGTTCGCGGCCGTCGGTGAGGTCGAGCGCGGCGAGGGTGGCGCAGGGCCCGTCCTTCTCGCCGTAGCCGATGAGGACGAGCGGGCCGTCGGCCCGCGCGGTGGTGGCGCAGACGTCGGCCCGGCGGGGCGGGACGTACTCCCAGCGCTTCTCGCCGGAGCGGACGTCGTAGCCGGTGACGCCGTCGAAGCGGCTGCGGGCGACGGTGTCACCGGCGAGCCAGGCGCCGTTGCCCTGTGTGGAGGCGACCCGGTCGTGGGGGGCCTCCCAGGCGGTCGTCATGGAGAACCACGGCAGGTAGCCCGAGTCCATCAGGAAGACGAACGGAATGCCGAGGACGACGCCGAGGACGACGGCGAGCGCGATCACTCCGTAGAACACCTGCTTGATCGGGTTCGGTCCTGTCCCGTCCCGGTTCGTCATACGGACCCCCCTGGCCCCTGGTGGCGCGGTGCGAAAACGCTTCAGGGTAGGGGACGGATGATCATCCGCGTCGCTCGGTCGAGACGATCAGGCAGACCCCGCCGACGACGATCGCGCCGCCGAGGAGGATCGGCCAGGTCAGGGCCTCGTTCAGGACGAGGGCGCCGAGCAGGACTGCGACGACCGGGTTCACGTACGCGTAGGTGGCCGCGAGGGAGACCGGCGCCGTCTGGAGGAGCCAGGCGTACGCGGTGAAGGCGACGAGCGAGCCGAAGACGACGAGGTACGCGAGGGCGACCCAGGAGCGGCCGGAGACGGCGCCGAGGTCGAGGCCGTGGTGTTCGCCGCGTACGAGGCCGAGGGTGAGCGCGGCGAGGCCGCCGGCCAGCATCTCGTAGACGCTCGCCGTGAACGGGTTGGCGGGCATGGGCAGCCGGGCGGAGGAGACGGAGCCGGCCGACCAGCACAGGGCCGCGACGAGGACGAGCACCACGCCGCCGATCTTCACCTCACCGCTCAGGCCCGGGACGGTGAGGACGCCGAGGCCCGCGAAGCCGAGCAGGACGCCGCCGAAGGCGCCGAGACCGGGGCGGTCGCCGAAGGCCGTACGGAGCAGGACGACCCAGACGGGGACGGCGGCGACGAGGAGCGCGGCGAGGCCGGAGGGTATGGAGGTCTCTGCGAGGACGACGAGGCCGTTGCCGCCGAGGATGAGGAGCAGGCCGACGAGGACGGCGGAGCCGAGCTCCCGGCGCGTGACCTTGAGGGCGGCGGGTCCCTGCCGCCAGGCGACGATCGCCGCGAGGAGCAGGCCGGCGGTGATGAAGCGGGCGCCGCCGGAGAGGAACGGCGGGAGGGTCTCGACGACGATCCGGATCCCGAGGTACGTGGACCCCCACACGACGTACACGATGCCGAGCGCCACCCAGACGGCGCCGGTGATCCGGCGGGCGGGGGCGGCGGGGACGCCGGCGCCTTCGGTACGGGGTTCGGGGGCGGCCGGGTGGGTCTCGGGGGCCGGGTCGACGGCGGGGCTTGTCATGAGCAGGAGAGTAAGGAGTGAAAGCCCCGATGACCAAGAAAACTGCCCGGATTCGGGCAGGAGTAACGGGATTCGGGCGACGGAGAACCTCTCCGGGGCCCTTGCGGAGGGGTGGGAGGATGTCCGGGACCGCACGACCACAGGGGGTAAGCATGATCCTTTACGTACTGATCGGCGTCCTGGTCCTGGCCGTAGCCGGCTGCGCCTCGGTGGTGTGGGCGGCACGCGGCGGACCCCGCTGGGTCCGCGCGGTGGCCACCGTGACGCTGCTGGGCGGCGAGGTGGTCCGCGACGGACAGCGCCGGAGTCGGAAGAGGGGCGGCGGGGGCGACGACGGGATCATGGGCGGCGGCGCGGACGCGTAGGGAGCGGGGCTCGTAGGGAGCCCTGGGGAGCCCTGCAGAGAACCGGTGACCCTGGGACTTTCTGGGAGCCCTGGGGGCCCTGGGGACCTTGTGAGGTCCCTGGGAGCCCGGGAGCCCGGGAGCCCTGGGGCCCTAAGGCTCCCGCTACTCCCCGCCCTCCCCCGTCGCCTTCAGCGCCAGCCACAGCTCCATCCGTACGTCCGGATCGTCCAGCGAGCGACCGAGGATCTCCTCCACCCGACGCATCCGGTAGCGCAGCGTGTGCCGGTGGACGCCGAGGTCCGCCGCGGCCGCGTCCCACTGACCGTGCCGGGAGAGCCAGGCACGCAGGGAGGCCACCAGGTCGCCGCGGCCGGTCGCGTCGTGCTCGCGGAGCGCGCGGAGCATGCCGTCGGCGAAGGCGCGGACGGCGTCGTCGGCGAGGAGCGGAAGCACCGAGCCGGCCGCCAGGTCCTCGTGCTCGACGAGCGCCCTGCCGCGGCGCCGGGCGACCGAGAGGGCCTGCTCGGCCTGCTTGTACGCGGCTGCCGCGGCGTTCGGGCCCGCCGGGGCCGACAGGCCGACGACGACACCGGCGTCCTCCGCCTCCCGCTCCGCGTAACCCTCACAGGCGGCGACGACCGCGCCGCCGTCCCCGGCGAGGACGACGAGCCGCCGGCTGCTCTCGGCGACCGTGAGCACCGACTCGCCCGCGCGGGCGGCGGCGGCCTCCAGGGCCTCGGCGAGCGCCGACAGCGGCGGCTCCCCGGCCGGCTCTCCCCCGGCGGGCTCGGCGACGAGCAGCCGGTAGGGGGCGTCGAGCAGCCCTCCGTACAGGTCGCCGGCCACCGCGCGGGCGGGCTCGGGCCGGCCCTCCAGCATCAGGCGGAGCACCGCAGCGCCGAGCCGCTGCTCGGCGGCCTGGAGCGAGCGGGAACGTTCCGTCGTGAGGGTGAGCAGGGCGATCGCCGAGTGCACGGCGTAGCGCTCGGCCGTGCCGAGGGGCGCGCCCGTGCCGACGGCGAGGGCGCCGCGGACCCGGCGCCCGGTGCCGAGCGACTGGAGCTCGACGCGGTCGTCCGTACCGCCGACGACGGCGCTGGCGGGCGCGGGCCGCTCGCGGAGCCGCTCCACGTCGGAGGTGAGGCGGGCGGCCCGGCGCGCCGCCCACTCGGGCGAGACGGCGACGACGGTGCCGGAGGCGTCGTACAGCGCGGCCCAGCCGTCGACGTGCGCGGCGAGCCGGGCGACGACGGCTTCGGGGCCCTCGGCGAGCGCCGCGCGGGTGAGCTCGCGCTGGGCCTCGAAACCGGCCGTGACGGCGCGGTACTGGTCGGCGGAGATGGCCGCCGAGACGGCCTTGCTGATGGCGAGGAACGGCGTCCGGCGCGGCACTTCGAGCAGCGGCAGATGCTCCTCGCGGGCCGCGTCGAGCAGGGCCGGCGGGATCTCCTCGTAGTTGACGCCGACGGCGAAGCCGAGCCCGACCACTCCGGCGCCGAGCAGCCGCCGCACGTAGCGGCGCATGGCGTCCAGGTCCTCCGCGTCGAGGGTGAGCGCGGTGGTGAGGAGGAGTTCGCCGCCCTCCATGTACGGGACGGGGTCGGCGAGCTCGCTGACGTGGGCCCAGCGGACGGGGGTGTCGAGGCGGTCCTCACCGGCGCGGACGATGAGCTTGAGGGCGGAGTGCTGTACGAGCGAGGCGAGGGTGGGCGGCATTGGGGACCGTCGGACCTTTGAGCGAGGACCGCGCGCGGGGGGAGCCGTGCACGGAGGCGGGGAGGCGCCGCTCAGCTGAGCGGCGCCCCCGATTGTGCCAGGGCACCCGTCGGCCCGCTCGGGCGCCGCGAGGGGTGAGACGGGTCGGCCTCGCAGGTCGACGCGACGGGTGAGGCGGTCGGCCTCGCAGGCAGACGCGACGGAGGCGCGGTCAGCCCCGAAGGCCGACGCGACGGGGTGAAGCGGTCAGCCTCGCAGGTCGACCAGCATGGGCGGCACGTGCTCGCCGCGCACATGGCTCAGGGACAGGACGGCGTGGCCGGGCGGCACGGCGTGCGCGAGGTCCGAGGCGGACCAGCGCTCCCGCTCCACCTCCCGCACGGTGACGGCCTCGGTGGTCACGGCCTTGCCGGTCACCAGTTTGCGCAGGGCGTGGATGGCGCGGGTCATGGGCTGGTCGGCGAAGACGGTGTGGTGGGCGACCTCGGTGGTCTCCACGCGCTCGGTGCCCCATGCCTCGGCGAAGGCGCGGCCGTCCCAGGTCGACAGGCCGGCCATCGCCATCCGGCAGCCGACGGCGGCGAGCAGCGGCCCGTGCAGGGACTCGGGGACCTCCGTGAGGGTACGGAGGGCCAGCACGACGGCCGCGTTCTGCGGGCGCAGCCGCTGGAGGCCCCGTACGGTTCCGGCGGTGAGAGCCCCGACCGCCTCGTCGAGCACGAGGCAGGCGAGGTGCCCGCGCCCGGCACGGTCGCGGGTGACGTGCTGGAACTGGGCGAGCAGCAGCCGGGTGAGGAGCCGCGCCGCCTCCTCGTGGCTTCCCTGCGGCAGGCTGATCCGTACGCGCATCGGGTGCTGGGCGACGGCCCGGAGGGAGAAGGGCCGCACGTCCTGGCCGCCTTCCTGGCCGCCGCCGAAGAACTCGGCGAAGAGGGGCCGGTCGAGGACGGCGAGCCGGTCGGCGAGGACGGGTCCCACGTCCGTCGCGGTGCCGATCTGGCGGATCCGCGAGTCCAGCTCGCGGCGCATGACCGGGGTCTCGTCCTCGGACAGCCGGTCGAGCAGCGCCTGGAGGGTCTCGGGGCGGGCTTCGAGCAGCTCCCGCAGGACCGGGACGGTCGGGAAGCGCCCGTACGCGGTCCGGTAAGGGCCGATGAGCTGCGCGAGGGCGGTGGCGGCGCGCCGGTGTTCCACGCCCGCCATGTCGCCGACGAGCCCCTCGGCGAGGAACGCGGCGGCCTCGTCGGGATCGGTGGACCCCGCGTACAGGTCCAGGTCGTAGGGGGAGGTCGGGTCGCCCAGCCGGACCACGACGTCGTACGCCTCCTCGGGGCCGAGGGGTGCCGCTGCCGCGCCGACGGCGACGACGGCGCACGCGCCGGTGAGCGCCTGGAGGGTGAGCGATTCGACGACGGGCGCGACGAGGGAGCGGGTCTTGCCCGCGCCCGAGGGGCCGACCACGAGGAGGGAGGTGCCGAGGAGTCCGGGGTCCAGTGCGAGGCCGGCACCGTGGTAGGCCTGCGGGGTGCGCTCGGCGGCGGTGTACCGGCCGATGCGGACCTGGCCGACGAGCAGGTCGTGGGTGGCCCGGCGGTTCGGCACGTCGCGGTCGCCGGAGGGGTGCGCGTATGCGGCGGCGCCCTCCCTCAGGACGGTGTCGACGAGGGCGGCGCGGCGGACGGCGTCGCGGTCGGTGTCCTGCCAGACGCGGCGGACGCGGGCCACGTCTACGTCGTTCATGCGTCCGGCGGCCAGTTCGCCGACGAGGACGTCGGCCGCGTGGTGCTCGCCGGCGTCCCTGAGCTCGGGCCATTGCGAGCAGGAGGCACCGGGGGCGGCGCGGACGGGGGCGGGCGTAGCCCCCGGAGCGGATCGGGCACGCAACTTCCTGAAGAGGGCAGCCCATTCACCTACGCGGGCGAACGGCCAGACGACGAGGGCCGTGATCACCGCGTAGACGGGGTAGACGACGAACGGCGAGGTCAGGACGTCGTAACCACCCGTAACCAGGGCAATCAACTGGAGGACGGGGATGGCGACGGGAAGCTTGTCCCAGCCGAGTCCGAACGCCTCGGGCCAGACGAACGCCAGAGCGATCAGGGCTCCGGCGCCCGCAAGCGCAGCACGGGCGGGCGGCCGGAAGCGGTCGAGGTAGTACCGGGCGATCCGGCCCCAGGATCCGAGGACACCGACCGCGACGGTGATCCCGAGGAAGAGCACGCCGCTGAGAACGTCACGGGCCGCCCAGCCCTGCCAGCCGCTCGGCTTGGCGGTGCCACCGATCCACCAGTCGCTGGGCGTGAAGGTCTGGAGCACCAGCCAGACGTACGGGAGAGTCCCGCGCCGATAAGCCGACCAGATGAGCAGGCCGACGGCCATCGGGATCAACATGCCGAGGACGGTCACGGGCGCCAGGCGCACGACGGCGGTCCGCGTCGGCACATGCATGAACCGCCAGACACCGAGCCCGGCCTTCGGCCGAGGGGCGTCCAACCAGTCGGCTGCGCGCCCGACGGGGGCGGCTGCCGGCCATGCCGGGCCCCCCGCGACCGGCGGGACCGACGGGACGGGCGGCACGGTTGGCAACGCCTGCGGCGGTGGGCCCGCCGGCCGCGGGACCGGCGGAATCGACGGGGGCTGCGCGATCGGCGGGACCGCCTTCGCGGGAGGCGGCACCACACCGCCGGACGTGTCGCGTGACTCGTACGTGCCGTCGGTCTCCATGAACCCCTGCCCCCTGACCAGCCAGGTCGCCGCCTCTGTGCCACCGTCAATCTAGTGGCCCCGGCGGCCCCCGGAGGGGATTCGACCACCCGTACGGCCGAAGGCCTCGCCCACTCGTCCGGGACGTGCCCCCGCCCCGGAACCGGAGCCGCCATGTCCATCCCGGACAACGACACACCCGCCACCACTCCCGATCGGCGCATGCCGGAGGCCCTCCGCCGCGCCTAGCCTGCGGAGGAAACCCGCAAGTGCGTCCAGAACCACCCCAGGAGCCCCGCATGAACGCTGTCCCGCAGGAGCGGCGCGTCGTCACCGCCATCCCCGGTCCGAAGTCGCAGGAGCTTCAGGCCCGCCGTCTCGACACGGTCGCCGGTGGCGTCGGCTCGACGCTGCCCGTCTTCACCAAGCGGGCCGGCGGCGGCATCATCGAGGACGTCGACGGCAACCTGCTGATCGACTTCGGTTCCGGCATCGCCGTGACCTCGGTCGGCGCCTCCGCCGAGGCCGTCGTGCGCCGCGCGTCCGCGCAGCTCCAGGACTTCACCCACACCTGCTTCATGGTGACGCCGTACGAGGGTTACGTGGAGGTCTGCGAGGCGCTGGCCGAGCTGACCCCTGGCGACCACGCCAAGAAGTCCGCGCTGTTCAACTCGGGCGCCGAGGCCGTCGAGAACGCGGTGAAGATCGCCCGCTCGTACACCAAGCGCCAGGCCGTCGTCGTCTTCGACCACGGCTACCACGGCCGTACCAACCTGACGATGGCGCTCACCGCCAAGAACATGCCGTACAAGCAGGGCTTCGGGCCGTTCGCGCCCGAGGTGTACCGCGTGCCGGTCGCCTACGGCTACCGCTGGCCCACCGGTGCGGAGAACGCCGGCCCCGAGGCCGCCGCCCAGGCGATCGACCAGATCACCAAGCAGATCGGCGCCGACAACGTCGCCGCGATCATCATCGAGCCGGTCCTCGGCGAGGGCGGCTTCATCGAGCCGGCCAAGGGCTTCCTGCCGGCGATCGTGAAGTTCGCCAACGACAACGGCATCGTCTTCGTCGCGGACGAGATCCAGGCCGGCTTCTGCCGTACCGGCCAGTGGTTCGCCTGCGAGGACGAGGGCATCGTCCCGGACCTCATCACCACCGCCAAGGGCATCGCGGGCGGTCTGCCGCTCGCCGCCGTCACCGGCCGCGCCGAGATCATGGACTCCGTCCACGGCGGCGGTCTGGGCGGCACCTACGGCGGCAACCCGGTGGCCTGCGCCGGTGCGCTCGGTGCCATCGAGACGATGAAGGAGCTCGACCTCAACGGCAAGGCCAAGCGCATCGAGGAGGTCATGAAGGGCCGCCTCACCGCGATGCAGGAGAAGTTCCCGGTCATCGGTGACATCCGTGGCCGCGGCGCCATGATCGCCATCGAGCTGGTGAAGGACCCGGCGACGAAGGAGCCGCACGCCGAGGCCGCCGCCGCGCTCGCCAAGTACTGCCACAACGAGGGCGTCCTGGTCCTCACCTGCGGCACCTACGGCAACGTGCTGCGCTTCCTGCCGCCGCTGGTCATCGGCGAGGACCTGCTCAACGAGGGTCTGGACGTCATCGAGGCCGCGCTCGCGACCGTCTGAGGACCGATCAGGCACACGGTGTGAAGACTCTGTGGGGGGCCGATGGCGGGACGCGTTTCCCGCTGTCGGCCCCCCGCCGCGTGACGTACGGTTTCTGCAGATGAGAGAAACACCCCGGGCGGAGCCTCCCCAGCCCCGTCCACACCGTGCCTTCGAGCACACCGCCGGCGCCTCGTGCTCCGGGACTCCTCACCGATCGGATGGCCGCCCGCCCCACACCCCCCGGGGCGCGCGGCAGCCCGATCCCCTCGGCCGCCCTGGAACCACCCCCCCTGTTCCAGGGCGGCCGGCTCTCTTCTCGGCGCTCGTCGCCCTCGCCGTCGTGACCTGGCAGGTGCTCGTCCACGGCCCCTTGACCAGGCTCGACGAGCGGGTGTCCCGGTCCCTGGTGGACGCGGTCCCCCGGCCCCTGAGCGAACTCGCCTCCGACCTCGGCAACATGACGGTCGCCCTCCCGGTCCTCGGCTGCGCGATGGCGTACGCGGTGTGGCGCGGCCGGCGTGCCGCCGCGCTGTACGCGGGCCTCGCCATGGCCGCCGTACCCCTTCTGGTGATTCCGTTGAAGGAGTGGACCGCACGTCCGGGTCCGCTCGAACCCTGGGCCCACGGTTACTACCCGTCAGGCCATACGGCCACGGCGGCGGTCGCGTACTTCGGCGCCGCCTTCCTCGTCTCGAGACGCCTGGTCCCCGTCGCCGCCGTGCTGACGGCGGTGACGGGGACCGGGCTGATCCTGCGGGGCTTCCACTGGCCGCTGGACGTGTTCGCCAGTCTCTGCCTGTCGCTGCTCGTCCTGGGCGTCAGTTCCAGGTGTACGAATCGAAGTTCTTCGAGAACGCCCACTGGTTGTACCGGTCCCAGTTGACCGACCAGGTCATCAGGCCGCGCAGGGCCGGCCAGGTGCCGTGGGTCTGGTAGGTGCCGCAGCCGGTCTTCCTGGTGAGGCAGTCGAGGGCCTTGTTCACCTCGGCCGGGGCCGTGTGGCCGTTGCCCGCCTGGGTGGAGGCGGGGAGGCCGATGGCGACCTGCTCGGGGCGCAGCGGCGGGAAGAAGCGGTCCGCGTTGCCGGCGACCGGGAAGCCCGTGAGGAGCATGTCGGTCATGGCGATGTGGAAGTCGGCGCCGCCCATCGAGTGGTACTGGTTGTCGAGGCCCATGATGGAGCCCGAGTTGTAGTCCTGGACGTGGAGCAGGGTCAGGTCGTCGCGCAGGGCGTGGATGACCGGCAGGTAGGCGCCGGCGCGCGGGTCCTGGCCGCCCCAGGGGCCGGAGCCGTAGTACTGGTAGCCGAGCTGGACGAAGAAGGTCTCCGGGGCCATGGTGAGGACGAAACCGGAGCCGTACTTGGCCTTGAGGGTCTTGACCGCCTGGATCAGGTTGACGATGACCGGGCTGGTCGGGTTCCGGAAGTCGGTGTCGCCGGTCTGGAGCGAGAGCGAGTGGCCCTCGAAGTCGATGTCGAGGCCGTCGAGGCCGTACTCGTCGATGATCTTCGAGACGGAGGAGACGAAGGTGTCGCGGGCCGCGGTGGTGGCGAGCTGCACCTGGCCGTTCTGGCCGCCGATGGAGATGAGGACCTTCTTGCCGGCGGCCTGCTTGGCCTTGATCGCCGCCTTGAACTCGGCCGGGGATTCGACGTTCGGGCACTCCGTGACCGGGCAGAGGTTGAAGCGGATGTCGCCGGAGGTCACCGAGGTCGGTTCGCCGAAGGCGAGGTCGATGACGTCCCAGGAGTCGGGGACGTCGGCCATGCGGGTGTAGCCGGAGCCGTTGGCGAAGCTGGCGTGGAGGTAGCCGACGAGGGCGTGCGCGGGCAGGCCGCCGCCCCCGCCTCCGCCGCCGGAGGTCGTCGTCGCGGTCACGGCGGCCGACTTCGGGGACTCGCCGGCGCTGTTCACGGCGGTGACCTGGAAGGTGTACGGGGTGGAGGCCGTGAGGCCGGAGGCGGTGGCCGTGGTGCCGGTGACCGTCTGGACCTTGGTGGACCCCTGGTAGACGTTGTACGAGGTGGCTCCCGTGACCGCGGTCCAGCTCAGCGGCACGGAGGTGGAGGTCGGGGAGCCGGCGGTGAGGCCGGTGGGGGCGGTCGGGAGCTGGACCTGGTCGCCGCCGGGGCCGTACAGGGAGAGGTCGTCGGCCTGGTAGGCGGGGGTGCCGTACCAGCCGTGGGTGTAGATCGTGACCGAGGTGGTCGAGGCGCCCGTGGTGAAGGTGGTGCTGAGCTTCTGCCAGTCGGGGGCGGAGGCCGTCCAGGTGGAGACGTCGGTGGTGCCGGTGCCGGAGGCGCCGAGGTAGACGTAGCTGCCGCGCACCCAGCCGCTGAGCGTGTAGCTGGAGTCGGGCTTCACGGTGACGGTCTGGGAGCACTTGGCGTTGTCGCTGCCGGCGGGGGTGGCCTGGAGCGCCTTCGTCCCGCCGTGCACGGGTGACGGGACGACGGCGCCGCTGCCCGCCGTGCAGGTCCAGCCGTCGAGGCCTGCCTCGAAGCCGCCGTTGCGGGCGAGTTCGGTGTCGGCGGCCTGGGCCGCGGGGGTGAGTGCGAGGAGCCCGCCGGCGGCGAGGGAGCCCGCCAACAGCAGGGTGAGGGGTCTGGTGCGGTCCACAACTGCCTCCGGGTGTGGGGGAATCGAGGTGGAGCGCGCCACAGCATGGTCCAGACCAATCAAGTGGTCAAGACCTCTGTTCGCGGAGACGGTCTAGTCGGACCCCTCCTCCCCCCTGGCCGATCGGCCCGCCGCCTCGTGCATCGCCAGCTCCAGGAGCGAGGCGTCGGTGAGGGTCCCGAGACCGTCGGGCGCGATCAGCCAGCGCACCCGGCCGGCGACCCGCCCCGGGTACGGGGCGACGATCCAGGCGCCGGCGCCCGCGCCGCGCACACCGGTGCCCAGCCAGCGCGCGGCCGTTCCCGGGGGGACGAAGAAGCCCATCCGGGCCTCGCCGAAGTCGGCCAGGACCGGGCCCGGCCTGTCCACGAGCCGGGTCAGCACGTCGAGCGTGGGATGACCCAGCTCCCCCGGCAGGATCAGCACGTCCCAGCGCCGGCCGGCGGGCAGCAGTGCGACCCCGTGGGGGTTGCGCTCCCACTCCCACCGGCAGGCGTCGGGATCCGGCGCGACCGAGGCCAGCCACTCCACCGCGGCCTTGGCGCCAGAAGCCCCCGTACCAGTCATCGCGACGTTCTCCTTCCGTGTGGACCGGATGTCCACACGGAGAGAGCGGGTACGGGGGCTCCTCTTACGCGGTTTCGACGACGAGCCGATGGTGACCTGCGTCACACCGAAAGTGCCGAGGGGTCAGCTGTCGAAGCCGAGGCCCAGCTTGTCCATCGTCTTCAGCCACAGGTTGCGCCGGCCGCCGTTCTCGTCGGCGCGGGCGAGCGACCACTTGGTGATGCCGATGCCGGCCCAGGCGACCGGCTCGGGCGGGAAGGGCAGCGGCTTGGAGCGGACCATCTCCAGGTCCGTGCGCTCGGTGCGCTCTCCCGCGAGCAGGTCGAGCATGACGTCCCCGCCGAAGCGGGTCGCGCCGACGCCGAGGCCGGTGAACCCGGCCGCGTACGCCACCTTCCCCTGGTGCGCCGTGCCGAAGAAGGCCGAGAAGCGCGAGCAGGTGTCGATCGCGCCGCCCCAGGCGTGGCTGAAGCGGAGCCCCTCCAGCTGCGGGAAGCAGCGGAAGAAGTGTTCGGCGAGCTTGAGGTACGTCTCCGGGCGGTGGTCCATCTCCGCCTGCACCTTGCCGCCGTAGCGGTAGATCGCGTCGTAGCCGCCCCACAGGATGCGGTGGTCGGCCGTGATCCGGAAGTAGTGGAACTGGTTCGCGGAGTCGCCGAGCCCCTGCCGGTTCTTCCAGCCGACGGAGGCGAGCTGCTCGGGGCTGAGCGGCTCGGTCATCAGGGCGTAGTCGTAGACCGGGACCGTGTACGCGCGGACGCGCCTGACCAGCGACGGGAAGACGTTGGTGCCGAGCGCGACGCGGCGGGCGACGACCTTGCCGTACGGGGTGCGGACGCCCATGCCGGCGCCGAGCGCGACCAGCTGCAGACCGGGGGTGTTCTCGTAGATCCGGACGCCCAGGTCGAGGCAGGCCCGCTTCAGGCCCCAGGCCAGCTTGGCCGGGTGGACCATGGCGACGCCGCGCTTGTCCCACATGCCGCCGAGGAAGGTCGGCGAGTCGACCTCGGCCCGCACGGCGGCCTGGTCCAGGAACTCCAGGCCGTCGGCGAGACCGAGCCGGTTCGCCTCCTCGTACCACTCGTGGAGCTCCTCCACCTGGTACGGCTCGGTGGCGACGTCGATCTCGCCGGTGCGCTCGAACTCGCAGTCGAGCCCGTAGCGGGCGACGGTCTCCTCGATGGCGTCGAGGTTGCGCTCGCCCATCCGCTCCAGCTTGGACAGCTCGCCCGGCCAGCGGGCGAGCCCGTTGCCGAAGCCGTGGGTGAGGGAGGCCGCGCAGAAGCCTCCGTTGCGGCCCGAGGCGGCCCAGCCCACCTCGCGGCCTTCGATGAGTACGACATCCCGGGAGGGGTCGCGCTCCTTGGCGAGGAGCGCGGTCCACAGTCCGCTGTATCCGCCGCCGACCACGAGGAGATCGGTCTTCTCGGTGCCGGTGAGGGCGGGCAGGGCTCCGGGCTTGCCGGGGTCTTCCAGCCAGAAGGGGACGGGCTGGGCGTCGGAGAGAGATTGTGCAGCGAGACGCATGGCGACTGGGGCCATGGTTTCCAACTCCTTCGGTGCCTGACCTCTGAACGGTCAGGCTGTTGCTGTCTTCTTGCGCCGGTTGGTGATGATCTGCCCGGCCATGACCATCAGTACCGCGATGACGAACATCGCCGTACCGATGACGTTGATCTGAACGGGGGTGCCACGCTGCGCCGAGCCCCACACGAACATGGGGAAGGTGACGGTGGAGCCCGCGTTGAAGTTGGTGATGATGAAGTCGTCGAACGAGAGCGCGAAGGCGAGCAGCGCGCCGGCGGCGATGCCGGGCGCGGCGATCGGCAGGGTCACGCGCAGGAAGGTCTGCGTCGGTCCCGCGTAGAGGTCGCGCGCGGCCTCCTCCAGGCGGGGGTCCATGGACATGACCCGGGCCTTGACCGCCGTCACGACGAACGACAGGCAGAACATGATGTGGGCGATCAGGACCGTCCAGAAGCCCAGTTCGACGCCCATGTTGAGGAAGAGCGTGAGCAGGGAGGCGGCCATGACGACCTCGGGCATCGCCATCGGCAGGAAGATCAGCGAGTTGATCGCGCCGCGCGCCCGGAAGCGGTAGCGGACCAGCGCGAAGGCGATCATCGTGCCGAGGACGACCGCTCCGACCGTCGCCCAGGCGGCGAGCTGGAGCGAGAGCGAGAGCGACTCGCACATGTCGGCGACGCCGCAGGGGTCCTTCCAGGCGTCGAGCGAGAACTCCTGCCAGGAGTAGTTGAAGCGTCCCTTCGGCTTGTTGAAGGAGAACGCCATCACGACGAGGTTGGGCAGGATCATGTACGCGAGCGTCAGCAGGCCCGCGATGACGACGAGGTTCTTCCGTATCCAGCGCATCGTCCGCATTAGACCAAGTCCTCCGTTCCGGCACGGCGGATGTACACGGTGACCATGCCGAGCACGATCGCCATGAGGATGAAGGAGAGCGCGGCCGCCGTCGGGTAGTCGAGCACCCGGAGGAACTGCGACTGGATGACGTTTCCGACCATCTTGGTGTCGGTGGAGCCGAGCAGTTCGGCGTTGACGTAGTCGCCGCTCGCCGGGATGAAGGTGAGCAGGGTGCCGGAGACGACGCCGGGCATCGACAGCGGGAAGGTCACCTTGCGGAAGGTGGTCGCCGGGGAGGCGTACAGGTCCTGCGCGGCCTCGTGCAGCCGGCCGTCGATCCGCTCCAGGGAGGTGTAGAGGGGCAGGATCATGAAGGGCAGGAAGTTGTACGTGAGACCGGTGACGACCGCCATCGGGGTGGCGAGGACGCGGTCGCCCTCGGTCCAGCCGAGCCAGTCGGTGACGTCCAGGAAGTGAAGGGCGTTGAGCGCGTGGACCACGACGCTGTCGTCGGCCAGGATCGTCTTCCACGCGAGCGTGCGGATGAGGAAGCTGGTGAAGAACGGCGCGATGACGAGGACGAGGAGCAGGTTCCGCCAGCGGCCGGCCTTGAAGGCGATCAGGTACGCCAGCGGGTAGCCGAGCAGCAGGCAGAGCAGGGTCGCGGTCCCGGCGTACAGCAGGGAGCGGACGAACTGCGGCCAGTACTCCTGGAAGGCGTCCCAGTAGGTCTGGAAGTGCCAGGTGACCTCGAAGCCCTTCTCCAGGGAGCCGGTCTGGACCGAGGTCGAGGCCTGGTAGACCATCGGCAGCGCGAAGAAGACGAGCAGCCAGATGATGCCGGGGATCAGCAGCCAGTACGGGACGAGCCGCTTGCGGGTGGAGGGCTTGCGCAGAACCGGTTCCTCTATGGGAGGGGCGCCCTTCGTGAGGGTGGCGGTCACGAGGCGTCCTCCACCGTCTCCACGCCCGCGTCGATGTCCTGCGCCGCGTCGAGGCCGAAGGTGTGCGCCGGGTTCCAGTGCAGGACGACCTCGGCGCCGGGGACGAGCCGGGTGTCGCGCTCGATGTTCTGCTCGTAGACCTGGAGCTCCGCGCCCGCCGGTGAGTTCACCACGTACTGGGTGGAGACACCGATGAAGGAGGAGTCGACGATCCGGCCGGTCACCCGGTTGCGGCCGTCGGCGATCGTGCCCGCGTCGTCGGCGTGCGCGAGCGAGATCTTCTCGGGGCGGACGCCCACGAGCACCTTGCCGCCCTGGCGGACGGCGGAGGTACAGCGGTCGCCGGGGACGCGGAGCTTGCCGCCGCCGGCCGTGACGAGCACGTCGGTGCCCGTCTCCATGACCTCGGCCTCGATCAGGTTCGAGGTGCCGAGGAAGTTGGCGACGAAGGTGGTCTGCGGGTTCTCGTACAGGTCGGCGGGGGCGCCGAGCTGCTCGACCCGGCCGCCGTTCATCACCGCGACCTGGTCGGCCATCGTCATGGCCTCCTCCTGGTCGTGGGTGACGTGCACGAAGGTGATGCCGACCTCGGTCTGGATCCGCTTGAGCTCCAGCTGCATCTGGCGGCGCAGCTTGAGGTCGAGGGCGCCGAGCGGCTCGTCGAGGAGCAGCACCTGCGGGTGGTTGATGAGCGCGCGGGCCACGGCGACGCGCTGCTGCTGGCCGCCGGAGAGCTGGTGCGGCTTGTGGTGGGCCTTGTCGCCGAGCTGGACGAGCTCCAGCATGTCGTCGACCTGCTTCTTCACGGACTTGATGCCGCGGCGGCGCAGGCCGAAGGCGATGTTCTCGGAGATGTCCATGTGCGGGAAGAGCGCGTAGGACTGGAAGACGGTGTTGACCGGCCGTTTGTAGGGCGGGAGGTCGGTGACGTCCTTGTCGCCGAGGAAGACGGTGCCGGTGCTCGGGTCCTCCAGGCCGGCGATCATGCGCAGCGTGGTGGTCTTGCCGCAGCCGGAGGCGCCGAGCAGGGCGAAGAAGGAGCCCTGCGGGACGGTCAGGTCCAGCGGGTGGACGGCGGTGAACGAGCCGTACGACTTGCTGATCCCGGTGAGACGGACGTCGCCGCCGGTGTTGTTGTCAGTCATGGGTTGCGGTCCCAGGGAGTGAGAGAGGTGGACGAGGCCGGACTCAGGCGCCGATGAGCTTGGCGAACTTCTCCTCGTACGCCGTCTCCTCCGCGCTGGTGAGCGAGCGGAAGGCGTGCGACTTCTTGGCCATGGCCTTGTCCGGGAGGATCAGCGTGTTGTTGGCGAGCTCGGGGTCGATCTTGGTGAGCTCGTCCTTCACCCCGTCGACGGGGCAGACGTAGTTGATGTACGCGGCGAGCTGGGCGGCGGCGGGAAGCTCGTAGTAGTAGTCGATGAGCTTCTCGGCGTTCGTCTTGTGCCTGGCCTGCGCGGGGACGAGCAGGTTGTCGCTGGAGGTGATGTAACCGGCGGACGGGATGGCGTACTTGATGTCCGGGTTGTCCGCCTGGAGCTGGATGATGTCGCCGGCCCAGGCGAGGCAGGCCGCGATGTCGCCCTTGTCCAGGTCGGAGGTGTAGTCGTTGCCGGTGAAGCGGCGGATCTGCTTCTTGTCGACGCCCTTCTGGAGGCGGCCGATCGCCGCGTCGTAGTCGGCGTCCGTGAACTTCCCGGGGTCCTTGCCCATGTCGAGCAGGGTCATGCCGATCGAGTCGCGCATCTCGGTGAGGAAGCCGACCCGGCCCTTGAGCGACGGGTCGTCGAGGAGCTGGGTGACCGAGTCGACCTTCTTGCCGCCGGTCGCCTTGACGTTGTAGGCGATGACGGTCGAGATGCCGGTCCAGGGGTACGAGTAGGAGCGGCCCGGGTCCCAGTCGGGGCGGCGGAACTGGGCGGACAGGTTCGCGTACGCGTTGGGCAGATTGGCCGGGTCGAGTTTCTGCGCCCAGCCGAGCCGGATGATGCGGGCGGCGAGCCAGTCGGTGACGCAGATCAGGTCGCGGCCGGTGTCCTGGCCGGCCGCGAGCTGCGGCTTGATCTTGCCGAAGAACTCGACGTTGTCGTTGATGTCCTCGGTGTACTTGACCTTGATCCCGGTGCGCTTCGTGAACGCCTCCAGGGTCGGGCGGGACTTCTCGTCCTCGCTGACGTCCATGTACTCGGTCCAGTTGGAGAAGGCGACGGTCTTCTCCTTGGCCGACACGTCGATGGACGCGGGCCCCTGGCCCTCCCGCTTGGCCGGCGGGATGCCGCAGGCGCTCAGGCCGGCGAGGCCGCCGACCGTGAGCGCCCCGACGCCGCCCGCGCGCAGCATCGAACGGCGGGTGAGGGCGCCCCGGCCGCTCGTCATGCTGCGCCGTATCGCCGCCAACTGCGCCGCGGACAGGCTGTCGGGCTCGTACTGCTCCATGCGCTGTGCCCTTTCGGGATGGGTGGGCCGCTGGTCGGGCGGCGAGCTGCTATCGGTCCCCGAAGATCGTGCGGTGCCAGTCCTTGGCCGCCACCGCCGTGTTGTCGAACATCACGTGCTTGACCTGCGTGTACTCCTCGAAGGAGTACGCCGACATGTCCTTTCCGTATCCTGACGCCTTCGTGCCGCCGTGGGGCATCTCGCTGATGATCGGGATGTGGTCGTTGACCCACACACATCCCGCCTTGATCTCCCGCGTGGCACGGTTGGCCCGGTAGACGTCACGGCTCCAGGCGGAGGCCGCGAGGCCGTAGGGGGTGTCGTTGGCGAGCCGGATGCCCTCGTCGTCGCCGTCGAAGGGCAGGGCCACCAGGACCGGACCGAAGATCTCCGACTGCACGACCTCGCTGTCCTGAGCGGCGCCGGTGATCAGGGTGGGACGGTAGTATGCGCCGTTCTCGAGCTCTCCACCAGGGGCTTCGCCGCCGGTGACGACGGTGGCGTAGCCACGGGCGCGCTCGACGAAGCCGGCGACGCTGTCGCGGTGGCGGTGGCTGACGAGCGGACCGAGGTCGGTGCCGGGCGCGAAGGGGTCGCCGACGCGGACGGACTCCATGAGCTCGGCGACCCGGGCGACGAAGGCGTCGAAGAGCGGACGCTGGACGTACGCGCGCGTGGCGGCGGTGCAGTCCTGGCCGCTGTTGATGAGGGAGGCGGCGACGGCGCCCTGCGCGGCGGCCTCCAGGTCGGCGTCGTCGAAGACGAGGAACGGGGCCTTGCCGCCGAGTTCGAGGTGGAGCCGCTTCACGGTCGCGGTGGCGACCTCGGCGACCCGCTTGCCGACCGGGGTGGAGCCGGTGAACGAGGTCATGACGACGTCGGGGTGGCCGACGAGGTGCTCGCCGACGACCCGGCCGGAGCCGCTGACGATGTTGACGACACCGTCGGGGATGCCCGCCTCCTTCGCCGCCATCGCGAACATCAGCGAGGTCAGCGGGGTGATCTCGGCCGGCTTCAGGACGATCGTGTTGCCGGCGGCGATCGCCGGGAGGATCTTCCAGGCGGCCATCTGGAGCGGGTAGTTCCAGGGGGCGATGGAGCCGATGACGCCGATCGGCTCGCGGCGGATGTACGAGGTGTGGTCGCCGCTGTACTCCGCGGCCGACTGGCCCTGGAGGTGGCGGGCGGCCCCGGCGAAGAAGGCCGCGTTGTCGATCGTGCCGGGCACGTCGAACTCGGTGGTCAGCTTGAGCGGCTTGCCGCACTGGAGCGACTCGACGCGGGCGATGTCCTCCGCCCAGTCGGCGAGGACGCCGGCGAGGCGGTGCAGCGCGTCGGAGCGCTCGCCCGGGGTGGCGCCGGCCCAGCCAGGGAAGGCCGCCTTGGCGGCGGCGACGGCCTCGTCCACGTCGGCGGTGGAGGCCAGCGTGTACGTGTAGACGCTCTCGCCGGTGGCCGGGTCGATCACGCTGTGTTCCCGATCCGAGGTTCCGGCGCGGAGCCTTCCGCCGATGTACTGCGCGCCGTCCGCGAAGCGGTCCGTCACCTGGAAGCGGTTGGTCATGGCGCTCTCCGTTGTCCCAGCTCGAATTGAGTGCCGATCCTGACAGAGGGAAGGCCACCCAACAAGTGATTCCGTTGTTGCCTTTTGGTTACGCGACGGAATCGGTCGACCATGTGTCGAGGTGGCCGGAAAATCTCCGTACGGAATGTCTGTGGTGGCTGCCAGACTCGCATGTATGACCAAGATCGAAGAGCTGACTCAGCAGGTCACGCGTGGTGACCGAGTGAAGTGGCTGCACTTCTGGGGGCACCGTCCGCACCCCGACGGCCGCCTCTCGGCGAGCTGTCTCAGCCAGTGGTGGCCGGCACCCTTCGTGGTCGACGGCGTGGCCTACGCGACCGCCGAGCACTGGATGATGGCCGCCAAGGCCCGGCTCTTCCGGGACGCGGACGCCGAGCGGGCCGCGCTGACCGCCCCCACCCCCGCGGAGGCCAAGAACGCCGGGCGCCTCGTGCGGGACTTCGACGAGGCCGTCTGGGAGCGCGAGCGCTTCGGGATCGTCGTCGAGGGCAGCGTCCACAAGTTCTCCTCGGACGAGGCCCTGCGGGCGTACCTGGTCGGGACCGGCGAGCGCGTCCTCGTGGAGGCGAGCCCGCTGGACCGCGTCTGGGGCATCGGCCTCGCCGCCGACGACCCCCGCGCCCACGACCCGGCCCGCTGGCGCGGGCTCAACCTGCTGGGCTTCGCGCTCATGGAGGCTCGGGAGCGGCTGCGCGCCGGGTGACGCGCGAGAGGGCCCCGCACCGGTGGGTGCGGGGCCCTCTCTCCGGGAGCCCGTCAGCGGGGAGCGCTGAGCGACGTCTCCGTCGACGACCAGGGGTCCTCGCCGGTCTTGCTCCACTCGTCCGCGTGCGTCGCCAGGAAGACGATGAGCGCGATGCCCGCGAGGCCGAGGGCGATGCCGATGGAGCCGAGCACGATGCCGGTGACGGCCTGCCCCTTGTTGTTCGCCTCGCCCCGCACGTGCCGCTTGCGGCCCGCGATGCCCAGCGGCAGCGCGATCCCGCCCAGGATCAGGCCGAGGATGCCGTACGAGCAGAAGGCGAGTACGACCGCGCAGATGCCCAGCACCATCGCGGCGGTGCCCATCCCGTTGTTCGGCGGCTGCTGCCAGCCGGGCTGGCCGTATCCCGGGTAGCCGTACCCGGTGGCGGCCGGGGGCGTCGGGGCCGGCGGATAGCCGTACGCGCCGGCCGTGTTCGCCGCCGGGTAGCCGTACCCGGGCGTGACCGCCGGGCCGCCGGGGGCGACCGGAGGCGGCGGGACGTCCCCGGCAGGAGCGCCGGGTCCGCCCGGCGCGGCCGGGAAGGACGTCATGGTCGGCTGGTCGTGCACCGGCGAGGGCGACGGCGTCGCCGGCTTGCTGAGTTCCACCCCGTCGCGGTTCGGCGGAGCCCATGGGTCGGTCGGGTCGTACCCGCCCGGCGACTGGTCTCGGTTGTCAGACATGGGCCTCCCCCATCGTGGTCACGTCATGCTAAGGCCTCACCCCTGGGAGGGATGCGCCCGGCCTACGATGACCTGATGACCGATCTGCACTCCTTCATCGCGGGACTCCCCAAGGCCGAGCTGCACGTCCACCACGTCGGCTCCGCCTCGCCCCGGATCGTCTCCGAGCTCTCGGCCCGGCACCCGGACTCCAAGGTCCCCACGGACCCGGAGGCGATCGCCGACTACTTCACGTTCACGGACTTCGCCCACTTCATCGACGTCTACCTGTCCGTCGTCGACCTGGTCCGCACCCCGGAGGACGTCCGGCTGCTGACCTTCGAGATCGCCCGGGACATGGCCCGGCAGAACATCCGCTACGCCGAACTGACCATCACCCCGTACTCCTCCACCCGCCGCGGCATCGACGAGCGCGCCTTCATGGAGGCGATCGAGGACGCCCGCAAGGCCGCCGAGGCCGAGTTCGGGACGATCCTGCGCTGGTGCTTCGACATCCCCGGCGAGGCCGGCCTCGTCTCCGCCGAGGAGACCGCGCGGCTCGCCACCACGGACGGGCTGCGCCCGGAGGGCCTCGTCTCCTTCGGTCTCGGCGGCCCGGAGATCGGCGTGCCGCGCCCGCAGTTCAAGCCGTACTTCGACCTGGCCCGCGCGGCCGGCCTGCACTCCGTCCCGCACGCCGGCGAGACGACCGGCCCCCAGACCGTCTGGGACGCGATCCGCGAGCTGGGCGCCGAGCGCATCGGCCACGGCACCAGCTCCGCCCAGGACCCCGAGCTCCTCGCGTACCTCGCCGAGCACCGGATCGCCCTGGAGGTGTGCCCGACGTCGAACATCGCGACCCGGGCCGTCGCCACCCTGGAGGAGCACCCGATCCGGCAGTTCGTCGACGCCGGGGTCCTCGTCACGATCAACAGCGACGACCCTCCGATGTTCGGCACGGACCTCAACAACGAGTACGCCGTCGCCGCGCGCCTCCTCGGCCTCGACGAGCGCGGTGTCGCCGCCCTCGCGAAGAACGCGGTGGAGGCCTCGTTCCTGGACGCGGCCGGCAAGGCCCGGATCGCGGCCGAGATCGACACGTACACGAACGACTGGCTGGCGCGCTGACGCCGACCGGAAGCCGGCCGTGACGAGAATGGGGCCATGCGCTCCGTCACTGTCGTAGGTCATCGCGGCGACCCGTACCGCGTCCGTGAGAACACGCTCCCCTCGATCGCCTCGGCGATCGAGCGGGGGGCGGACGCCGTCGAGATCGACGTCCGGCTGACGGAGGACGGCGTGCCCGTCCTCCTCCACGACGACACCCTGAAGCGGCTGTGGCGCCACGACCGGCCGCTCGCGGAGCTCTCGTACGAGCAGCTGTGCGAGCTGACCCGCAACGGCGTGCCGACCCTCCGCGAGGCGCTGCTGACCGCCGGGGACCACCGGCTGATGCTGGACCTGCCGGGCGGGAACGAGGACTCGGTCCGCCGGATCGTCGGCACGGTCCGCGAGTGCGGGGCCGGGGAGCGCGTCTACTACTGCGCGGGCGCCGTCGCCATGCTCCAGGTGCGGGCCGCCGACCCGGCCGCGGAGATCGCCCTGACGTGGACCTCGCTCGCCCCGCCCCGGCGGGTGCTGCTCGACGCCGTGCGGCCGCACTGGCTCAACTACCGTTTCGGCCTGGTGAGTCGGGAGCTTGCCGAGCGGGTGCACCGGGACGGGCTGCTCGTCTCGGCCTGGACGGCGGACACCGCGCGGACGATGCGTAAGCTGATCAAGAACGGAGCCGACTCGGTCACCACGAACCGGCCCGACACCCTCGCCGCCCTGCTGCGAAAGGCTCGCGCGTGAACGACCGGATCAGGACCGACATCGCCCACAACGCCCGGGTGTGGAACTACTGGCTGGGCGGCAAGGACAACTATCCGGTGGACCGCGCGGTCGGCGACCAGGTCACCGGCTTCTACCCGAGCATCGGCGAAGTGGCACGCGCGGACCGGGCGTTCCTCGGCCGGGCGGTGACCCATCTGGCCGCCGAGGCGGGCATGCGCCAGTTCCTCGACATCGGTACGGGCCTGCCGACCGCCGACAACACCCACGAGGTGGCGCAGCGGATCGCCCCCGACGCCCGGATCGTCTACGTCGACAACGACCCGATCGTCCTCGCGCACGCGCGTGCGCTCCTGACGAGCGCGCCGGAGGGCGTCACCGAGTACATCGACGCGGACGCCCACGACCCGGAGCGGATCGTCACGGCGGCCGCCAGGACGCTGGACCTCTCCCGGCCGGTGGCGGTGCTGATGCTCGGCATCCTCAACTTCGTGCAGGACACCGACGAGGCCCGGTCGATCGTGCGGACCCTGATGGCCGCCGTCCCCTCCGGCAGCCACCTGGTGCTGACCCACCCGACGCTCGAACCGGATCTCGGCGGCGAGGGCAACAAGGCCGCGATGGCCTTCTGGAACGAGAACGCGACCCCGCCGATCACCGCCCGCAGCCGGGAGGAGTTCACCTCCTTCTTCGACGGCCTCGACCTCCTGGAGCCGGGCATCGTGTCCTGCGCGCGCTGGCGGCCCTCCGACGGGGAGTCGCAGGTGGTGGCGCAGTTCGGCGCGGTGGGCCGCAAGCCGTAATGGGCATACGGGGGGATGTGCGCAGCGGGTGGGAGCGGGCGCGGACCTGGGGCGCGGCGAACCCGTGGGCGGTGGACACCGGGATCGCGCTGCTCGTGCAGGCGGCGATGACGATGCCGTTCGTGGTGCCGCGCGGGCCCGAGCTCGAACCGGCGACCTGGCCGGCGTACGGCCTGACGACGCTGACCGTGGTGCCGCTGGTGTGGCGACGGCGCGCGCCGCTCGCCGTGCTGCTCGCGGTCCTGGCGGCGAGCGCGCTGTACAAGCTGGCCGTGGAGGGTCCCGGGCAGCCGCTGCCGTACACGGGGCTCGTCTGCGTCTACACGATCGCCGCGCTCTCGCCGGCGTGGAAGCGGTTCGCGACGGCGGGGCTCATGGTGGTCGCGGTGCCGGCCTCGGTGTGGCTCAACACCCAGTCGGCGCGCGAACTCACCTTCTCCCTCTTCGTGTTCGGCGCGGCCTATGTCTTCGGGCGGCTCACGGACGCCCGGCAGCGGGCGCAGCGGGTGGAGGCCGAGCGGGTGGCCGCGCGCGAACGGGCCAGGATCGCGCGGGAGATGCACGACATCCTGTCGCACGCGGTGAGCCTGATGGTCGTGCAGGCGGAGGCGGGTCCGGTCGCGGTGCGGGCCGCCCCGGAGCGTGCGGAGGCGGCGTTCGAGGCGATCTCGGAGACGGGCCGGGAGGCGATGGTGCAGCTGCGGCAGATGCTGGGGCTGCTGCGCGAGGGCGGCGAGTCGGCGTCTCCGCGCGAGCCGCAGCCGGATCTCGCGGACCTGCCGGGCCTCCTGGAGCGGGTGCGGACGGGCGGTCTGTCCGTCGGGTACGCGACGGAGGGCGGGGTGCGGGCGCTGCCCGCGGCGACCGGGGCGAGCGTGTACCGGATCGTGCAGGAGGCGCTGACGAACGTGGTGAAGCACGCCCAGGCCCGTACGGTCGACGTGCGGCTCGCGCACGCGGACGGCGTCCTGCGGGTCACGGTGACCGACGACGGGCGCGGCCCGCAGGGCGGTCCGGGCGGACACGGCCTGGTGGGCATCAGGGAGCGGGCCGCCGCGCACGGCGGGACGGCGGAGACGGGCCCGGGGCCGGGCGGCCGGGGGTTCGAGGTGCGGGTGCTGCTGCCCGTGCGGGAGGGGGAGGGATGACGATCCGGGTGGTGGTGGCGGACGACCAGGAACTGGTCCGCAGCGGCTTCGCGATGATCCTGGACGCGCAGCCGGACATCGAGGTGGTCGCGGAGGCCGGGGACGGCACGGAGGCCGTCGAGGCGGTGCGCCGGCTCGCCCCGGACGTGGCGCTGCTCGACATCCGGATGCCCCGGACGGACGGCATCGAGGCCTGCCGGGCGATCAGCGCGGAGTCCGGCTGCCGGACGGTGATGCTGACGACCTTCGACACCGACGCGTACGTGTACGAGGCGCTGCACGCGGGCGCGAGCGGTTTCCTCCTGAAGGACGTGCGGCGGGACGACCTCGTGCACGCGGTACGGGTGGCGGCGGGCGATTCGCTGCTCGCGCCGTCCGTGGCCCGGCGGCTCGTGGAGCAGTACACGACGGGCGGGCCGCGCAGGACCGATCCCCGGCTCGACGTCCTCACCGGGCGTGAGCGCGAGACGCTGCTGCTGCTCGCGCGGGGCCTGTCGAACGCGGAGATCGCGGCGGAGCTGGTGGTCAGCGACCACACGGTGAAGACCCACGTGGGGAACGTGCTCGCCAAGCTGGGGCTGCGGGACCGCATCCAGGCGGTGATCTGCGCGTACGAGACGGGGCTGGTCGCGGCGGGCTCTCCCCCGCCCGGGGGATGAGCCGGCCCGGTCCCTCCCCCGCGCCGGTGAGGAGCCGGTCCGCCGAAGACCGCCGGTGCGGGCGATCCGCGGATCGCCGCTGGTCAGCAGGATGGAGCCATCGAGAACAACGGCTCACACCACCGGAGTTGACCATGAGGAAGTCCACCCGCACCCTGCTCGCCGCCGCCCTGGTCCTGGGCGTCGCCGCCGGCCCCGCGCTCACCCCCGCCTTCGCGGCGGAGCAGCCGTCGGTGTCCGCCACGCAGGCCGCCCCCGCCGATCTGTCGGCGGTCATCGCGGGGCTCCCCCGCGCCGACGCCACGGCCGCCCTCGTCCGGGTCGGCGGCACCGAGGGTTCCTGGCAGGGCAGCGCCGGCGTCCACGACCTGGAGACGAACGCCCCGGCGGACCCGGCCGCCCGCTTCCGGGCCGGTTCGGTGACGAAGGTGTTCACGGCGGCGACCGTCCTCCAGCTGGCCGCCGAGGGGCGGATCGACCTGGACCGGACGGCCCGCTCGTACCTCCCGGACCTGATCCCCGGCCGGTACGCCACGGTGACCGTGCGGCAGCTCCTGAACCACACCCACGGCATCCCGGCCGCCGACATGCCGGGCGAGACGGTCGAGGAGTGGTACGCGAACCGTTTCGACGTCCACACCCCGGAGGAGCTGGTCCGCTCGGCGACGGCGCAGCCGCGCGAGTTCCGGCCGGGCACGAAGCAGCACTACCTGAACATCGGGTACACGATCGCCGGCCTGATCGTGGAGCGGGTCACGGGCGACTCGTACGAGCACCAGGTGGAGCGGCGGATCCTGCAGCCGCTCGGCCTGCGGAACACGTACTTCCCGCGCGGGGCGGCCGAGATCACCGGCCCGTACAACCACGGCTACCAGACGATGAAGCTCGACGACGGCACGACGGGCCTGCGGGACGTCTCGGAGTGGGGGACGTCGGAGGCCTGGGCCGCCGGGGACCTCGTCTCGACCACCGCCGACCTGGAGCGCTTCACCAAGGCCCTGTTCAAGGGCCATGTGGTGCGCGGTCCGCTCCTGGAGGAGATGTTCACGCTCCCGAAGGTCCCCGACTTCCAGTCGGGCGACCCGGCCGCGTTCTCCGTCGGCCTGTCGATGAAGAAGCTCGGCGGCCGCGAGGTCTGGGGCAAGACCGGCGGCCGCTGGGGCTACAACACGGCCATCGCCTCGACCCGCGACGGCGCCCGCACGCTCGTCTACAGCGTCAACGCCAACGACGCCAAGGGTCAGGACATGAACAAGACGGCCCTGCGCCTGATGGTGGCGGCCTACGGCCTGCCGGAGTGAGCGGGCTCGGGCTCGACCGCTTCGAGCCGCTTGATCAGCCGGCGTACGTGGAGCAGCGGCAGGATGCCGATGACGCCGAAGGACATGTCGATGACGGACCACCAGAAGGGGATGTCCCGGATCGGTCCGCAGATCAGGGCCAGTGGGATGATGCCGACGCAGGCGATCATGCCGAACTCGACGACCCAGATGTTGCGGACCGGATCGCGGTACGGGCCGTAGAAGGCGACCGCGATGACGAGGTGGGCGAAGGCCAGCCAGTCGGTGCCGTAGAGCAGGTACGGGGCCTGCGCGTCGGCGGTGGCGACGCCCTCCCGTACCCGGTGGATCCATGCGGCCAGCCCGGGGAAGAGGTCCGCCACGGGCGCGGCCCACCCGGTCGACGCGGAGTCGAGGAGCCTGAGTTCGGTCACGAGCGGGAACGCGGTGGCCCCGCTCAGGACCAGGCAGACGACGAAGACGATCAGCCAGACGCGGATGTGCGTGAGAAGGGCTCTCGGCCCGTTCGTGTCGCTCATGGGGGCCAGCGTACGCCCGTCTTGAACGTGTTCAGAAGCCGGGGGTCGTCTTTTTTGAGCGCGTTCAGAAGCGGGCGGCGACCCTTCGCCCCACGCCGTGCGCCACCACCGTCGCCCCCGCCGCCACCGCGAGCCCCGCCGCCACCCCCCTGGCACTGGTCGGCCGCAGCACCCCGGCCCGCCGCAGCCGGCCGCGGGCCCACAGGGAGAAGGGGATGACGACGAGCGGCGAGGTGGGCGCGCCAGGGGTCGCGTCCCGTACGACGGCGGCCTGCGCGAGGTGGACGAGCCCGTGCAGCCCGAAGCCGGTCACCGCCCCCTGGTAGAAGCCGGACCGGCCGCCGGTGCGCGCGCCCGACACGGCGGCCGCGCCGACGATCACCGCCATCACCCCGACGGCGGCGGCGAATTCACGTTCGTCGACGGACTCCATCGCCTTCCACACCCGCTCCGGCACTCCGGGCCAGCGCTCGCGCAGCGCCGGCAGGTTCTCCCGGACCCAGCGCGGTCCGCGCGCGAGCTCCTCCGCGTCGTGCACGGCCCAGGCGAGGAACAGGCCATAGGTGACAAGGGGGTTGATGCGCGTATCGGTCATGATCGTGGAACTCACAGCCCGACGATCGAGTTCCACCTCTTCGCGAACTCCTGGCGCTCCCCGGTGGTGATGTCCCGGGCGATGGAGAGCCGGCCGCGCATGTCGGCGTCCGGGAAGATCAGCGGGTCCTCGGCGAGCGCCACGAGCTCCTCGTCGCCGGAGTCCGCGAGGACCTTCTGGGCGGCCGGCACCGGGCAGACGTAGTTGACCCAGGCGGCGAGTTCGGCGGCGACCTCGGGCTCGTAGTAGTAGTCGACGAGCTTCTCGGCGTTGGTCCTGTGCCGGGCGAGGTTGGGGATCATGAGGGACTCGGCCCACAGTTCGGCGCCCTCCTCGGGGACGACGAACTCGATGTCGGGGTTGTCGGCCTGGAGCTGGATGACGTCGCCGGAGTACGCCTGGCAGGCCAGGACGTCGCCGGTGGACAGGTCCTTGATGTAGTCGTTCCCGGTGAAGCGCCGGATGTGCTTCTTCCGGACGAGCCCCTCGATCTGCTCGCACAGGGCGTGGAAGTCGTCGCCGGTCCACCTGGTCACGTCGACGCCCCTGCCCAGCATGAGCAGGGCGAAGGACTCGTCGAGCCCGGACAGCAGGGTGACCTTGCCGCGCAGGTCGTCGGCCCAGAGCTCCTTGGTGGAGCGCAGTTCCCGGCCGAGCTTCTTCCGGTTGTACGCGATGCCGGTGATCCCGGACTGCCAGGGCACGCTGTGCAGCCGGCCGGGGTCGAAGGCGGGCGACTCCAGCTGCGGGTCGAGGTGCTTCGCGACGTTCGGCTGGGCGGCGCGGTCCATCTCCTGGACCCAGCCGAGGCGGACGAAGCGGGCGGCCATCCAGTCGCTGACGACGATCAGATCGCGCCCGGTCTCCTGGTGGTTCATCAGGGACGGGCTGATCTTGCCGAAGAACTCGTCGTTGTCGTTGATCTCCTCGGTGTACCGGACGGAGATCCCGGTGCGCTTCCGGAAGGCGTCGAGGGTCGGTCGCTTCGACGTGTCGTCGTCATCGGTGTCGATGTACAGCGGCCAGTTGGCGAAGTCGAGCGTACGGTCGCGGGCCGAGAGGTCGCGGCCGGCCCGGTCGCCCTCCTCCACGTAGGCGGCGGGGACCCCGCACCCGGCGAGCAGGGTCGCGGCCCCGACACCGCCGAAACCGCGCAGCAGGGACCGGCGGGACATGTGTTTCCTGGCAGTCGCTCTCACCCCAGCAGCATCGCCGCCCGCCGCGAGCTGCGGCAATGGACGGTCCGTCGAGCGACGGCGCGCGGCCCCGACACCCTGTCGATCAAGGTGTCGGGGCCGCGCGGTGCGTCCGGGAGCGATCAGCCCAGGGAGGTCATGACGTGCTTGATGCGCGTGTAGTCCTCGAAGCCGTAGGCGGAGAGGTCCTTGCCGTAGCCGGACTTCTTGTAGCCGCCGTGGGGCATCTCGGCGACGAGCGGGATGTGGGTGTTGATCCACACACAGCCGAAGTCGAGGGACTTGGACATGCGCATCGCGCGCGCGTGGTCCTTGGTCCAGACGGAGGAGGCGAGGGCGTACTCGACGCCGTTCGCGAACTCCAGGGCCTGGGCCTCGTCCGTGAAGGACTGGACGGTGATGACCGGGCCGAAGACCTCGTTCTGGACGATCTCGTCGTCCTGCTTGAGGCCGGAGACGACGGTCGGGGCGTAGAAGTAGCCCTTGTCGCCGACGCGGTGACCGCCGGCCTCGACCTTGGCGTGGGCCGGGAGGCGCTCGATGAAGCCGGCGACCTGCTTCAGCTGGTTGGCGTTGTTCAGCGGGCCGTAGAGCACGTCCTCGTCGTCCGGCTGGCCGGTCTTGGTCTCGGACGCGGTCTTGGCGAGCGCGGCGACGAACTCGTCGTGGATGGACTCGTGCACGAGCACGCGGGTGGCGGCGGTGCAGTCCTGGCCGGCGTTGAAGTAGCCGGCGACGGCGATGTCCTCGACGGCCTTCTCGATGTCGGTGTCCTCGAAGACGACGACCGGGGCCTTGCCGCCCAGCTCCAGGTGGACGCGCTTGACGTCCTTGGCCGCCGACTCGGCGACCTGCATGCCGGCGCGGACCGAGCCGGTGATGGAGGCCATCGCCGGGGTCGGGTGCTCGACCATGGCCTTGCCCGTCTCGCGGTCGCCGCAGACGACGTTGAAGACGCCCTTGGGGACGATCTGGCCGATGATCTCGGCCATCAGGACGGTCGACGCGGGGGTCGTGTCCGAGGGCTTGAGGACGACGGTGTTGCCCGCGGCGAGGGCCGGGGCGAACTTCCACACGGCCATCATCATCGGGTAGTTCCACGGCGCGACCTGCGCGCAGACGCCGACCGGCTCGCGGCGGACGATGGAGGTCATGCCCTCCATGTACTCGCCGGCCGAGCGGCCTTCGAGCAGCCGGGCGGCACCGGCGAAGAAGCGGATCTGGTCCACCATCGGCGGGATCTCTTCGCTGGCGACGAGGGCGGTCGGCTTGCCGGTGTTCTCGACCTCGGCGGCGATGAGCTCCTCGGCGCGCTCCTCGAAGGCGTCGGCGATCTTGAGGAGCACCTTCTGGCGCTCGGACGGCGTGCTGTCACGCCAGGCGGGGAAGGCGGCCGCGGCGGCCTCCATGGCGGCGTCCACGTCGGCCTGCCCGGAGAGCGGGGAGGTGGCGTACACCTCACCGACGGCCGGGTTGATCACCTCGATGGTGCGGCCGTCGGCCGCGTCGCGGAACTCCCCGTTGATGTAGTTACGCAGCCGGCGCAGCTCGGTGGTCACTTGCCACCCCTCCTGTCACGTTCTGTCTTCGCACGTCCTTGTGCGGTGTCCCGATGGGCGAGACACCTCAGCCTAGTCGCTCCACTGACGCTTTCAACAGCCCCGACCCCCCGCACCTTCGGATTCAGTGAGATCCAGAGCGCTTCACAACGAATTTCATCAGTCTGGGCTTGCACGACTGACAATCTCGGTGCACAGTGAAGTCGTGGCAAGTCAAAGCAACCACTCAAGAACCGGAACCGGTTCGTCCCCGACGATCGACGCCGTCTCCCTGGCGATCATCGAACAGCTCCAGGAGGACGGCCGCCGTCCCTACGCGGCGATCGGAAAGGCCGTGGGCCTCTCCGAAGCCGCCGTGAGACAGCGCGTCCAGAAGCTGCTCGACCAGGGCGTCATGCAGATCGTCGCCGTCACCGACCCGCTCACCGTGGGTTTCCGACGGCAGGCGATGGTCGGCATCAACGTCGAGGGTGACCTGGATCCGGTCGCGGAGGCACTGACGGCCATGGCCGAGTGCGAGTACGTGGTGATGACCGCGGGCTCCTTCGACCTCATGGTGGAGATCGTCTGCGAGGACGACGACCACCTGCTGGACGTGATCAACAAGCGGATCCGCACCCTCCCCGGCGTGCGCTCCACCGAGAGCTTCGTCTACCTCAAGCTCAAGAAGCAGACCTACATGTGGGGAACTCGATAATCGTGACCCAGGACCTGTCCAAGACCGCGTACGACCACCTGTGGATGCACTTCACCCGCATGTCGTCCTACGAGAACAACCCCGTCCCCACCATCGTCCGCGGTGAGGGCACCTACATCTTCGACGACAAGGGCAAGCGCTACCTCGACGGTCTCGCGGGTCTCTTCGTGGTCAACGCCGGTCACGGCCGCCAGGAGCTGGCCGAGGTCGCGTACAAGCAGGCCCAGGAGCTCGCGTTCTTCCCCGTGTGGTCGTACGCGCACCCCAAGGCCGTCGAGCTCGCCGAGCGTCTCGCCGGCTACGCCCCGGGCGACCTCAACAAGGTCTTCTTCACCACCGGTGGCGGCGAGGCCGTCGAGACCGCCTGGAAGCTCGCCAAGCAGTACTTCAAGCTGCAGGGCAAGCACACCAAGTACAAGGTCATCTCGCGTGCGGTCGCCTACCACGGCACCCCGCAGGGCGCCCTGTCCATCACCGGTCTGCCGGCCCTGAAGGCCCCCTTCGAGCCGCTGGTCCCCGGCGCGCACAAGGTGCCGAACACCAACATCTACCGCGCCCCGATCCACGGCGACGACCCCGAGGCCTTCGGCCGCTGGGCAGCCGACCAGATCGAGCAGCAGATCCTCTTCGAGGGCCCCGACACCGTCGCCGCCGTCTTCCTCGAGCCCGTGCAGAACGCCGGTGGCTGCTTCCCGCCGCCGCCCGGCTACTTCCAGCGCGTCCGCGAGATCTGCGACCAGTACGACGTGCTGCTCGTCTCCGACGAGACGATCTGCGCCTTCGGCCGCCTCGGCACGATGTTCGCCTGTGACAAGTTCGGCTACGTGCCGGACATGATCACCTGCGCCAAGGGCATGACCTCGGGCTACTCCCCGATCGGTGCCTGCATCGTCTCGGACCGCATCGCGGAGCCGTTCTACAAGGGCGACAACACCTTCCTGCACGGCTACACCTTCGGCGGCCACCCGGTCTCCTCGGCCGTGGCCCTGGCGAACCTCGACATCTTCGACAAGGAGGGCCTGAACCAGCACGTGCTGGACCAGGAGGGCAACTTCTTCTCGACGCTGCAGAAGCTGCACGACCTCCCGATCGTCGGCGACGTCCGCGGCAACGGCTTCTTCTACGGCATCGAGCTCGTCAAGGACAAGGCCACCAAGGAGTCCTTCAACGACGAGGAGGTGGAGCGCGTCCTGTACGGCTTCCTCTCCAAGGCGCTGTACGACAACGGCCTGTACTGCCGCGCCGACGACCGTGGCGACCCGGTCATCCAGCTGGCGCCGCCGCTGATCGCGGACCAGTCCACGTTCGACGAGATCGAGCAGATCCTCCGCGCCACCCTCACCGAGGCGTGGGCCAAGCTCTGATCTCCGACGAGCATCACGCCGCCCTCACGGCGTGACCCCCACGGCCCGGGCATGCCGCCATCCGAGTGGATGGCGGCGGCCCGGGCCGTGTGCTGTCCGTACAACCGGATCTGAATCCTTACGGTGCCGAGTGACCGACAGGCCCGTCCCTTCGTTCCCCCGGGCGGGGGAAGGCGAGAATCGGATCCGACATCGAGGTGTACGCGATGGCCCCACCGGACAACGACGTGCTCTGGGCGCGTTCCCTGCACTGCACACTGGGCGGTTCGGAGGCGCTCAGCGGCGTCTCCCTCGGCGTCCGCGAAGGAGAGATCCTCGCCGTCGTCGGCCCCCGCGGCAGCGGCAAGACCACCCTGCTGCGCTGCCTCTCCGGCCAGCTCACCGCCCAGCAGGGCGAAGTCTGGTTCAACAGCGGCCCCGTCCACACCCTGGCCCCCGCCCAGCGCGAGCGGCTCCGGCGCGAGCGCTTCGGCTGGATCGGCCCCGAGCCCGGCCTCGTCCCCGAGCTCACCGGCTGGGAGAACACCGCCCTGCCGCTGCTGCTCCGCGGCACCTCCCACCGGGCCGCGAAGACCGCCGCCCAGGAGTGGCTGGAGCGGCTCGACATCGGCGGGTGCGCCCGCAAGCGGCCGCACGCCCTCACCCAGTCCCAGCGCCAGCGGATCGCGATCGCCCGCGCCCTGGTCACCACGCCGTCGGTCCTCTTCGCCGACGAACCGACGGCCACCCTGCACCGGGCCGACGGCGCGCAGGTCCTGCGCACCCTCGCGGCCGCGGCACGCTCGCACGGCATCACCGTGCTCCTCGCCACCCACGACGGCGAGGTCGCGGCGCTCGCCGACCGCACCGTCGCCCTCCTCGACGGACGCAGGGTCGCCGCCGTACCCCCGGCGTCAGGGGCGGAGGGCGTCGCCGCGTGCTCGCTCTCCGTCTAGCCCGCGGGACCCACCCCCTCGTCCTGACGCGCCGGCTCCTCGTCGCCGCCGCGGCCGCGGGGGTGGGCTTCCTCCTGCTCTGCACCCTCGGATACGCGGTCGGGCACCCGGCGCAGTCCTCGGCCTCCGTGCTGCGGCTGCTCTGGTGCGTCCTGCCGCTCGCCGCGACCGTCCAGTTCGCCGTCGCGGTGGCCCGCACCGACCCCAGCACCCGGCCGCGCCCCGGACTCTCCGCCGTCGGCCTCGGCCCCGCCCGGCTCACGGCGATCGCCGCCGCCTCGACGGCCGTCGCCTGCACGCTCGGCTCCGTGGTCGCGCTCCTGTTCTACCTGCACCTGCGCGGCGACATCACGGGCCTGCCGTTCGACGGCGCCGCCGCCGGGCTCCTCGCCGCCGACCAGCCGATCCCGCTCGCCGCCGCCCTCACCCTGCTCGCCGTCCTGCCGGTCGCCGCCGCCACCGCGGCCGGCCTCGCGCTGCGGCCCCGCACCGCGCCCGCCGCACCCGAGGGCGCCGAGAGGGCGATGCCGTCCGGGCTGCCCTGGGGCGTCGCCCTCGTCGCGGCCGGCCTCGCCGTCGAGACGTACGCGGCCCAGGGCGCCTCCAGGGGCGGCCTCCCGCTGCCGGGCGGCTTCGACGGCAACCCGGCGGGCGTCCTCGCCGGCTGGGTCCTCACCGCCGTGGGCCTCGCCCTCGCGGGCCCGGGCCTCACCCACGGCTGCGGCCGGCTCCTCCAGGCGGTCCGGCCCGGCGCCATCCGGCTGCTCGCCGGCCGCGTCCTGATGGACGAGTCCCGCCGTATCGGCCGCCCGCTCGGGGTGGTCAGCGCGGTGCTCTCCGGCGCCCTCGCGGCGGCGGAACTGTACGGGGCGGACGGAGGCTCCGAGGCCTTCGGCCCGCTCACCGCCCTCGGCGCGGCCCTCGTCCTGGCCTGCACCACCGCGACCCTGCTGACCGCCGCCCTCGAATCGAAGCAGGGCCGCACCCACACCACCGAGGCCCTGCTGCGCATCGGCGCCCCGCCGACCGTCCTGCGCACCGCGGCCCTGCTGCGCGCCGGCGCGCTCCTCGCCGTCTTCCTCCCGCTGACCTGGGCGATCGCAGAACTGGCGGCCGCACCACTGCGCGGCTGAGCGGCCCGGACCGGGGGCGCCCCGCCCGGCGCGAGCGGCGGGCGGCCCCCCGGACGCCCGCCGAGGGGCCGCCCGCGACGGCGGCCCCTATCGTGGGCCCATGGCGACGCTCCCCCCGGCACACCGCCCGCCCGGACCGCGCGGGCACGCACGCGAGATCCACACCCTCGCCGAGTTCGACGCGGCCGTCGCCCGCCCCGGCTCGCTCGCCGGACAGCGCGTCCAGTCGATCGACCTCACCGACCGGACCTTCGCCCTGCTCGCCGCGGTCACCACCGAGGCCGTCTTCCTGGGCTGCCCCATGGAGCCGGAGGCCGCCGCCAAGGTCCGCGCCGACGGCGCGCTCGTCTTCCCGCCCGTCCCCGAGCTGCCCTTCGACCCCTACCGGGCACGGCTCTACACGCCCGGGGAACTCTTCGAGGGGATCACCGAGGGCGGCTACGAGCAGACGCCGGACTTCCGCTCGTACGCGTGGTTCGGCCGGACCAGGGCCGACGGCGACATCCTCTCCTCGATGCTCCGCTCCCTCCACGACGACGCCGTCTCCGACGCCCTCGACGAACTCCTCGACGGGGCCCGGGTCGTCGGCGTCATGGGCGGGCACGCGATGGGCCGGGGCACGGAGGCGTACGCGGGCGCGGCCCGGCTCGGCAGGACGCTGGCCCGCGCCGGTCTCACGGTGGCGACCGGCGGCGGGCCCGGCGCGATGGAGGCCGCGAACCTGGGCGCGTACCTCGCCCCGTACGAGGACGAGGACCTCGCCGCCTCGCTCGACCTGCTCTCCAAGGCCCCGTCGTTCACGCCCTCGGTGACGGACTGGGCCCGCGCCGCCTTCGCGGTACGGGCCCTGTGGCCGCGCGGCGGGGACTCGGTCGGCATCCCCACCTGGTTCTACGGCCACGAGCCGCCGAACCCCTTCGCCGCGCACATCGCCAAGTACTTCGCCAACGCCACCCGGGAGGACGGCCTCCTCGCCCGCTCGACGGCGGGCATCGTCTTCCTGCCGGGCGCGGCGGGCACGGTCCAGGAGATCTTCGACAACGCGACCCCGAACTACTACGCCTCCCGGGGCACCCCGACCCCCATGGTCCTGGTGAACCGCGCCCACTGGACCACCCGCCTCCCGGCCTGGCCCCTCCTGGAGTCCCTCGCCGCCGACCGCCCGATGGCGGCACGGATCGCCCTGGTGGACTCGATCGACGAGGCCCCGGCGGCGCTGGAGCGACTCGGGAGGTAGCCGGCCTCCGCCGCGCGGCGGAGACGGACGCGCCCGGGGGCCGATGCCCCCGGGAGTCCTCCGACGGCAGTCTCGGGCCATGACCCCGAAGACACTCCTGTCCACGTGGCCGTCCTGGGCGGGCCGCGCCGCGTTCGTCTGGTCGCTGCTGTACGCCACGGGCGCGGCCCTCGCCGCGCTCACGGGCCCCGCCTTCGGCTACGCCCTCCTCGCCAAGGGCACGGGCACCGGACCGGAGACGGGCGCGGCGGTGCTGTACGGGGCGGCCGCCGTCCTCGCGTACGCCCTGCTGCGCCGCCCCGGCGTCCGGTGGCTCCCGACGGCGGCGTGGGCGGTCGTCGCGCTCTGCCTGACCTCGGGCTTCCCTGCCCTCCTCAGCCCCGTCCACCTGCTGTTCCTCCTGTCCCGCAACCAGGACCCGGTCGACTGGGCGGCTCTCGTCAACCAGTTCCTCGCCGTCCTGGGCGCGGTGTTGTGGAACTGCGCGGCCCTCGCCCATCGGCGCCGGACGCAGGGCACGTGCCCGTACTGCGGCGGGCGCGGCCACCGCACCGGAACCACGGCCGCCCGGCCCGCCACCCGCGCCGGTCTCGTCGCCGTCGCCGCCCTCGTCCCGTACGCCGTCCTGAAGACGCTCTGGGCCCTGGGCATCACCCCCGGCTACACGGGCACCGGCCGCCCCGGCGTCGACCCGCAGTACACCAGCGACCTGGGCATCTGGCTGTACGACCACGGGATCGACGTCACCGCCGTCCTGGCGCTCCTCGGCATGGCCCTCGCGCTCGCGCTGACCCGCCCGTGGGGCCGGCGGCTGCCCCGGCTTCCGCTGCTCGCGCTCGGGTGGACGGGGGCGGGCGCGCTCGCCCCGTTCGGGGCGTTCCTGGCCGCCTTCGGCCTGCTGGCCTGGACGGGAGTGATCACCGCCGGCGTGGCGGACCACGCCCCGTGGGTGGTCGCCGTCGCGTACGGCGGCTTCTGCGGCTACGGCCTCGCCCTCGGCCGAGCCACCCGCGCCTACCAGCGGGCGACCCGGAGGGCGTGCACCAGGTGCTAGGACCTCACTTCCGCCAGAACAGATAGTGCGTCACCCGACCACCAGGGCTGGGCACGATGTCGCAGTGGAAGCGGTCGTACAGCTCCTCGGGGGACTCCCACAGCCGTGACCCGGATCCGAGCTTCACCGGCGACACGGCGACGTGCAGCGTGTCGACGAGATCCGCGTCCAGGAACTCCCGGATCGTCATGGCCCCGCCGCCGAGGCGGACGTCCTTGCCGCCCGCCGCCTCCTTCGCCATCCCGAGGACGGTCGCGGGGTCGGCGTCGACGAAGTGGAAGGTGGTGTCGGCGAGCGTGAACGAGGGGCGCGGGTGGTGCGTCAGGACGAACACCGGCGTGCGGAACGGCGGCTTCTCGCCCCACCAGCCGCGCCAGTCCTCGTTCTCCCAGGGCCCGCGCAGGGGCGAGAACTTGTTGCGGCCCATGATCTCGGCGCCGATGTTCCGCGCGTAGTCCCGCGTCAGGTAGTCGTCGAGGCCGCGGCTGCCGCCGGGGTCGGTCCGCATGGGCCAGCTCGCCGTGGCGCCGGCCCAGGAGAACATCTCCCCGGGCTCCGCGTGACCGAACGGCCTTTCGAGGCTCTGGCCCTCACCGGCACCGTATCCATCGGACGAGACGTTGAAGTTCTGGACTCTGAGCAGCTGGCCCACGGCTTCCTCCTGCGTGGTCGACGGGAAAACGACGAACACACAGGAGACTCCCCCGGCGACGAGAACTCATCGCACCCCGCGCGCCGGAGTGTCGCCCCCGAGCACCACCCCTAGGGAGCGTCGTCCCCGAGCACCACCACGTCCTCCGCCCGGAACTCCACGCCCACCCGGGCGCCTTCCTCCGGCGCCTCCCGGAGCGGGAGCTCGGCCTCCAGGTCGGGACCCTCGGCCGGCCGGAGCCGTACGACGACCTGGCTGCCCCGGAAGGTCCTGGACTCCACGGTCCAGGCCGGACCCTCCTCCACGAGCCGCACCCCGCCCGGGCGGACGAGGAGCCGCCGCTCGCCCTCCGGCGAGCCGTCCGGGACCGGGACCTTCCCCCACGCGGTCTGCGCGACGGCGCCCGTCACCCGCGCCGCCACCACGTTGTCGAAGCCGAGGAACCGGGCCACGAACTCCGACGCGGGCCGAGCCCACACGTCCGCCGGCGCACCCGACTGGGCGATCCGCCCGTCCCGCATGACCACGAGCCGGTCGGCGAGCGCGAAGGCCTCGCCCTGGTCGTGGGTGACGGCGAGGACCGTCGTCCCGAGCCGCCCGAAGAGCTGCCGCAGCTCCACGACGAGCCGCTCCCGCAGCCCCCGGTCGAGCTGGCCGAGCGGTTCGTCGAGCATCAGGAGCCGGGGCGAGGGGGCGAGGGCGCGGGCGAGCGCGACCCGCTGCTGCTCGCCACCGGAGAGCGCGGCGACGGACCGCCGCTCGGCGCCGGGGAGGCCGACGAGGTCGAGCAGCTCCCGTACCCGCTCGGCCTGTTCGGCCTTCCGGGCGCCCCGCATGCGGAGCCCGAAGGCGACGTTGCCGCCGACGTCCCGCTGCGGGAAGAGCTGGTGGTCCTGGAACATGAGGCCGACGCCCCGCCGGTGCACCGGCACCCCGGCCTGGTCGGCGCCGCCGAGCAGCACCCGGCCCGTGTCGAGCGGCTGGAGCCCGGCGACGGCCCGCAGCAGCGTGGACTTGCCGCTGCCGCTGGGGCCGAGCACGCACACGATCTCGTGCTCGGCGACGTCCAGGTCCACGGCGTCGAGCACGGCCCGCTCCCCGAACCGTACGGTCGCGTCCTCGATCGACAGCATCAGAACTCCCCGGAGGTCCGGTCGGTGCGGAGCCGTTCGAGCAGCAGCAGGGACACCGCGCACACCACCATCAGAATCGTCGAGAGGGCCATGGCCTGGCCGTAGTTGAGCTCGCCGGGCCGGCCGAGCAGCCGGGCCACGGCGACCGGCAGCGTCGGGCTGTCGGGCCGGGCGATGAACACGGTCGCCCCGAACTCGCCGAGCGACACCGCGAAGGCGAACCCGGCCGCGATGAGCAGCGCCCGCCGCACCATCGGCAGGTCCACCTCCCGCCAGGCCCGCCACGGCGAGGCGCCGAGCACGGCCGCCGCCTCCCTCAGCCGCTCGTCCACCGCGCGCAGGACCGGCAGCATCGTCCGTACGACGAAGGGGACGCCGACCAGTGCCTGGGCGAGGGGTACGAGGATCCAGCTGGCCCGCAGGTCGAGCGGAGGCTCGTCGAGCGTGATGAGGAAGCCGAAGCCGACGGTGACGGCGGAGACCCCGAGCGGCAGCATGAGCAGCGCGTCGAAGCCCCGCACCAGCCGCCCGGCCCGCCGGGTGAGGGCCGCCGCCGCGAGTCCGCCGATCAGCACCGCGATGGCGGTGGCGGCCACCGCGTACCGCAGCGAGTTCCCGATCGCCTCCAGGGGCGGGACGAGGAAGGTCCCGGACTCGTCGAGCGAGCCGAGCGCCCGGTAGTAGCCGAGCCCGTACCCGCGCGGCCCGGCGAAGGAGCGCTCCACGAGCACACCGAGCGGCAGCAGGATCAGCAGCGCCACGGAGAACAGCACGCCCGCGAGCAGCGCCCACTGCCCGGCGCCGCGCGGCCGGCGAGCGGTCCGCTCCGGCGCCACGAGCCGCAGGGCGGTCTCCCGCCGCCGTACGGTCCAGGCGTGCACGCCCAGGATCGCGCCGACGGCCGCGAACTGGACGAGGGTCAGGACCGCCGCCGTCGACAGGTCGAGCAGCCGGGCGGTCTGCCGGTAGATCTCGGCCTCGAGGGTGGAGTACGCGTCCCCGCCGAGGATCTGCACGACGCCGAAGGAGGTGAAGGTGAAGAGGAAGACCATCAGGGCGGCGGCCGCCACCGACGGCGCGAGCGCGGGCAGCGTGACCGTCCGCCAGGCCCGCCAGCGGGAGGCGCCGAGGACCCGGGCGGCCTCCTCCTGGCGCGGGTCGAGCTGCGACCAGAGGCCGCCGACGGTCCGGACGACGACCGCGTAGTTGAAGAAGACGTGCGCGAGGAGGATCGCCCACACACTGGTGTCGAGCCGCAGCCCCCACAGCTCGTCGGTGAGCCCGTTCCGGCCGACGAGCGCCAGGAACGCGGTGCCGACGAGAACGGTCGGCAGCACGAACGGCACCGTGACGACGGCCCGCAGCGCGCCCTTGCCGGGGAAGTCGAAGCGGGCGAAGACGTACGCCCCGGGCAGCGCGACCAGCAGGGTGAGCCCGGTGGAGGCGAGCGCCTGCCACACGGTGAAGCCGAGCACGTCGAGGATGTCCGGCCGGCTCAGCGTCTCGCCGATCCGGCCGAACCGCCAGGCGCCGTCGGGCCGGAGCCCCCGGTCCACGATGGACACGACGGGCCAGGCGAAGAAGACCCCGAAGAACGCGACGGGCAGGGCCATCAGCCCGAGCCGCGTCGCGTCCCCCCTGAGGTCCCGTGTCACCTCACGTGTCACTTCAGGACGAGCGACGACCACTGCTGGATCCACGGGTCACGCTTCTCGGCGATCTTCTGGGGCGTCATGGTCTCCGGCTTGTCGATCACCACGCCGTGCTTGGTGAACAACTCCGGCAGGGCCGCGTCCTTCGCCACCGGGTTGACGAACATCTGGAGCGGCATGTCCTCCTGGAACTTCTTGGAGATCAGGAAGTCGATCAGCGCCTTGCCGCCCTCGGGGTTCTTCGCACCGTTCAGCAGGCCCGCGAACTCGACCTGCCGGAAGCAGGTGCCGGTGGAGACGCCGGTGGGCGCCACCTTCGGCTGCGGCTCGCCGTACAGCACCTCGACCGGCGGGCTGGATGCGTACGACACGACCAGCGGCCGGTCGCCCTTGGCCTGCTTGCCGCCGGCCGAGCCGGAGAACTCCTGGTTGTAGGCGAGCTCCCAGCTGTCGACGGTCTTCACACCGTTGGCCTTGAGCTTCTTCCAGTAGTCCTGCCAGCCCTCGTCGCCGTACTTCGCGGCCGTGCCGAGCAGGAAGCCGAGGCCCGGGGAGGACAGCTCGGGGTTCTCCACGACGAGCAGGTTCTTGTACGCCGGCTTCGCGAGGTCGTCGAAGGTGACCGGCGGCGCCAGCTTCTTGTCCGCGAAGTACTTCTTGTCGTAGTTGACGCAGATGTCGCCGGAGTCGATCGGGGTGACCCGGTGCTCCTTGTCGAGCTGGTACGTCGCCGGGACCCGGTCCAGGCCCTTCGCCTCGTACGGCACGAAGATCCCGTTGTCGAGGGCGCGGGACAGCAGCGTGTTGTCGACGCCGAAGAAGACGTCACCCTGCGGGGAGCCCTTGGTCAGGATCTCCTTGTTGACGGCCTCGCCGGCGTCGCCGCTCTTCAGCACCTTGACCGTGAACCCGGTCTGCTTGGTGAAGTCCGCGAGGACTTCCTTGGAGGCGTTGAACGAGTCGTGGCTCACCAGCGTCACCGTCTTCGGTGCGGGCTGGTCGGTCTTGCCGGCCGCGCCCCGGACGTCGTCGGTGCCGCACGCGGCGAGGCTCGTGACGCCGAGCGCCGCGACGAGCGCGACGGCGGCGGCCTTCTTGATGCTCACTGGATTCCTCCTGGGTGTGACCAGGAAGAGACGCGGCCCTGCCCACGACCGGCGGACCGGGCGCGGGCAGGGCGCAACAGCTTGAGTTACGACCGAACTTCCTACCCAGAATGACCTGGGCGAGGTTCAGAGGGTCTGCGGTCTACGGTTACCGCACTCTCAGCGCTGTGGCGCTCCCCTGTCGGAATATGGAGATGTGTTCGAGCTCAGACTACAAGGTCAGCGCTCGGCGGCCGCGAGCTGTCCACAGGCACCGTCGATCTCCTGACCGCGGGTGTCCCGCACGGTCACCGGCACGCCGTGCCGGGCGATCGCCTCGACGAAGGCCTTCTCGTCCTCGGGGCGGGACGCCGTCCACTTGGACCCGGGCGTCGGGTTCAGCGGGATGAGGTTGACGTGCACCCGCTTGCCCTTGAGGAGGCGGCCGAGGAGGTCGCCGCGCCAGGCCTGGTCGTTGATGTCCCGGATGAGGGCGTACTCGATGGAGATCCGGCGCCCGGACTTCTCCGCGTACTCCCAGGCCGCGTCGAGGACCTCGCGGACCTTCCAGCGCGTGTTGACGGGCACGAGGGTGTCGCGGAGCTCGTCGTCGGGCGCGTGCAGCGAGACGGCGAGACGGCACTTGAAGCCCTCGTCGGCGAAGCGCAGCATCGCGGGCACGAGGCCGACGGTGGAGACGGTGATGCCGCGCTGCGACAGCCCGAGGCCGTCCGGCTCGGGGTCGGTGAGCCGCCGGATGGCTCCGACGACCCGCTTGTAGTTGGCGAGCGGCTCGCCCATGCCCATGAAGACGATGTTGGAGAGCCGCGCCGGCCCCCCGGGCACCTCCCCGTCCCGCAGCGACCGCATCCCGTCCACGATCTGGTGCACGATCTCGGCGGTCGACAGGTTCCGGTCGAGGCCCGCCTGCCCGGTCGCGCAGAACGGGCAGTTCATCCCGCAGCCGGCCTGCGAGGAGATGCACATGGTCACCCGGTCCGGGTAGCGCATGAGCACCGACTCCACGAGCGTGCCGTCGTGCAGCTTCCACAGGGTCTTACGGGTGGTGTCGTCGTCGCACGAGATGTGCCGCACCACGGACATCAGGTCGGGCAGCAGCTCCCCGGCCAGCTTCTCCCGCGAGGCGGCCGGGATGTCGGTCCACTCGGCGGGGTCGTGCGCGTACCGCGCGAAGTAGTGCGTGGACAGCTGCTTGGCGCGGAAGGGCTTCTCGCCGATCGCGGCGACGGCCTCCTTCCGCTCGGCGGGCGAGAGGTCGGCGAGGTGCCGCGGCGGCTTCTTGGCTCCGCGGGGGGCGACGAAAGTGAGTTCTCCGGGCACTGGACGGGCCACGATCGGGTGTCTCCTCAGACGGCACGAGGTCTGGTATCCCCGCGGCGACGGGGAGCGTGGCATCACGATGCCGGAGCCAGGAGACCTCACTGGACCGTCCTCGCAGTGGCGAGGACGACGGAAGGGCCCGCGACGCACGCGCCACGAGCCCTTCCAGAGTACCCGCTGTCCGTCAAGCCGTTCCGACGAACAAAGCCAGCAGCAGCCACACCACCGGCGCCGTCGGCAGCAGGGAGTCCAGCCGGTCCATGATGTATCGACGTGCGGCTCCGCCGCATGGCGCCGTGGCCGGTGTCAGCCGGTACCGACGAACAGCGCCAGCAGCAGCCACACCACCGGCGCCGTCGGCAGCAGGGAGTCCAGCCGGTCCATGATGCCGCCGTGGCCCGGCAGCAGCGTGCCCATGTCCTTGATGCCGAGGTCGCGCTTGATCATGGACTCGCCGAGGTCGCCGAGCGTCGCGCTCGCCGCCACCGCGAGGCCGAGGATCAGGCCCTGCCACCAGGCACCGTCGTCGATCATGAACTGCATGCACAGCGCACCCGCCGCCATCGCGAACGTCACCGCGCCGACCAGGCCCTCACGGGTCTTGCCGGGACTGATCCGCGGGGCCAGCTTGTGCTTGCCGAAGCGCCAGCCGACGGCGTACGCCCCGGTGTCGCTGACGACCGTGAGGATCAGGAACGTCAGCACCCGCTGCGCCCCGTCGTCCGCGGTCAGCAGCATCGCCACGAAGGTCGCCAGGAACGGCACGTAGAACGCGGCGAAGACCCCCGCCGTGACGTCCTTCAGGTAGCCCTCGGGCGGCTCCGTCATCCGCCAGACGAGCACCGCGAGCGCCGTGAGGGCCATCGCCACCCAGGCGCCCTCGGCGCCCCGGACGTAGCCGGCGACGACCATCGCCGCGCCGCCGACCGCGAGCGGCACCAGCGGAGCCTTGATCGCCTTGCGCTCCTGGAGGCGGGAGGTGAGCTCCCACAGGCCGACGACCACGGCGACAGCTATCACTCCGACGAACGCCGGCTTCCAGATGAACAGCGACGCGATGATGACGGCGCCGAGCCCGACCCCGACCCCTATGGCCGCGCCCAGGTCACGGCCCGCGCTCTTCTTCTGCCGGGGCGCCGGCGACGGCGCGGACGGCGGAGGCGGGGTGGGGCTGGACATGGGCTCCTGCGGGTGCTCGTGCGGCGTCTCGTCACGGAACAGGGGACCGCTCGGGTGAGCGGCCCCCCGGCCGTGACCGTCCTGGAATCCGCCGGCGGGAACGTCGGGCACGATGGGCATGGGCCGAGTCTGCGCCGCCTGCTGCCGATCGTATGCGGGACCCGCCGGGGCAGGCCCCTGGTCGGGTCCCCCACGGCCGGAACCGGCCGGGGCCCCCCAGGAAGAGTCGTTCATCAGACCTCGAGCAGCTCGGCTTCCTTGTGCTTGAGCAGCTCGTCCACCTGCGCGACGTACTTCGCGGTGGTGTCGTCGAGCTCCTTCTCGGCGCGGCGGCCCTCGTCCTCGCCGACCTCGCCGTCCTTGACGAGCTTGTCGATGGTCTCCTTGGCCTTGCGGCGCACCGAGCGGATCGAGATCTTCGAGTCCTCGGCCTTGCCCTTGGCGACCTTGATGTACTCCCGGCGGCGCTCCTCGGTCAGCTCGGGGAACACCACGCGGATGATGTTGCCGTCGTTGCTCGGGTTGACGCCGAGGTCCGAGTCGCGGATGGCCTGCTCGATGTTGCGCAGCGCGCTCTTGTCGAACGGGGTCACCACGGCCATGCGCGGCTCCGGCACCGAGAACGACGCCAGCTGGTTGATGGGGGTGATGGCACCGTAGTAGTCGGCCACGATCTTGTTGAACATCGCCGGGTGCGCACGGCCGGTGCGGATCGCGGCGAAGTCCTCCTTGGCGACCACGACGGCCTTCTCCATCTTCTCCTCGGCCTCGAGGAGGGTCTCTTCGATCACCACTTGCTCCTGCGTGTCGTCGCGTTGTGTCCTGCACGGTGTACGACCGGCAGGGCTCTGTCCATCCCCTTGCGGGGCGGTTCCCCGGTTCGGGTCAGGCCCGGGTGCCCTGGTCGCTCACGAGCGTGCCGATCTTCTCACCCTTCACCGCGCGAGCGATATTGCCCTCGGTGAGCAGTTCGAAGACGAGGATCGGGAGGTTGTTGTCCCGGCACAGGGTGACGGCGGTGGCGTCGGCGACCTTGAGGTCACGGGAGATCACCTCGCCGTACTCGAGGGCGTCGAACTTGACCGCGTCGGGGTTGGCCTTCGGGTCGGAGTCGTAGACGCCGTCCACGCCGTTCTTGCCCATGAGCAGGGCCTCGGCGTCGATCTCCAGGGCGCGCTGGGCGGCGGTGGTGTCCGTGGAGAAGTACGGCATGCCCATGCCCGCACCGAAGATGACCACGCGGCCCTTCTCCAGGTGGCGCACGGCGCGCAGCGGGATGTACGGCTCCGCGACCTGGCCCATGGTGATGGCGGTCTGGACGCGGGAGTCGATGCCCTCCTTCTCCAGGAAGTCCTGGAGCGCGAGGCAGTTCATCACGGTGCCGAGCATGCCCATGTAGTCGGAGCGGGCCCGGTCCATGCCGCGCTGCTGGAGCTCGGCGCCGCGGAAGAAGTTGCCGCCGCCGATCACGATCGCGATCTCCGCGCCGTCGCGGACGACGGCCGCGATCTCACGCGCGATGGCGTGCACGACGTCGGGGTCGACGCCCAGGCCGGTACCGCCGGAGAAGGCTTCTCCGGACAGCTTCAGCATGTAGCGGCCGGCCTTCTTGCCGTTGTTGTCGTCGCCCTGTACGGCGCCCTGATTCATGGAGATCTCCTCGTGCACATACGAAGGAGGCCATTGCCTTGGGTCCTCTCGGTATCCCGTACGGCAATGGCCTCCTCGTCAGATCTGCGGTCGTCCTGCGCGGGCGCGGACGACTGCCTCAGACCCTACCGGGGTCCGGTGTCCGTCGCGTTCGCGTACGGACTCAGATGCCGACCTTGATGCGCGTGAAGCGCTTCAGGGTGACACCGGCCTCGTCCAGGACCTTCTGGACGGACTTCTTGTTGTCAAGGGCGTACGGCTGGCCGAGCAGCGTGGCGTCCTTGAAGAAGCCGTTGACGCGACCCTCGACGATCTTGGCGATCGCGGCCTCGGGCTTGCCCTCGGCGCGGGTGGTCTCCTCGGCGATGCGACGCTCGGACTCGACGACCTCGGCCGGAATGTCTTCCTTGGTGAGGTACTTCGGCGCGAAGGCGGCGATGTGCTGGGCGACACCCTTGGCGACGTCGGCGTCGGCCTTGTCGAACTCGACGAGGACACCGATCTGCGGCGGCAGGTCGGGCATCGTGCGGTGCATGTACGCGTAGACGAAGCCGTCGGCGTACTGCGCGAAGCGGTCGAGGACGATCTTCTCGCCGAGGTTGGCGTTGGCCTCGTCGACGAACGCCTGCACGGTCTTGCCGGCCTCGATCTCGGAGGCGAGCAGCGCCTCCAGGTCGGCCGGGGCGGTGGCGGCGACGTGCTCGGCCAGCTGGGCGGCGACGGCCTGGAACTTGTCACCCTTGGCGACGAAGTCCGTCTCGCACTTCAGCTCGACGAGGACGCCGGAGGTGTTGTCGTCGGCGATGAGGGAGACCACGGCGCCGTTCTCGGCAGAGCGGCCCTCGCGCTTGGCGACGCCCTTCTGGCCCTTGATACGGAGCGCCTCGACGGCCTTGTCGACGTTGCCGTCGGCCTCGTCCAGGGCCTTCTTGCAGTCCATCATGCCGGCGCCGGTGAGCTCGCGGAGCTTCTTGACGTCAGCGGCGGTGTAGTTCGCCATGAGTCTGTTTCTCTCTCGAAGTCTGAAAGATCGGGCGGGTCCACGGGTGGACGGCGGGAGCCTCGTGAGCCCCCGCCGTCGTCACCCGAAGGTCCTGAAGGGTCAGGCCTGCTCGGCGTCCGCGGCCGGAGCCTCGGCGGCGGGGGCCTCGGCGGCCGGAGCCTCAGCGGCCGGAGCCTCGGCGGCCGGGGCCTCCTCAGCCTTCTTCTCGCCCTCGAGCAGGTCGCGCTCCCACTCGGCGAGCGGCTCGCCGGCGGCCTTCTCGCCCGGCTTCGAGTCGCCGGTCGCGGCGCCGGAGCGGGCGATGAGGCCCTCGGCGACGGCGTCGGCGATCACGCGGGTGAGCAGGGTGACGGAGCGGATCGCGTCGTCGTTGCCCGGGATCTTGTAGTCGACCTCGTCGGGGTCGCAGTTGGTGTCGAGGATCGCGACGACCGGGATGTGGAGCTTGCGCGCCTCACCGACGGCGATGTGCTCCTTCTTGGTGTCGACGATCCAGACGGCGCTCGGCACCTTCTGCATCTCGCGGATACCACCGAGGGTCTTCTCCAGCTTGGCCTTCTCGCGGGAGAGGACCAGGAGCTCCTTCTTGGTGAGACCCGAGGCGGCGACGTCCTCGAAGTCGATCTGCTCGAGCTCCTTGAGGCGCTGCAGACGCTTGTAGACGGTGGAGAAGTTGGTGAGCATGCCACCGAGCCAACGCTGGTTGACGTACGGCATGCCGACACGCGTCGCCTGCTCGGCGATGGCCTCCTGGGCCTGCTTCTTCGTACCGACGAACATGATGGAGCCGCCGTGCGCGACGGTCTCCTTGACGAACTCGTAGGCGCGGTCGATGTACGACAGCGACTGGAGCAGGTCGATGATGTAGATGCCGTTGCGCTCGGTGAAGATGAAGCGCTTCATCTTCGGGTTCCAGCGACGGGTCTGGTGACCGAAGTGGACGCCGCTCTCCAGCAGCTCCCGCATCGTGACGACGGCCATGGCCATCTCCTTGGTTTTCTCGGTTGTGTTCCTGACGCCCCGGCGCGCCGTGCCACGAAGGACCGAAAGGCGCTGCCGCCCGCCTCTGAGAGCAGGTGGCGGGGCGTGCGAAGTCGACCCGGTGACCCGGGTCGCCATAGGAAGTGTACGGGACCCCGGGAGCGCCGGGTGACGGTGCCGTCCACAACCGGCGGGTAATCCACAGATACCGCCCGCGACCCACCCGATCCGGCCGCCCGGGGGAGCCTTCCCCCATGCACCTGGTCCCTCTGCTCCTGACCCTGACCCTCGCGTGGCCGGGCCCGCCGCCGTTCCCCGTGCGGCCGGTGGGCCCACCCCCGGCCCTCGTCTGGCCGGTGGGTCCGCCCCCGCCGGAGATCCTCCGCGGCTGGCAGCCCCCGCCCGGCCCGTACGCGGCCGGTCACCGCGGCGTGGACCTCGCCGCACCCCCGGGCACCCCGGTCCTCGCCCCGGCCGCGGGCACGGTCACGTTCGCGGGCCCGGTGGGCGGCCACGGCGCCGTCACCCTCACCCTCCCGGGCACGGGCACTCCCCCACTCCGCACGACCTTCACCCCGGTGACCCCACTGGTACCGCCCGGCACTGCGGTCACACCGGGCACCCCGATCGCCGAGGTCACGGCCGGCACCCACTGCCCGAGATCCTGCCTCCACTGGGGCCTGCTCAGGGGCGAGGAGTACCTGAACCCGCTCCTCCTGACGAGAAGGTCCCCGTCACGGCTGCTCCCGCTCGACGACGACTGAGGCCAAGGGGAGGGGGCGGGGGAGGGAGGGGCGGGGGGGAGGGGGCGGGGGCCCGTCCTTCGGGTCAGGTCTGGGGGCCGGCCACTCCGTGGAGGGCCATCGTGACCGCCGCCTCGGCGATGGTCGCGGGGTCCTCGGCCGCGCCGAGTTCGATGCGGCGGACCGCGGCGTCGACGACGCCCTGGAGGAGCATGGCGCCCAGGCGGGGCTGGGGCTGGCCGAGGGCGGCGAGGGCTTCGACGATCATGGCGACGAGGCCGCCGTGGGCCGCGCGGATCTTCTCGCGGGCGCCGTCGTCCAGCTCGCTCGCCGAGATGGCGACGACCGCCCGGTGGCGCCGGTCCCCGACGAGGTCCAGCTGTGTGCGGACGTACGCCTCGACCTTGCCGCGCGGCGTCTCGGCGCCGGCCATGGCGGCCTCGACCTCGGCGGCCCAGACGGGGAAGTCGACGGCGCACAGCTCCTCGACGACGGCGGCGCGCGACCGGAAGTACTCGTAGACCGACGAGCGGGCCAGGCCCGTGCGCTCGGCGAGGGCGGGGAAGGTCAGCGCGTCCGTACCCCCCTCGGAGAGCAGGGAACGCGCGGCGTCCAGGAGGGCGCCGCGCTGCATCGTCCGGTGCTCGGCCACCGAGGCCGCTCGAATCCTGGGCACGGCTCCACTCTACGACCGGCCCGCAAGGGTCAGCGGCCGACGTCGGCCAGTTTGGCGCGGAGCTGGAGGACGGATTTGGTGTGGATCTGGCTGACGCGGCTCTCGGTGACCCCGAGGACGTGGCCGATCTCGGCGAGGGTCAGGCCCTCGTAGTAGTAGAGCGTGACGACGGTCTTCTCCCGCTCGGGGAGCGTGTTGATGGCGCGGGCGAGCAGCCGGCGCAGCTCGCGGTCCTCGGCGACCTCGACGGGGTTGTCGGCGGCGGTGTCCTCGAGGGTGTCCATGAGGGAGAGCCGGTCGCCGCCCTCGCCTCCGACGTGCAGCAGCTCCTCCAGGGCGACCACGTTCGCCAGGGACAACTGGCTGAAGACCGCGTGCAGTTCCTCCAGGGTGATGTCCATCTCCGCGGCGACCTCGCTCTCGGAGGGGGTCCGGCGGAGCTGGGCTTCGAGGGTGGCGTAGGCGCGCTCGACGTTGCGGGCCTTCTGGCGGACGGAGCGGGGGATCCAGTCCAGGGCGCGGAGTTCGTCGATCATGGCGCCGCGGATGCGGGTGATGGCGTACGTCTCGAACTTGATCGCGCGCTCGACGTCGAACTTCTCGATGGCGTCGATGAGGCCGAAGACCCCGGAGGAGACGAAGTCGGCCTGCTCCACGTTGGACGGCAGCCCCACGCTGACCCGTCCGGCCACGTACTTGACGAGCGGCGAGTAGTGCAGGATCAGCTGCTCGCGCAGCCGCTCGTCGCCGGTGTCCTTGTACGAGCGCCACAGCTCGTCGAGTGAGGTCGGTGCGGCCGGTCGCACGGTGCCCCGGGCTGCTGGGGGCACCGCAGCGCGGTCAGACCCGGAGGTGTGCTGGGGCATGCGTTGCCTTGAGCCGTTCTGCTGTCGGGTGTGTCGGGGTGGGTGTCCTGATGGGTGTCCTGGAGGGAATCCTGGTGAGCGTAGCGTGAGTGCGCTGTCGCGGTGCGCGAACATCGGTGGATCGCGCCGCTGCGAGTGGACGCCGTCGACCACGTCTTCGAACCGGGGCCGCGGCGCGTGTCGGCCCCTCGGGCGCGGCCGAGGGAACTCGGTTGTTCATCGCCTTCACCCTTTCACCCGAATGCTCCAGGTCAAGTACCGCCTCGCCGCGCGTTCGACGCTTCTGTCGCGGTGTTCGTCAACCTCCAGCCCTCCCCGTGCCGCTCGACGAAGCCGAGCGAGTGGAGTTCGTACAGCTTGGCGAGGGTGTCGTCGGGGGTGGTTCCGGCGCGGCGGGCGATGACGGTGGTGGGGGTGGGGCCGCGTGCGGGGAGCGCTTCGAGGATGTGCGCGGTGGCGGGGGCGAGGAGGTCGCGGGGCAGGACGGGGCCCCGGCGGGCCGGGGCGAGCCGGCCGATCTCACCGATGAGCTCGATGATCTCGTCGGCGTCGGTGACGAGGGTGGCGTCGCCGCGCAGGAGTTCGTGGACGCCGGCGGAGAGTGCGCTGGTCACGGGGCCTGGGACGCCCATGGTGTGGCGGCCGAGCCGGGCGGCGGCGCGGGCGGTGACGAGGGAGCCGCTGCGGTGCTGGGCCTCGACGACGACCGTTCCCCTGGTGAGGGCGGCGATGACGCGGTTGCGGAGGATGAAGCGGCTGGGTGTGGGGTGGCTGTCGGGTGGCAACTCGCCGACGACGAGGCCCTGTTCCGCGACGCGTCGGATGAGCCGGTCGTGGCCGCGGGGGTAGGGGGTGTCGACGCCGCAGGCGAGGACGGCGACCGTGGCGCCGTCGGCGGCGAGGGCGCCCCGGTGGGCGGCGCCGTCGATGCCGTAGGCGGCTCCGGAGACGACGACCCAGCCCTGCCGGCTGAGGTCGGCGGCGAGGTCCGTGGCGGTGTGGGCGCCGTACGGGGTGCAGGCGCGGGCCCCGACGAGGGCGACGGAGCGCAGGGCCCAGGTGCGCAGGTCGGCGGGGCCTCTGACCCAGAGTCCGATCGGACGGGCGTCGCCGAGGTCGTCGAGTTGACGGGGCCATTCGGTGTCGCCGGGGACGAGGAAGCGGCCGCCGAGGCGCTGGACGGTGTCGAGGTCGTCGCCGGGGCGGGCGGCGGCGGCGCGTTGTCGCCAGGAGGCGACGCGTTTGGCGCTCGTGCCGGGGAAGGGAGAGGTATCGTCCCCGGCGTGCCCGGTGCTCCCGGTGCTCCCGGTGCTCCCGGTGTGGAGGAGGCGGTCGAGGAAGCCGGTGGCGCCGTACTGGCGGAGCAAGCGGCCGGCGTGTTCGTCGCCGGGTTCGACGGCGCGGCTGAGGGTGGCGCGGGCCAGGCGCTCGTCGCCGGGGGCGGGTGTGGTGGTCATGCGGGCTCCCCCGCTCCGACGGGCACGCCGCGGGCGACGCCGGTGCGCAGTTCGAGGGCGAGGCCGATGTCCTGGCTGTCGGGCCGGTCGTGTCCGTTCAGGTCGGCCACGGTCCAGGCGACGCGGAGCACGCGGTCGAGGCCTCGGGCGGTGAGCAGTCCGCGCTCGACGTCGCGTTCGGCGTCGGCGAGGGCTCCGGGTGCGGCGAGGTGGCGGGTGCGGAGCTCGTGCCCGGGGATCTCGCTGTTCACCCTCCAGGGGGTGCCGGCGAGACGTGCGGCGGCCCTGGCGCGGGCTTCGTGGACCCGGGCGGCGACGGCGGCGGTGGTCTCGCCCCGGCCGCCCTGCCCGAGGAGGTCGGCGCGGGTGACGGGTTCGACCTCGACGCGGAGGTCGACGCGGTCGAGCAGGGGTCCGGAGAGTCGTGCCTGGTAGCGGCGGATGACGGAGGCGGGGCATTCGCAGCCCGCGCCGTACAGCGTGTGGCGGCCGCAGGGGCAGGGGTTGGCGGCGAGGGCGAGGAGGAAGCGGGCGGGGAGGCGGACGACGCCGGCGGCGCGGGCGATGACGACGTGCCCGGATTCGAGGGGCTGGCGGAGGGCGTCGAGGGCCTTGCCGGAGAACTCCGGCGCCTCGTCGAGGAACAGGACCCCTCGGTGGGACAGGGAGACGGCGCCGGGCCTGGGGAGGCCGTTCCCGCCGCCGACGAGGGACTGCATGGTGGCGGAGTGATGGGGTGCGCAGTAGGGGGCGCGGTGGACGAGGGGTTCGCCGGGCGGGAGGATCCCGGCGACGGAGTGGACGGCGGTGACCTCCAGGGATTCCTGCCGGGTGAGGGGCGGGAGGATGCCGGGCAGGCGCTCGGCCAGCATGGTCTTGCCGGCGCCCGGCGGGCCGGAGAGGAGCAGGTGGTGGCCGCCCGCGGCGGCGACCTCCAGGGCGAGGCGGGCCCGGTGCTGTCCGGCGACGTCGGCGAGGTCGGGTCCTTCGGTGGGGTCGGCGGAGAGCCCGGTGGCGATGCCGGCGCCGGGGACGAGGAGTCCGGCGAGCATGGCGTCGGGCCTGCCCTCCTCGCAGGGTTCCTCGTCGGGGACGGGTTCGTCGGTGAGGACGGCGATCAGCTGGCGGAGCGTGCGGACGCCGAGCACGGAGACGCCGGGGACGAGTGAGGCCTCTCCGGCGGTCTGTTCGGGGACGACGACCTGGCTGTATCCGGCTTCGGCGGCGGCGAGGACGGCGGGCAGGACTCCGCGGACGGGCCGGACGCGCCCGTCGAGGCCGAGTTCTCCGATGAGGACGAGGTCGGCGATGGTGCGGGGGTCGATCCGCTCGGCGGCGCCGAGGACGGCCGCGGCGACGGCCAGGTCGAATCCGCTGCCGCCCTTCGGGACGGAGGCCGGGCTGAGGCCGACGGTCAGCTTCTTCTGGGGCCATTCGGCGCCGGAGTTGACGACGGCGGCGCGGACCCGGTCGCGGCTCTCGCTGAGGCTCTTGTCGGGGAGGCCGACGAGGGTGAAGGCGGCGACGCCCGGTTCGAGGTCGGCCTGGACCTCAACGACGACGCCTTCGACGCCGACGAGGGCGACGGAGCAGGTGCGGGCGAATCCCATCAGGCCACCCCCTGGGCGTGGGTGAGGACGGGGGCGCCCTTGCGCGGCAGGACGATGCCGACGAGGTCGATGCGGACGCCGCCGGCGGGGGCCTGGGTGTCGTTGCGGTCGAGCCAGCAGGCGGCGAGGCGGCGGAGCCGCTCGGCCTTGCGGGGTGTGACGGCGGCCATCGGGTGTTCGTAGGCGCCGTCGCGCCGGGTCTTGACCTCGCAGATGACGAGGGTGTCGCCGTCGCGGGCGACGATGTCGATCTCGCCGGCCCGGCCGCAGCGCCAGTTGCGGGCGAGGATGTGCATGCCGGTCGCGGTGAGCCGGCGGGTCGCCAGCTCCTCCCCGTACCGTCCGAGTGCTTGGGTCCTGTTCATGCGGTACCACCTCCGTCACCGACTGTGACGGAGTGCGACGGACCGCGTGCGGCGCTGTGGACGGCCTGGAGGCTGTGGAGAACGCCGTCGCCCTTGAGGGTGATTTCCGCGGGTGTGGTGCGGGAGCGGCGGCCTCAGCTGCCGGGGAGTTCGAGGTCGCTCTTGTTGAGCTCCTCGATGTTCACGTCCTTGAAGGTCAGGACCCGGACCTGCTTGACGAACCTGGCGGGCCGGTACATGTCCCAGACCCAGGCGTCGGCCATGCTGACCTCGAAGAACACCTCGCCCTGCACCGAGTGCACCTGCATCTCGTAGTCGTTGGTGAGGTAGAAGCGGCGCTCGGTCTCGATCACGTATTTGAACAGCCCGACGACGTCGCGGTACTCCCGGTAGAGCTTCAGCTCCATCTCGGTCTCGTACTTCTCGAGGTCCTCGGCGCTCATGGCATGTTCCCCTTCAGCCGTGCGTCCCCCTATTGTGCGCCAGTCGTACGCGCCCCTAAACGATTTCCGGGGCGAGAACCACCGGTGCACTCGGAGGTCCCTCGTCGAGCAGCGTGCGCAGCAGCTCGGCGAGCCTGGTCGGGTACACCGTCTCATGGGCCGCCGACAGTTCGGCGGAGGTCCACCATCTCAGTCCCGCGAGACTGCGGGTCTCCAGCTCCGTGAGGGCCTGCGGCCCGGGTGCGGCCCCGGTCCCGCGGGTGCGGGCCAGGTAGTACCACTCGTCCTGGTCGTAGCGGCGCCCGTCGAAGGGGAAGGAGCAGTACCGCTTCCAGATCACGGGGCCGAGGTCGACCTCGGTGATGCCGGTCTCCTCCGTGAGCTCGCGGAGCGCCGCCTCCTCCCGGGTCTCGTCGCCCTCCAGGCCGCCGCCGGGGGTGAACCACCAGGTGTCGTCGGGGTCCTCGGGCTCGTAGCCGTGCAGGAGCAGGACACGGTCGTCGGGGTCGAGCAGCACGACCCGCGCGACCCGCCGCCGCACGGTCGCGTCACCCGGCCCGGAACCCGGATCCGGCAACGACCCGGCGCCCGCCGCGGAACCCGGGTCGGACGCGAGCCCCGAAGCCCCTGTGTCCGTCATGCCCCCACCTTCTCCCGCGCCCCCTGCCTCGGCCCCTCGGAGGGGCGGCGGGTCAGGAGGCGTGCCACCGGACCGTACGCGGACCCCAGGAGGATCAGCGCGGTGCCGGCCGCGATCGCCGTGAGGAGCGCCTCGAACGGTCCCGGTCGCGAGCTGCCGCCCGGGAGTCCGGCGAAGCCCGTGGCGGGCTCCAGAAGGCCCTTGGCGGGCCACACGACGGCGTCGACCCTGCCGATGACCATGGAGCGGGGCACGGAGCCCTGTCCGGCGTCCTCCAGGTGCGTACGGGAGTCGAGCGAGACGTTCCGGTCGTCGCCGAGGAGGAAGAGGCTGTCCTCGGGGACGGTCACGGAGAACTCCCGGCCCGAGGCGACGGTCCGGCCGTCGGCGCCGGGCCGCAGGTATGGCTCGACGACGGGCGTGCCGTTCACGGTGAGCCGCCCGTCCCTGTCGCAGCAGGCGACGGTGTCGCCGCCGATGCCGGCGACCCGCTTGACCATGGGCGAGGCGCCCCAGAGGGGGTCCTTGAAGACGACGACGTCGCCGCGCCGCACCTCGTCCCCGTCGATCCGCTCGGCGAGGATCTTGGACCCGACGTCGATGGTCGGGGTCATGGAGTCGGTGGGGACGGTGAACGGCTGGTAGAGCACGGCTCCCCAGACGAAGCCGCCGAGGAAGAGCACACAGCCGACGGCCACGGCCAGCCCCGACAGCACGCTGCCGAGGCGGCCGTGGCCGCCCTTGGTCCGTATGGTTCCGCTCATGTGCGCACCCCGCAGGTCTGTCGGCGGACCGCAGGTCTCTCGACGGCCCGGGACGGCACCCTACCCGCGGGTCGCTACTCGGCGGTATGCCCTGCGGCCTGCCTCTTCCGGCGCCACAGCACCAGCGGGAGCGCTCCGGCGAGACCGGCCGCCCCGAGGGGGGCGGCGCCCATGGCCTTGTTGAGCGCGGGGTTGTCGAAGACGTCGGGCACCGGGAGCGTGGCCCAGCGGGTGACGGGCCAGGCGATCACGACGGCGCGGCCCACGACCTCGTCGTTGGAGACGGTGCCGCCGCCGGGGAGCTGCTGGTGGAAGCGGGAGTCCAGGGAGTTCTGGCGGTTGTCGCCCATGACCCAGATGCGGCCCTTGGGGACCTTGATCGGGCCGAAGGAGTCCTGGCAGGGCACCGCGCCGGGGGCGAGGTACGCGCTCTCGTCGAGCGCCACGCCGTTGAGGACGACCTTGCCGCCCTCCTTGCAGGAGACGGTGTCGCCGCCGACCGCGATGACGCGCTTGATGAGGTCCTTCTCCTCGGCGGACGGCATGAGGCCGATGAAGCTGAGGAACTTCTGCACGACGTTCGGCTTGGGCGTCTCCTGGCCCTCGAGCCAGCCGCCCGGGTCGTGGAAGACGACGACCTCGCCGCGCTCGGGCTCGGAGCCGAACCACGGGGTCAGTTTGTCGACGAGGACCCGGTCGCCCTTCTGGAGGGTGTTCATCATCGATTCCGAGGGGATCGAGAACGCCTGCACCAGGAAGGTCTTGATCAGCAGGGCGAGCACCAGCGCGATGCCGATGAGGAGGGGCAGCTCCTTCCAGAAGGAGCGGGGCTTCTTCGGGCCCCTGGCGGGTCCGCCCGCCGCCTCGTCGCCGCCCTCGCCCGGCGTACCGCCGCCCGGCGGCTGCGCCTGCTCGTCACCCGTCACGTCGTCACCCGTCGTGTCATCGCCGAAGGCCCCGTCGGCCCTCTTGTCGGGCTCATCGTGTCCGGATCGTGCGCCGACGGCCAAATCCCCCACATCCACTCCTCAGTCTGTGCGAACGCCCGCCCCGGGTCAGGGACAGGCCCACCACTCCCATAACGAGCAGAAGTTCCGCAGGGGTCGGGAGCCCGGGCAATCCGTTCAGAATGCGCGGGGACACACTATGCGACAGACCGGATGCGGTCGCGGAACTCGCACCTGCGTTCGGTACGGCTGAGAAGGTGTCCCGCTGCTCCAGGGTGCGCCAGTGCCCGAAGGGCCAGGCGATCACCACGGCCCGCCCGACGATCTGCTCCTCGGAGACGGTGCCGTGGCCCTCCTCGTCGAGGTGGAAGCGGGAGTCGGCCGAGTCGGAGCGGTGGTCGCCCATGACGAAGATGCGGCCCTCGGGGACCTGCACCTCGAAGGGGATCTTCGACGGCGGGTTCCCGGGATGGAGGTACGGCTCGTCGAGCGGCATGCCGTTGACGCTGATCCGCCCGTCCTCGCCGCAGCAGCGGACGGTGTCCCCGCCGACGGCGATCACCCGCTTGATCAGGTCCCGGTCGTCGGCCGAGGGCAGCAGGCCGATGAAGGTCAGGGCCTGCTTGGCCTGCTTGATGCCGATCGGGTCGTCGGCGGGCGGCGTCGTCTCCTGCTGGAGCCAGCTGCCGGGGTCCTTGAAGACGACGACGTCGCCGCGCTCCGGACGGGCGCCGAACCAGGGCGAGAGCTTGTCGACGAGGACCCGGTCGGAGATCTGGATCGTCTGTTCCATGGAGCCGGAGGGGATGACGAACGCCTGGACCAGGAAGGTCTTGAGGACGAGCGCGATGAGCACGGCCACCGTGACCAGGATCGGGATCTCCCGGAGCGCGGAGCGCTGACGGCGCCGCTTGACCTTGCGGGCGAGCCTGCGGCGCTCGGCCCGGCCCGGCGGGGCGGCGGCGGGGCTCTGAGCGGACCCGCCGGGTGCCCGGCCCCGGCTACCCATGGGCTCCCGCTCCGTGTCCGCCGGCCGGCGGTGCCGGTACGGCGTGGAAGGCGTCGGTGCCGGGCACGGTGGACCAGCGGCCGAAGGGCCAGGCGATCCAGTCGGCGCGGCCGACGACCTTGTCGACGGGGACCATGCCGCCGCCGGCGCTGCCCAGGTGGTCGCGGGAGTCGCTGGACTGGCTGCGGTGGTCGCCCATGACCCAGAGCCGGTCCTGCGGGACGACGATGTCGAAGGGCACGCTGGAGGGCTGGTCGCCCAGCATCACGTACCGCTCCTGGACGGGGACGCCGTTCACGGTGAGCCGGCCGTCCTTGTCGCAGCAGACGACCCGGTCGCCGCCGACGCCGACGACCCGCTTCACGAAGTCGGTCTCGTCGGGCTCGGCGAGGCCGAGGGCGGCCGCCCCGTCGTGCAGGAGCCCGGTGACCGGATTGCCCCGGGGCTGTTCGTCCACGAAGGAGCCGGTGCCGTCGAAGACGACGACGTCACCCCGGGCGGGCTCGTTGCCGAAACGGTACGCCAGCTTGTTCACGAGGATCCGGTCGCCGACCTGGAGCGTGGGCTCCATGGAGCCGCTGGGGATCAGGAACGGCTGGATGACGAAGTGGCTCAGGAGCAGCAGGAAGGCCACGCAGGCGCCGCCCACGAGGCCGGTGCGCCGCCAGGAGGGGCCGCGCCCCGAGTCGTCGGAAACGCGCGCGGAGCGCGACCCTTCCTCCGTACCGGACGAATCCGTGTGGGAGGAGGGGTCGCGCTCCGTGTGCTGTGCTTCGGTGTCCATCGCTGGCAGAGCCTATCCGGCCTGTCTGTGCGGGGAGCGGGAAGCGTGGGGCGTGCCGGGAGCCGGGGCTCAGCGGTCGCGCTTCTCCTTGATCTTGGCAGCCTTGCCGCGCAGCTCACGCAGGTAGTAGAGCTTGGCGCGACGGACGTCACCGCGGGTCACGAGCTCGATCTTCTCGAAGATCGGGCTGTTCACCGGGAAGGTGCGCTCGACGCCGACGGAGAACGAGACCTTGCGGACCGTGAAGGTCTCGCTGACGCCCGAGCCCTGGCGGCGGATGACGACACCCTTGAACTGCTGGATACGGGAGCGGTTGCCCTCGATGACGCGCACGTGGACGTTCACGGTGTCGCCGGGACGGAAGGCGGGGAGGTCGGAGCGGAGCGCGGCCGCGTTGACCTGGTCGAGCAGGGAGGCCATGGAGGTCTCTTTCCTCGCTGATGCCACAGGTCATCAGCGGTACGTACGAGTGATGGGAAGCGTCGTCCGTTTCTGGCGGCGTCGTTCCCCCTGTGGCAGGGGCGCGCGCCGGACGGACGACAGCGGCCTATTCTTCCACGCCCTCGACCCTGCGCCAAAATCGGCCGCCGGGCTCGGGCGCCCACCCCATCATCGACAGGACCTCGCGGTCCTTCTTGTCGAAGGCGGACGGGTCGCAGCGCTCGATGAGGTCGGGCCGGTTGGCGGCGGTGCGACGGAAGGCCTCGTCGCGCCGCCAGCGGGCGATCTTGCCGTGGTGCCCGCTGAGGAGGACGTCGGGGATGTCCCGGCCGCGCCACTCGGGGGGCTTGGTGTAGACGGGGCCCTCCAGGAGGTTGGCCATGGCGCCGGGGGCGAAGGAGTCGTCCCGGTGGGACTCGGCGTTGCCGAGGACGCCGGGCAGCAGGCGGGCCACGGCCTCGGTGATGACGAGGACGGCCGCTTCCCCGCCGGCGAGCACGTAGTCGCCGATGGAGACCTCGTACACCGGCATCCGGGTCGCGTACTCGTCCATGACGCGCCGGTCGATGCCCTCGTAGCGGGCCGGCGTGAAGATCAGCCAGGGCCGCTCGGAGAGCTCGACGGCGAGCTCCTGGGTGAAGGGGCGGCCGCTGGGGGTGGGGACGACCATGACCGGGCCGTACGCGCCGGCCTCGTAGCCGTCGGCGAGGGTCTGGTCGAGCGCGTCGCCCCAGGGCTCGGTCTTCATGACCATGCCGGGGCCGCCGCCGTAGGGGGTGTCGTCGACCGTGTTGTGCCGGTCGTACGTCCAGTCGCGCAGGTGGTGCACATGGACGTCGAGCTGTCCGCGCGCGCGTGCCTTGCCGACGAGGGAGACGTTCAGCGGTTCGAGGTACTCGGGGAAGATCGTGACGACGTCGAGCCTCATGCCTGCTCCTCGCCGGCCTCGTCGCCGGACTGCTCGCCGTCGTCCCGGGAGGAGACGATCTCGGCGCGGTCGTCGATCAGGCCGGGCGGCGGGTCGATCACGGCCCGCTGCTCCTCCAGGTCGATCTCGGTGACGATCTCCTCGACGAAGGGGATCATCAGCTCGGTGCCGTCGGGGCGCTCGACGATGAAGAGGTCCTGCGAGGGCAGGTGGGAGATCTCGGTGATCACACCGATCTCGGTGCCGTCGGCGAGGACGACGTCGAGGTCGATCAGCTGGTGGTCGTAGTACTCGTCCTCCTCCTCGGGCATCTCCGTGGGGTCGACCTCGGCGATGAGGAGGATGTTGCGCAGGGCCTCGGCGGCGTTGCGGTCGCGGACGCCCTCGAAGCGCAGCAACAGCCGGCCGCTGTGGACGCGGCCGGTCTCGATGGTCAGCGGCCCGGCGGAGGCCGGGTCGGTGAACAGCACGGCACCGGGGCCGAGCCTGAGCTCGGGCTCGTCCGTCCGCACCTCGACGGTGACCTCGCCCTTGATGCCGTGGGCGCGGCCGATCCGCGCGACTACCAACTGCACTGCTCCACACTCTCCTGTCACACAGCTCGTACGTACGACAACGGGCCGGGGAGGGCTCTTCAGCCCTCCCCGGCCCGTGCCGGCACAACTAAGGTGATGCTGCCGACCTGCTCAGCGGACCTGGTCCACGTCGACGAGGTCGACGCGGATCCCCCGGCCGCCGATGGCACCCACGACGGTGCGCAGCGCACGCGCGGTGCGGCCGTTGCGGCCGATCACCTTGCCGAGGTCGTCGGGGTGGACCCGGACCTCCAGCACGCGGCCCCGGCGCAGGTTGCGCGAGGCGACCTGCACCTCGTCGGGGTTGTCGACGATGCCCTTCACGAGGTGCTCGAGAGCCTCCTCGAGCATGATCAGGCCTCGGTCGACTCGGTGGACGCGGCCTCGGCCTCGTCCGCCTTCTTGTCGGCCTTCTTGGCCTTCGGGGTGATGGCCTCACCCTTGTCGTCGCCGCCCTCGAGGGTCTTCGCGAACTCGTCGAACGAGGCGCGCTTCGCCTCCTTCGTGGCGGGGACGAGCAGAGCCTTCTCGGGGGCCGGCAGACCCTTGTGCTTCTGCCAGTCGCCGGTGAGCTTCAGGATGGCGAGAACCGGCTCGGTCGGCTGGGCGCCGACGGACAGCCAGTACTGCGCACGCTCGGAGTCGACCTCGATACGCGACGGGTTGTACGTCGGGTGGTAGAGGCCGATCTCCTCGATCGCGCGACCGTCACGACGGGTGCGCGAGTCGGCGACGACGATGCGGTAGTGCGGCTGGCGGATCTTGCCGAGGCGCTTGAGCTTGATCTTGACTGCCACTGGAGTGGTGTCTCCTGGTCTTGACGTGGTTGGGCACTTGAGATGCCACGTGGGGTTGCGGTACTCGGGTGCCCGATGGACGCGTCAGCCGGAGGAGAGAGGGGTCCTGTGCGACTGTCGAGTACAGCTAGCCATTGTGCCACACGCCGCCGGGTCAGTTGGCGGCGCCCACCGTCTCCGGGATACGGAAGGGCTTGCCGCAGCCGCCGCAGACGATCGGGGCCTGGGCGAGCACCGACGGGACCACGCGCACGTTGCGCCCGCAGTCACAGACGGCCTTGACGCGCACGCCGCCGCCCGAGGAGCCGTGCCGGGCGGCCGGTCCACGGAAGGAGCGCTTGGTGTCGGCGGCCGTGGCGACCGTGTGCGCCTTGAGTGCGCGCTGGAGCCGCTCGATGGTGGGCCGGTAGCGGCGCCTGGCCTCGGGGTTGAGCGTGACCAGGGAGAAGCCGCTGCTGGCGTGCGGCTCCTCGGGATGGTCGAGGCCCATCTCCTCGGCGATCGCGAGGAATCTGCGGTTGTGGTAGCGGCCGGCGCGGGAGGTGTCGCGGACACCTCGGGCGGCGGCGATGCCGTGGACTGCCTCGTGGAGCAGTCGCTCGAAGGAGAGCTCGGCGCCGCAGGCGGACGAGGACTCTCCGATCAGGGACTCGGGCGCGGCAAGGTCGGGCAGCTCGGGGTGGTGCCGCTGAATGTCGGCCCACGCCTCTGCCAGCTCTGCGGCGAGAACAGGGGGTGTCGTGCTCACGTCGCGTACAACGAGCCGGAGTGCCCCCGGGTTCCATTCCGGGGCATCCCAAATATTTTGCACGTACCCGTCAGTTGCCTTGATGTGTCCCGACGCGGGCCAGTGCCCCGATCTGCGGAGAAGTCACGCAGGGATCGTCAAGCCGGTGCGTAGTGGCGCATACGCCCCGGCGCGTGGCCGCGGTGCGCGCGCCCCCGAGGGGCCGGAGCGGCCCGGGGGATGTTGCGAGGACATTACCGGCTCCGGAGGCAAGGCGGCGCACCGCCCCTCCCCCGGGCGAATCGGTCCGGCCCGAGCACTGGACGCGGCCCGGGAAGCGCAGTTCCCTGACTACGGGGGGCTGTCGTCCGAGCACGGATTGGGGCGCTTTTCCATGACACCTACGCTCGTCCCGCACCACCCCGCGCGCGACTGGGCCGAGATCCAGGAACGCATGCTGGTCCCGCTGTACGAGGCGGTGTACGACCGCCTGGGCGTGGGCGCGGGTACCCGCCTGCTCGGCCTGGGCTGCGGCTCCGGGCTCGCCCTCCTGATGGCGGCGGCACGGGGCGCGCGGGTCGTCGGCGCGGACCGGGACCACGCGCGCGTGGAGCTGGCGAGGGAGCGGCTGCCGGAGGGCGTCACGGTCACGGAGGAGCCGCCGGCGGACCTTCCGTACGAGGTGATCACGGCCTTCCACCCGACGGACGGAACCCTCCCCGAACTGCGGACTCTCACCCGTACGGCCCAATCTGGCACGGCGGTCGTCCTCGCCGGGTGGGGGCCGCCGGAGCGGTGCGCCACGGAGCCGGTGCTGCGGGTCGCGGCCCGCCTCGCGGACCGCGGGCCCGTGCCGGGTCCCGACCTGGACGCGCTGGTGGCCGGGGCGGGGCTGCGACCGGCCGGCTCCGGCCGGGTGGCCTGCCCCTTCGGCTACGCGGACGAGGGCAGCGCGGTGCGCGGGCTGCTCTCGACGGGCGCCTTCGACGAGGCGGTCCGCGCGACGGACCTCTCCCAGGTGGAGAAGGAGATCGAGGAGTCACTCTCCCCGTACGTCCGCCCGGACGGGACGGTATGGATGCCGAACGTCTTCCGGTACGTGGTCGCCCGGGTGGGGTAGTCCGTCAGGTCGTGGATCTGGGATCCGAGATGTTGGATCCAGGACATTGGATCCGGGATCCAGGGCCAGAACGTTGGATACAGGATCCAGAGCCAGGACGTTGGATCCGGGATCCTGAGTCCAGGACATTGGATCCCGAAGGTTGGATCCAGCATCCGGGATCCAACCCTCCGTCTCACCCCCGCTCCTCCCCCTCCCGCCCCTCGCGCGTGATGCCCGCCGCACGGTAGGCCGCGTCCTCCTCCAGGGTCTCGTTGGCCAGGAGGGCCTCGGCGAGGGCGTCCAGTTGGTCGCGGTGTTCGCGGAGTTGGCGTACCGCGCTCTCGTAGCACTCGTCGACGATGCGGCGCATCTCCTCGTCGACGGTGTCGAGGGTCGCGGGGGCGGCGGAGAGCCCGTACGCCTGCTGGGCGTCGCTCGGGATGGCGGTGAGGCGGCCGACGCGTTCGCTCATGCCCCAGCGGCCGGCCATGCCGCGGGCGATGTTGGTGACCTGTTCGAGGTCGCTCTCGGCACCGGTGGTGATGACGCCGAAGACGACCTGCTCGGCCGCCATCCCGCCGAGGGCGCCGATGATCCGCCCGCGCAGGTAGTCCTCGGTGTAGGCGTACTTGTCGGAGTCGGGGGTGGAGAGGGTGACGCCGAGGGCCCGGCCGCGCGGCACGATGGTGATCTTGCGGACCGGGTCGGCTCCGGGCTGGAGCATGCCGAGCAGGGCGTGCCCGCTCTCGTGGTACGCGGTCCGGCGCCGCTCCTCCAGGGGCATCACGAGCGGCCGTTCGGCGCCGAGCTGGACCTTCTCCAGGGCGTCGGACAGATCGGACTGGGTGACGGTCTTCTGCTCGCGCTTGACGGCGAGGAGGGCGGCCTCGTTGGCGAGGTTGGCGAGCTCGGCGCCGGTCATGCCGGGGGTGGTGCGGGCGACGTGCTCCAGGTCGACGTCCTTGGCGAGCGGGATCTCCCGGGTGTGGATCCTGAGGATGGCCGCGCGGCCGCCCCGGTCGGGCGGGTTGACGTGGACGATCCGGTCGAAGCGGCCCGGCCGGGTGAGCGCCGGGTCGAGGACGTCGGCCCGGTTGGTCGCGGCGAGGACGATGACTCCCTCGGAGCCGGTGAAGCCGTCCATCTCGGTGAGGATCTGGTTGAGGGTCTGCTCGCGCTCGTCGTGCCCGCCCATCCCGGACCCGCCGCCCCGGGCCCGGCCGATGGTGTCGATCTCGTCGATGAAGATGATCGCGGGGGCGACCTTGCGGGCCTCGGCGAACAGTTCGCGGACCCGGGAGGCGCCGACGCCCACGATCATCTCGATGAACTCGGACGCGGAGGCCGAGAAGAACGGCACCCCCGCCTCGCCCGCGACGGCCCGCGCGAGCAGCGTCTTGCCGGTGCCGGGAGGGCCCGCGAGGAGCACACCGCGGGGCATCTTGGCGCCCATCTCGCGGTAGGCCTGCGGGTTCTTCAGGAAGTCGACGACGTCGTTGAGCTCGCCCTCGACCTCGTCGATGCCGGCGACGTCCTGGAAGGTGGTGCGCTTGCCGCCCTCCAGCTCGACCGGTTTCGGCGGCTGCTTGCGGCCGAGCATGCCGCCCGCGCCGCCCATGCCCGCGCTCATCCGGCGGGCGATGAACACCCACAGCAGGACGAGCAGCAGCATCGGCGCGAGCGAGATCAGGAGGTTGGCGAGGAAGCTGCGCTCCTGGACGACGGGCTGCGCGGTGACCGTGACGTTCTGCTTGGTCAGCTGCGCCCACAGGTCGTCGTCGGCGAAGGCGGGCCGCTGGGTCTGGAACTTGGTGTAGTCGCCGTCGCCGTCGGGGATGGGCTGCTTGTTCTTCAGCTGCCCCTGGATCGCGTCGCCCTTGGAGTAGATCTTGGTGACGTTCCCGGCGGCGACCTGCTTGTCGAACTCGGTGTACGAGATGGTCGGCCCGTCGCCCTCGTTGAAGAACGACAGCACGATGTTGGCGATCAGGTACACGATCAGGGCCGTGAGGATGAGGCCGCCCCAGCCTCCCGGCATCCTCTTCTTCGGCGACGGGGGTGGCGGGGCCCCTTCCGAGCGCCAGGGCTGGTCGGTCCGGTCGCGCGGGGGTACGGGGTTGGCCACGTGGCTCTCCTCGGGGCGGCAGTGGCCCCAGTATCGAAGAGCGGGAGAAACGGGGCATTGCGGGCGGTCCGGAGGGATGAAGAAGGGCCCGGGGCGGTTTCACACCGCCCCGGGCCCCTCACACCGGACTGATCAGCCCATGAACTTCTTGAACTCCTCCGGGAGCTCGAAGTCCTTCGGGGTCTGCCCCGCCGCCGGCAGACCGAAGGCGCCGCCCGCCTGCGCCTGCTCGCGGCGCTCGGCCGCGGCCTGCTCCTCGGCCTTCCGCTTCATCGGGTTGCCGCTCTTGCGCTTGCCCTTGGCCTGCTTGACCTGCTTCTTCTGCCGACCGGGGCCGCCGCCCATGCCCGGGATGCCCGGCATCCCCGGCATGCCGCCGCCCTGCGCCATGCGGGACATCATCTTGCGGGCCTCGAAGAACCGCTCGACCAGGCTCTTGACCGCGCTGACCTCGACGCCGGAACCCTTGGCGATACGGGCACGCCGGGAGCCGTTGATGATGGTCGGGTCCTGGCGCTCGGCCGGGGTCATCGACTTGATGATGGCGGCCGTACGGTCGACGTCCCGCTCGTCGATGTTGGCGATCTGCTCCTTCATCTGGCCCATGCCGGGCAGCATCCCGAGCAGCTTCGAGATGGAGCCCATCTTGCGGACCTGCTCCATCTGGGCCAGGAAGTCGTCGAGCGTGAAGCCCTCGCCCTTCTTCGAGGCGAGCTTCGAGGCCATCTTGGCGGCCTCTTCCTCGTCGAAGGTCTGCTGCGCCTTCTCGATGAGGGAGAGCATGTCGCCCATGCCGAGGATGCGGGACGCCATGCGGTCCGGGTGGAACGCGTCGAAGTCGTCCAGCTTCTCGCCGTTGGAGGCGAACATGATCTGCTTGCCGGTGACGTGCGCGATGGAGAGCGCGGCACCACCGCGGGCGTCGCCGTCGAGCTTGGAGAGCACGACACCGTCGAAGCCGACGCCGTCGCGGAAGGCCTCGGCGGTGTTGACCGCGTCCTGACCGATCATGGCGTCGACGACGAAGAGGACCTCGTCGGGGCTGACGGCGTCGCGGATGTCCGCGGCCTGCTGCATCAGCTCCTGGTCGATGCCGAGGCGGCCGGCGGTGTCGACGATCACGACGTCGTACAGCTTGGTCCGCGCGTACTCGATGGAGTCCTTCGCGACCTGGACCGGGTCACCGACGCCGTTGCCCGGCTGCGGGCCGTAGAAGGCCACGCCCGCGCGGTCCGCGACGACGGAGAGCTGGTTGACGGCGTTGGGGCGCTGGAGGTCGCAGGCGACGAGCAGCGGGGAGTGGCCCTGGCTCTTCAGCCAGACGCCCAGCTTTCCGGCGAGGGTGGTCTTACCGGCACCCTGGAGACCGGCGAGCATGATCACGGTCGGCGCGGTCTTGGCGAAGCGCAGACGGCGGGTCTCGCCACCGAGGATGCCGATGAGCTCCTCGTTGACGATCTTGATGACCTGCTGGGCGGGGTTGAGGGCCTGGGAGACCTCCGCGCCCAGCGAGCGCTCCTTGACCTGCTTGATGAAGGCACGGACGACCGGCAGGGCGACGTCCGCTTCGAGCAGCGCGATACGGATCTCGCGCGCGGTGGCGTCGATGTCCGCCTCGGACAGACGGCCCTTGCCGCGGAGGTTCTTGAAGGTCGCTGCAAGGCGGTCGGAGAGGGTATCGAACACGGCGGTCGCGGATCCTCGTCGGTGTCGGGGGCGGTCGGATTGCCCTCCAGGGTATCGGGCCGCTCGAAGTGTGTGCCCCCGCCCGCCGAATCCGGCGCGCGGGGGCGGTGGAAGGTCCGGTCGGCTCAGGGTCTCACCGCAGCGCCTCCTCCAGTGCCCGGGCCAGGTCGATCGCCTCCTCGTCGGGGAGGAGGGAGCCGTCCGGGCGGGTCACGTAGAGGGTGTCGACGGCGTTGGCGCCCAGGGTGGAGACGTGGGCGCTGCGGACCCGTACCGCCGCGCCCTCCAGGGCGCGGCCGATGCGGTGGAGGAGGCCGGGGGCGTCCTGGGCGCGGACCTCGATGACGGTGGCGAGGCGGGAGTCGGCGGCGGCGACGGTGACGCGGGGCGGCGGGGCGGCCAGGCCCCGGCGGCGCGGGTAGGCCGCCTCGCGTTCGGCGAGGCGGGCGGGGATGTCGAGGGAGCCGTCGAGGGCCCGGACGAGGTCGGCGCGGAGCCGGGCGGCCTCGGGCAGGGAGCCGTACTCGGCGGCGACGCGCCAGTCGAGGACGAGGACGGAGCCGGAGCCGAGGCCGGTGGGGAGTTCGACGGCGCGGAGGTCGGCGGCGCGGACGGTGAGCCGGTGGAGGGCGAGGACGCCGGCGACGGCCGGCAGGACGCCGGGCTGGTCGGGCAGGGCGATGAGGAGTTCGACGCCGACGGGTTCGGGTCCCTCCGACTCCGCGACGACGGGCTCGGTACGCAGGGTCAGGACGGGTTCGCCCGTGCGCAGCGCCTCGATCGCGAGGCGTTCCTGTTCGGCGCTGGGGGCGGCGGCCTCGGGGTCGGGCAGGGGTGCGCCCGCGAGGACGCCGGCAACGCGTTTGACCAGGTCGGCGACCAACGAGGCGCGCCAGGAGGACCAGGCGGCGGGGCCGGTGGCCAGCGCGTCGGCCTCGGTGAGGGCGTGCAGGAGCTCCAGGGTGCCGAGGGTGCCGACGGCGGTGGCGACGGACTGAACGGTGGCGGGGTCGTCGAGGTCGCGCCGGGTGGCGGTCTCGACGAGGAGCAGGTGGTGGCGGACGGCGGTGGCGATGACGGCGGTGTCGGTGCGGTCGAAGCCGATGCGGGCGGCGAGGTCGCGGGCGATGGTCTCGCCGGCGACGGAGTGGTCGCCGGGCCAGCCCTTGCCGATGTCGTGGAGGAGGGCGGCGACGAGGAGGAGGTCGGGGCGGCCGACGCGGCGGGTGAGGGAGGAGGCGCGGACGGCGGTCTCGACGAGGTGCCGGTCGACGGTCCAGGTGTGGACGGGGTTGCGCTGGGGGCGGCAGCGGACGCGCTCCCAGTCGGGCAGGAGCCGGGTGATGAGCCCTTCGGCCTCCAGGGCCTCCCAGACGGGGACGGTGGCCTCGCCCGCGCCGAGGAGGGTGACGAGCTCCTCGCGGGCCTCTGCGGGCCAGGGCACGGGCAGGGGTCGGGCGGCGGCCGCGAGGCGGCGTACGGCGTGGAGGGAGATCGGGAGGGCGGACTGGGCGGCCGCGGCGGCGGCCCGCAGGGGCAGGACGGGGTCGCGCTCGGGCCGGGCGCTGAGCGCGAGGACGGCCTCGCCGTCCATCTCGACGACGCCCTCGGCGAGCGGGGTGCGCTCGACGGGTGCCTTCGCGCCGCCGCCCCTGCCGAGGAGGGAGCGGAGCCTCGGGCGGGCCGAGCGGGCCTTGAGGACGCGGTTGACCTCGCGCCAGGTGACGTCGGTGGCGTACGAGATGGTCCGGGCGGCCTCGTACACCTCGCGCAGCAGGGTGTCGGCGTCGAGGAGGCCGAGTCCGGTGGCGACGGCGTCCTGTTCCTGGAGGGCGAGCCGGTCGGTGGCGCGGCCGGTGGCGAGGTGGAGGGCGTCGCGGGCGTCGAGGAGGCGGCGGCGGGCGGTGTCGAGGCCTTCGCGGGGGGCGTCGGCGACCCAGGAGGCGGCGACGGCGCGCAGGACCTGGGCGTCGCGGAGGCCGCCCCTGGCCTCCTTGAGGTCGGGTTCGAGGAGGTACTGCAGCTCCCCCACGCGTTCGGCGCGCTCCCGGCAGAGCGCGTCGAGTTCGGGGAGGCGCCGGGGGGCCTGGTTGCGCCAGTCGGCGAGGACGGTGGTGCGGAGGGCGGCGACGAGTCCGGCGTCGCCGGCGACGGTGCGGGCGTCGAGGAGGCCGAGGTGGGCCTTGAGGTCCTCGCCGGCGGTGGCGCGGGCTTCGGCGGGGGTGCGGACGGAGTGGTCGAGGGCGAGGCCGAGGTCCCAGACGGGGTACCAGATCCGGTCGGCGAGGGCGGCGACGGCGGCCTTGTCGGCGGTGCCGTCGTGGAGCAGGAGGAGGTCGAGGTCGCTGCGCGGGGAGAGTTCGGCGCGCCCGTAGCCGCCGACGGCGACGAGGGCGGTCCCGCGGGGCGGTGCGGCGGCGGCGAAGAGGCCGGCCAGCCAGTCGTCGGTGAGCCGGGCGAGGGCGGCACGGCGCGGCGGCCCGGGCCGCTCCTTCTCCTGGAGGAGGAGCAGCCGGGCCGCCGCGTATCCGCCGGGTCCCGATTCTTCGGTCGTGTCGCTCGTGTCGAGGTTCGTCACCCGGCGGCTCCCATCCGTGCTTACAGTGCGTCCGGTCCGCGCTCGCCGGTGCGGACCCGTACGGCGGTCTCGACCGGCACGCTCCACACCTTGCCGTCTCCGATCTTGCCGGTCCGGGCGGCCTTCACGACGACGTCGATGAGCTGTTCGGCGTCCTCGTCCTCGACGAGGACCTCGACGCGGATCTTGGGGACGAGGTCGACGGTGTACTCGGCGCCCCGGTAGACCTCGGTGTGGCCGCGCTGGCGGCCGTATCCGCTGGCCTCGGTGACGGTGAGGCCGTGGACGCCGAAGGCTTGGAGGGCCTCCTTGATCTCGTCGAGCCGGTGCGGCTTCACGACCGCGGTGATGAGCTTCATGCGTCCACCTTCGTGTTCTGCGTGGGGGCGGCGGAGGGGGCGGCGGTGCGGGGGGCGACGCCGCCGCCGGCTCCGCTGAAGTCGTACGCGGTCTCGGCGTGCTCGACCTGGTCGATGCCGGAGACCTCGTCGTCCTCGCTGACGCGCATGCCCATGGTCTTGTCGATGATCAGGGCGAGGATCGCGGAGGCGACGAGGGAGTAGGCGAGGACCGCGAAGACGCCGACGGCCTGCTTGCCGAGCTGTTCCAGGCCGCCGCCGTAGAAGAGGCCCTTGGCGTCGGACTGGACGCCGCCGGTGGCGAAGAGGCCGACGAGGAGGGAGCCCGCGACACCGCCGACGAGGTGGACGCCGACGACGTCGAGGGAGTCGTCGTAGCCGAACTTGTACTTGAGGCCGACGGCCATGGCGCAGAGGAGACCGGCGATGGCGCCGATGGCGATCGCGCCGAGCGGGGAGCAGGAGCCGCCGGACGGGGTGATGGCGACGAGGCCGGCGACCGCGCCGGAGGCGGCGCCGAGGGTGGTGAAGGAGCCGTGGCGGATCTTCTCGTACGCGAGCCAGGCGAGCATGGCGGCGGCGGTGGCGACCTGGGTGTTGACGAACATCACGGCGCCGACGCCGTCGTCGTTCCCGAGCCAGGAGCCGGCGTTGAAGCCGAACCAGCCGAACCAGAGGAGACCGGCGCCGAGCATGACCAGCGGGAGGCTGTGCGGGCGCATCGGGTCCTTCTTGAAGCCGACGCGCTTGCCGATGACGAGGATCACGCCGAGGGCGGCGGCGCCGGCGTTGATGTGGACGGCGGTGCCGCCGGCGAAGTCGATGACGCCCATCTCGAAGAGCCAGCCGCCGGCGCCCCAGACCCAGTGGGCGACGGGGAAGTAGACGAGCGTGACCCAGAGGGTGATGAAGAGGGCCCAGGCGGTGAACTTGACGCGGTCGGCGAGGGCGCCGCTGATGAGGGCGGGCGTGATGATCGCGAACATCAGCTGGAAGACGGCGAAGACGTAGACCGGGATGGTGTAGCCGTCCCAGAGCTCGGTGATGCCGATGCCGCTGAGGCCGACGTAGTCGGAGGACCAGCCGATGATCGAGCCCGAGTCGGTGCCGAAGGCGAGGCTGAAGCCGAAGAGCACCCAGAGGACCGTGACGATCCCGAGGCTGATGAAGCTCATCATCAGCATGTTGAGGGTGGACTTGACGCGGACCATGCCTCCGTAGAAGAAGGCGAGTGCCGGGGTCATCAGCATGACCAGGGCGGAGCAGATGAGCATGAACCCGGTGTTGGCGGCGGACAGCTGGGGGGCGTCTGCGGCCAGGGTCGTGATGGCTGGTGCCATCGGCGTCTCCTCGTCGTCGAAGCGGCCTGTGCGGGGCGGGGCCGGGGAGCGTCCGGCCGTGAGGGGTGGCCGGTTATGCGCCAGAGATTCGCGCGCCGCGGTTTCCACCGATGCCGCTCGATGTTTCGCGGCCGTGACGAAGGGGTGGGGCGTGTTACGCGACCGTGAACGCCCGGATCACGGCGAGGAGACGTCCGTCCACCGTCCGGGGGAACGAAGCCGGCCGCGCCGGGCCGTCCGTGTGACCTTGCGGCGGGGGAGCCGAGTCGGGCTTTACGGGACGGCCGGCGCGGCCGGGGTCTGTGCGGGCCCCGCAGCGGGGCCGGGGCGGGCCGTGGGGCCCTTTCCTGTGGGGTCAGACCGCTTCGGCGGCCTCGGGGAGGAGCTGGGTGAGCCGGTCGGTGAGCTGGACGACCTCGGCGACGTCGCTGTAGTTGCGGGCGGCGTGGTCGACGGTCTTGCGGAGCCGGGTGTTGACCCGCTCGGAGCGGATGCTGCGGGCGACTCCGAGGGCCTTCTCGGCGAGGACCACGGACTGCTCGGGCTCGCGCTTGAGGAGGTGGACGGTGGCCATGCCGATCAGGTTGAGCGCGTACGACCGCTGGTGGTCGGGGTCCTTCTCGAAGAGCTCGACGGCCCGCTCCATGACGGGCTCGGCGAGCGAGGCGTAGGTCGGGGAGCGGCCGGCGACGTAGGCGAGGTCTCGGTAGGAGTGGGAGTTCTCGCCGTTGAGCTCGGCCTCGGAGAAGAAGCCGATCCAGTCGGGCTCGGGCTCGCCGTCGAGGCCGACGTCGGCGAAGGTGTCCTCGGCCATCCGGACGGCCCTCTTGCACTTGGAGGGCTGGCCCATGTTGGCGTAGGCGCGGGCCTCCATCGCATACAGCATGGCCTGGGTGCGCGCGGTGGCGCAGTCCCGACTGCCGTACTGGGCGAGGTGGATGAGTTCGAGGGCGTCGTCGGGCCGGCCGAGGTGGATCATCTGGCGGCTCATCGAGGACAGGATGTACGAGCCGAGGGGCTTGTCGCCGGCCTCCTTGGCGGCGTGCAGGGCGAGCACGAAGTACTTCTGGGCGGTGGGCTGGAGGCCGACGTCGTAGCTCATCCAGCCGGCGAGCTCGGCGAGCTCGGCGGCGCAGGTGAAGAGGCGCTTGGCGGTGGCGGCGGGCTGGGGCTCCTGGAGGAGGTCGGTGACCTCGTGGAGCTGGCCGACGACCGCCTTGCGGCGCAGTCCGCCGCCGCACTGGGCGTCCCACTTGCGGAACATGGCGGTGGTGGACTCCAGGAGGTCGAGCTCGACCTCGGAGAGCCGGTTCGGGCGGCGGGAGTCCACGAGGGGCTCGGGGCGCTCGAAGTCGCCGACGGGCGTCGGGACGAGCCAGCGCTGCATCGGTTCGATGAGGGCGGGTCCCGCGGCGAGCTGGAGCGAGGAGCCGAGGAAGCCCCGGCGGGCGAGCATGAGGTCGCTGCGGGAGAACTCGCTGAGCAGGGCGACGGTCTGCGGGCCGGCCCAGGGCAGGTCGACGCCGGAGACGGAGGGCGACTGGTGGGCGGTGCGCAGCCCGAGGTCCTCGACGGCGACGACCGAGCCGAAGCGCTCGGAGAAGAGCTCGGAGAGGATCCGCGGGATGGGCTCGCGGGGCTGCTCGCCGTCGAGCCAGCGGCGCACGCGCGAGGTGTCGGTGGAGATGTGGTGCGCGCCCATCTGGCGCGCCCGGCGGTTCACTTGGCGTGCCAGTTCGCCCTTCGACCAGCCGCTGCGCACGAACCACGAGCCCAGCTGCTCGTTCGGGCGCTTGCCGGCAGTCGTACCGTCTGCGCCGTTGCCGCTCACTGGAACGCCCCCATCCACCTGAAAAAACTGTCGTCCGAACCCCTATCAGAATGCCGCCTCTCGCGGCACCCGTCCGACGTTCGCACTCCTTCGAACTGGAAACCGGGTTGCCTCCGGCATACCCACGCGTGCTGACGGCCCCGGGGGTTCGAGTACCGAAAGTAATCCTACGATCACCCCTCCACGAGGTCGATTCAAGAAACGCCACCATTCGCCACCCCTTCGAATGAACTCGCCACGCGTGGAACGCGATTCACTTGACATGCGACGAACCGGAGTCGGCGGACGGAAGCACGGAGAGGCGTGTGCCAGGGTCCGCACCACCCCACGCACCACCGTGCGCCATTTTCGGCGGACGGAGCGTGACGAAGGGTGACGATGGTGCTCCGGGTCGTAACCACCGGCGCGCTCGACCCGTTGGAGGGGGCATGGGTTTCACGATCGGCGGCATTCGTGAGATGCGGTCCGGCGCACGCCGCCGCGTACGCACCACGGAGTGCACAGCGGTGGCGGAGTACACGGGACTCTGGGGCTGGGACGTCGTCCCCGGCGTGCGGGCCGTCTCCGGCCGGTGCTCCTGCGGGGATCCGGCCTGCGCGGCCCCCGGCGCGCATCCCCTCGCGTTCGCGGAACCGGTCCCGGCCGGCGCCGGCCTCGACGACGCCACCAAGGCCTGGTCCGAGTACCCGGGCGCGGCGCTGCTCCTCCCGGTCGGCCGGGCCTTCGACGTGATCGAGGTCGCCGAGGCGGCGGGCCGGCGGGCGCTGGTGCGGCTCGAGCGCATGGGGCTTCCCCTGGGCCCGGTGTGCGCGACCCCGACCGGCCGGGCGCGGTTCTTCGTGGCCCCGGGCGCGGCGGCCGAGCTGCCTCAGCTGCTGTACCGGATGGGCTGGGACGACGCCGATCTGGACCTGCACTGCCTGGGCCCCGGTTCCCACATCACCGCTCCCCCGTCGGACCTGGGCGGGCTCGGTCCGGTGCGCTGGCTGCGTCCGCCGACGCTGGACACGGCGGGCGCGCCGCCGCAGGCCCGGCTGCTGCTCGGCACCCTGGCGTACATCTGCCACCGCACGCACTTCTAGGGGCACGTGAGCGCTGGACATGCGTGAGGGCCCCCGCCACCTGGTGGCGGGGGCCCTCACGCGTGCGCGTGGACCGCGGGTCAGTCGCCGATCAGGGCGTCGACGAAGGCGCCCGGCTCGAAGGGCGCCAGGTCGTCCGGACCCTCGCCGAGGCCGACCAGCTTGACCGGGACGCCCAGCTCGCGCTGGACGGCGACGACGATGCCGCCCTTGGCGGTGCCGTCGAGCTTGGTCAGCACGATGCCGGTGATGTCCACGACCTCGGCGAAGACGCGGGCCTGGATCAGGCCGTTCTGGCCGGTGGTGGCGTCGAGGACGAGGAGGATCTCGTCGAGCGGGCCGTGCTTCTCGACGACGCGCTTGACCTTGCCGAGCTCGTCCATGAGGCCGGTCTTGGTGTGGAGCCGGCCGGCGGTGTCGATGAGGACGACGTCGGCGTTCTCGGCGATGCCCTCCTTGACCGCGTCGAAGGCGATCGACGCCGGGTCGCCGCCCTCGGGGCCGCGGACCGTGCGGGCGCCGACGCGCTCGCCCCAGGTCTGGAGCTGGTCGGCGGCGGCGGCGCGGAAGGTGTCGGCGGCGCCGAGGACGACGGACTTGCCGTCGGCGACGAGGACACGGGCCAGCTTGCCGGTGGTGGTGGTCTTGCCGGTGCCGTTGACGCCGACGACCATGACCACGCCCGGGGTGTCCTCGGGGCTCTCGGTCTTCACCGAGCGGTCGAAGTCTCCGAGGAGGGCGACGAGCTCCTCGCGGAGCAGGCCGCGCAGCTCGTCGGGGGTGCGGGTGCCGAGCACCTTGACGCGCTCGCGCAGCCGGTCGACGAGCTCCTGGGTGGGGGCGACGCCGACGTCGGCCGTGAGGAGGGTCTCCTCGATCTCCTCCCAGGTGTCCTCGTCGAGGTGCTCGCGGGACAGGAGCGTGAGCAGCCCCTTGCCCAGCGAGTTCTGGGAGCGGGCGAGCCGGGCCCGGAGCCGTACGAGACGGCCGGCGGTCGGCTCGGGGACCTCGATCTCGGGAGCGACGGGCTCCTCGACGAGCGGCTCCTCGACCGCGGCCGGGGCCTCGGCGGTGGGGAGCTCGACCTCCTCGACGGTGCGGCGTGGTTCCTCCCGCGGCGTCTCCGCCTCCTCGCCGACGTGCGGCTCTGCGGGCGGAGCGGTGATGGTCGGCGTGGTGGACGGCGGCTCGGCCGGCGGCAGCTGCTTCTTCTTGCGACCGCTGATCACGAGCCCGCTCGTCACGGCGACCGCGACGACCAGAGCGATGACTACAGCAAGGATGAGTTCCATAACCCGTCCAGTATCGGCCACGAGGGGGCCGATGGCGGAGCACGTACAGTGGGCGGTTCCCCCACATCTGTACAACGGAGTACCCCTATGCCCCACGCCGCCTCCGAAGCCGCAGGCGCGGCGCACGACGGTGCCATGGAGACCCGCGGTCTCGAGCCCGTCCCCGACGCCGAGCGGACCGGCAAGGTCCGCGAGCTCTTCCCGACCTGGGTCGCGGCCAACATCAGTGTGCTGCTGCTCACGATGGGCGCCGGTCTGATCGTCTTCAACGGCCTGAACTTCTGGCAGGTCCTGACCGTGGCGGTCGTCGCGCCGGTCCTCTCGTACGGGATCGTCGGCCTGATCTCGATCGCGGGGAAGCGCGGCGGGGCGCCGGGCATGGCGCTGTCGCGGGCCGTGTTCGGTCAGCGCGGAAACCTTTTTCCCGGTGCGCTGATCTGGGTGGCCCGCTGGGGCTGGGAGACGATCAACGCGGTCGCGGGCGCGTACGCGGTGCTGACCGTCCTCGATCTGCTCTTCGGCGTGAAGTCGAACACGCTCCTCATCGTGGTGACCCTGCTGCTGTTCGTGACCTGCACGTTCCTGGTCTCGGGTCTCGGGATCAACGCGCTGCGGGTGTGCAGCAAGTGGTCGACGTACCTCTTCGGCGCCTTCTCGGTGCTCGTCCTGGTCCATCTGGTGGCGAACACCGACTGGTCGGCGGTCTTCGACAAGCCGGCCGGCTCGACGGCGATGATGGTCGCGGGCATCGGCACGATCGCGGCCGGCGGCATCAGCTGGGTTCCCTCGGGCCCCGACTTCACCCGCTATCTGCCCCGGACGGCCTCCTCGCGCGCGATGGTCGGCTCGACGATCGGCGGCGCCGGGATCGTGGTGCTCCCGATGGTGCTGATGGGCGCGGTGATGGCGGTGTCCACGCCGGACCTGGCCTCGGCGCAGGACCCGGTCTCCTTCATCGGCGAGCTGCTGCCGATGTGGATCTCGGTGCCGTATCTGGTGATCGCCCTGATCGGGATGCTGCTGATCAACTCGATGTCGATGTACTCGGCCGGGTTCACCGCGCAGACCCTCGGCATCAAGGTGCCGCGCGCGGCGGCGGTGAGCGTGAACGCCGTGATCAGCCTGGTCTTCGGTTTCCTCCTGATGGTGGTGGCGACCAGCTTCATCGGCTCCTTCATCTCTTTCCTGACGCTGCTCGCGGTGGCGTTCTCGGCGTGGATCGGGGTCTTCGGCGTGGACATGCTGCGCCGGAGGTCGTACGACGCGGTGGCGCTGATGGACACGACGAGGACCAGCGCCTACTGGTACCGGGGCGGTTTCGCCTGGCAGGCGATGACGGCGTGGGCCGTGGCGCTGGTCGTGGGCCTGCTGTTCACCAAGGTCGACTGGTTCTCCGGTCCGCTCGCCTCGTCCTGGATCGGTGAGAACGGTCTGGGCTGGGCGGTGACGATCGTGGTCGCGGGGGCGCTGTACGCGGTGCTGCCTCGGACCGCGCAGAAGGCGACGGTCGCGCCCGCCGAAGTGCGCGAGACCGTTTCCATCTGACGCTACGTCAGATACCGTCCCCCTTCCGCGCACCAGCGAAGGGGGACTTCCCATGCCGTTCAGCGTCGTACGGTTCAACCTCGTCGATCCCCGCGCGACCCCGGAGTCCCTCTCCGAGCGCTACCGGGCCGCGCTCGCCATGGCCGCGTACGCCGACGGGCACGGCGTCGACACCGTGCAGACCGAGGAGCACCACGGGGTCGAGAACAACTGGCTCCCCTCCCCCTTCGCCTTCGCCGGTGCGGTCTTCGGCGCGACCCGCAGGATCGCGGTCACCGTCTCGGCGATCATCGGCCCCCTGCACGATCCGCTGCGCCTGGCCGAGGACATCGCGGTCCTGGACCTGCTGAGCGGGGGGCGGCTCGTGACAGTGGCCGGGATCGGGTACCGGCCGGAGGAGTACGAGGAGCGGGGGGTCGACTGGGGGCGGCGCGGCAAGCTCCAGGACCTGCTCCTGGAGACCCTGCTGACGGCCTGGACCGGGGAGCCTTTCACGTATCAGGGCCGTACGGTACGGGTCACCCCGCGGCCCTTCACCCGGCCGCATCCGCTGCTGCTCGTCGGGGGTTCCTCGCGGGCGGCGGCGCGGCGGGCGGCCCGGCTCGGGCTGCCGTTCTTCCCGAGCGCGCACCTGCCGGAGCTCGAGACGTACTACCGGGAGCGGTGCGCGGAGTACGGCACGGAGGGCTGGACGATGATGCCGGCCGAGGAGACCCCGCTGCTGCATCTGTCGGAGGACCCGGACCGGACCTGGGCGGAGTACGGCGAGCACTTCCTGCACGAGGCGCGGACGTACGCCTCCTGGCAGTCGAAGGACATCCGCTCGGCGGTGAAGTCGACGGCGACGACGGTGGCGGAGCTGCGGGCGGAGGGGGTGTACCGGGTGGTCACCCCGGAGGAGTGCCTGGCGCTCGGCCTGGAGAGCCTGGTGCTGCATCCGCTGTGCGGCGGGATGCCGGTCGAGGAGGGGTGGCGGAGCCTGCGGCTGTTCTGCGGGGACGTACTGCCGCGGCTCACGGCGTGAGGAACGGCGTACTGCCCCGGCTCAGCGCGTGAGCCGGGGCAGTCGTCGCGAGGAGAGGGGCAGCGGGGTTTAGCCCATCTCCTCCAACGCCTTGCCCTTCGTCTCCTTGACGTACAGCAGTACGAAGGGGATCGAGAGCACGGCGAAGACCGTGTAGATGATGTAGGTGCCGGAGAGGTTCCAGTCCGCGAGGGACGGGAAGCTGGCGGTGATGGCCCAGTTGGCGATCCACTGGGCGGAGGCGGCGACGCCGAGGGCCGCGGCGCGGATCCGGTTGGGGAACATCTCGCCGAGGAAGACCCAGACCACCACGCCCCACGAGAGGGCGAAGAAGAGCACGAAGACGTGGGCGGCGACGAGGGCCACGACGCCCTGGGTCTGGGGCAGCTTGCCGTCGACGAGGTCGGCGGAGAAGGCCCAGGCCTCGAAGCCGAGGGCGATCGCCATGCCGACGGAGCCGACGAGGGCGAGCGGCTTGCGGCCGACGCGGTCGACCAGGACCATCGCGATCACGGTGCCGATGATGTTGATGATCGACGTGGTGAACGAGTAGAAGAACGAGCCGGACGGGTCGATGCCGACGGACTGCCAGAGGGTCGCGGAGTAGTAGAAGGCGACGTTGATGCCGACGAGCTGCTGGAAGACCGAGAGTCCGATGCCGACCCAGACGATGGGCAGCAGCTTGAACCTGCTGCCGGCGACGAACAGGTCCTTGAAGGTGGACTTGTGCTCGCTGCGCATGGCCGCGTCGATCTCGGCGACGCGGTGGTCGAGGTCGACGCCGTGGCCCTCGACCTCGGCGAGGACCTCCTTGGCCCGGTCGGTCTTCCCGACGGAGATGAGGAAGCGCGGGGACTCGGGGATCGCGAAGGACAGCATGCCGTAGAGGAGTGCGGGGACGACCATCACGCCGAGCATCCACTGCCAGGCCTCCAGGCCGCCGATCTCACCGCGCTGGTCGCCGTCGGCGAGCTGGAGGATGCCGTAGTTGACGAGCTGGGAGATGGCGATGCCGATGACGATCGCGGCCTGCTGGAAGGAGCCGAGGCGGCCGCGGTAGGCGGCGGGGGCGACCTCGGCGATGTACGCGGGGCCGATGACGGAGGCCATGCCGATGGCGAAGCCGCCGATGATCCGCCAGAGGGCGAGGTCCCAGAGGGCGAAGGGCAGCGCGGAGCCGACGGCGCTGACGGCGAAGAGGACCGCGGAGATCTGCATGCAGCGGATGCGGCCGATGCGGTCGGCGATGCGTCCTGCGGTGGCGGCGCCGATGGCGCAGCCGATCAGGGCGATGGCGATGACCTGCGCGAGGGTGCCGGAGCCGATGTCGTAGCGGTCGCGGATCGCCTCGACGGCGCCGTTGATGACGGAGCTGTCGTAGCCGAAGAGGAAGCCGCCCATGGCGGCGGAGGCGGTGATGAAGATGACGTGGCCGAGGTGGTCCGGGTGAGCCGCCCGGCCTTCGGAAGGCGGCGGCGTGGGCGCCTGCGCGGTGCTGGTCACATGGACTCCTCGGTGGGGCGGGCGAGCCCTTCCAGTGGCGCACAACTTCACGCCGCCCACCACGTGAAGGTAAAAGCAACGTTGCAGAGACTATGCCTTCAAGTTTCGAAGTCAATAGTCGATGTCATGTGACTTTATGAGCACAGCGATGGTGCTTGAGTTCAGAACTTGAAGGAATACCGTTCAGCGGAGGCGCTGGCTGATCACCTTCGAGACGCCGTCGCCCTGCATGGACACGCCGTACAGCGCGTCCGCGACCTCCATCGTCCGCTTCTGGTGCGTGATCACGATCAGCTGCGAGGACTCCTGGAGCTCCCGCATGATCGCGATCAGCCGCTGGAGGTTGGTGTCGTCGAGCGCCGCCTCGACCTCGTCCATCACGTAGAACGGGCTGGGCCTGGCCTTGAAGATCGAGACGAGCAGCGCCACGGCGGTGAGCGAGCGCTCGCCGCCGGAGAGCAGCGAGAGCCGCTTGACCTTCTTGCCCGGCGGGCGGGCCTCCACCTCGACGCCGGTGGTGAGCATGTTGTCCGGGTCGGTGAGGACGAGCCGGCCCTCGCCGCCCGGGAAGAGCCGCGAGAAGACGCCCTCGAACTCGCGGGCGGTGTCCCGGTAGGCCTCGGTGAAGACCTGCTCGACGCGCAGGTCGACCTCCTTCACGACCTGAAGCAGGTCGGTACGGGTCTTCTTCAGGTCCTCCAGCTGCTCCGAGAGGAACTTGTGCCGCTCCTCCAGGGCCGCGAACTCCTCCAGGGCCAGCGGATTGACCTTGCCGAGCTGGTGGTACGCCCGTTCGGCGGCCTTCAGCCGCTTCTCCTGCTCCGAACGGACGAACGGGCGCGGCCGGGCCTCGGCCGCGTCCTCCGGGTCGCCCTCGGCGGTCGGCGACGGGGGTACGGGCTGGTCGGGGCCGTACTCGGCGACGAGGTCGCCCGACTCCACGCCGAACTCCTCGAGGGCCTTCGCCTCCAACTGCTCGATCCGCAGCCGCTTCTCGGCGCCGAGCACCTCGCCCCGGTGGACGGAGTCGGTCAGCTTGTCGAGCTCCGCCTTGAGGTCCCGGCCCCTGGCCCGGGCGGCCGCCAGGCCCTGCTCCCGCTCGGCCCGTGCCTCCTCGGCCGCCACCCGCTCGCGCTCGGCGCGCACCAGGGACACCTCGATGTGGGCGAGGAGGCCGCGGGCGCCCGCGGCGACGGCGCCGGCGACCCGCTCCTCGTGGCGCAGCCGGGCCCGGCGCCGCTCGGCACGCGCGCGTGCCTCCCGTTCGGCGCGGGCGGCCCGGTCGAGCGAGTCGGCCCGTCCGGCGAGCCCCTTGACCCGCTCCTCGTGGGTACGGACCTGGAGCCGCGCCTCCATCTCGGTCTGGCGCGCCCGGGTGCCCTCGCTCGCGAGCCGGTCGCGGGTGGCGGTGTCGGGCTCGTCCTCGGTCGGCGTCTCCTCGGCCACGAGGAGCCGTTCGGCCAGCTCCTCGGCTTCGGCGGTGGCCTTCTCCAGGGCTTCCTGGGCGCGGGCGGCGGCCGCCGCGGTGCGCTCGGCCTCCCCCGCCGCTCCCCTGGCCTGCCCGGCGAGCCGCCCGAGGCGCTGGGCCACGTCGGAGCGCTCGCGCTCGCCGGCGCGGCGCCGGGCGTCGAGCTCCTCGACGAGCACGGCGGCGTGGCGCCGCCGCTCGGCGGCCTCCTCCTGCGCGGCCGTCAGTTCCTCGCACCGCACGGCCAGTTCGTCGAGCTCGGCGGCGGCCTCGGCGACGGAGGCCTGGACTTCGAGGAGGCTGGGCGCGCCGGCGGAGCCACCGTGCGCGAAGTGCGCCCCGAGCAGGTCCCCTTCGGCGGTGACGGCGGTCAGCGCGGGCCGGGACCTGACCAGTTCGACGGCCTCGTCGAGGTCCCCGACGACGACGATTCCGGCGAGCAGACGGCGGACGGCGCCGAGGAGTTCGGCGGGTCCGCGGACGAGGTCGGCGGCGTACGGGTGTCGCTGGGCCGCCGCCGCGGGTTCGGGCTCGGGGGCTCCGGCCAGGATCAGGGAGGCGCGGCCCGCGTCCTGCTTGCGCAGCAGGCGCAGGGCCTCGGCGGCGGAGGAGGGCCCGTCGGCGGCGAGTGCGTCGGCGGTCGTGCCGAGGGCGGCGGCGAGGGGGATCTCGTATCCCGGGGCGACGGTGAGGAGTTCGGCCGCCGGGCCGAGGAGTCCGGCGAGGTCCGCGGAGAGCAGCGCGCCGGTGCCGTCCTTGCGGCGCAGTCCGAGGGCGAGGGTGTCGTGCCGGGCGCGGGTGGCGGCGCGGCGGCGTTCGGCGGTGGCGGCGGCTTCGCGGGCGGCGGTCAGCGCGGCCTCGGCGTCGGCGAGTTCGCGGCGGGCGGCCTCGTACCGCTCGCCGTGCTCGGTGTCCTCCGCGTCGAGGCCGTCGACCTCGGCCTTGAGCTGCTCGTACTCCTCCTGGGCCGCGGCCGCGCGTTCGGCGGCCTCGTCGCGGGCGGCGGCGAGCCGGTCGATCTCGGCCTGGGCGGAGGCGGCGCGCGAGCGGGCGGCGTTGACCTGGCCGTGCAGCCGGGCGAGGCCTTCGCGCCGGTCGGCGATGGCGCGGGCCAGGTCCTTGAGGCGGCGCTCCTCGTCGGCGAGCGTCCGCTCCAGGTCGGCGCGGTGGGCGACGCTGTCCTCCAGGGCGCGTTCGGCGACCTCCAGGGCGGCTTCGAGTTCCGCCTCCTGTTCGCGGACGCGGGTCGCCTCGCGCTCCAGGTCCTCCGGGTCGCGGCCGCGGCGTTCCTCGGCGGGGGCCGTGGTGGCGCTCTTCACGCGCGCGTCGGCGAGGGAGACGGTGCCGCGGACGCGTTCGGCGAGCTGGGAGAGGTCGTACCAGTTCTGCTGCGCGCGCTCCAGGCGGGGCACCAGGGTGCGGGCCTCCGCCTCCAGGTCGGCCTCCTTCGCGAGGGCGGCGCGCAGTTCGGTCTCGGTGGCCTCCTTGCGGGCGAGCAGGGCGGCTTCGTCGGCGACCTCGGCGGTCAGCGCCTCCTGGAGGCGGACGAGGTCGTCGGCGAGGATGCGGAGGCGGGCGTCACGCAGGTCGGCCTGGATGACGACGGCGCGGCGGGCGACGGCGGCCTGCCGGCCGAGCGGCTTGAGCTGGCGGCGGAGTTCGTCGGTGAGGTCCTGCACGCGCGCGAGGTTGGCCTGCATCGCGTCCAGCTTCCGCAGCGCCTTCTCTTTGCGTTTGCGGTGCTTGAGGACTCCGGCGGCCTCCTCGATGAAGGCGCGGCGGCCCATCGGGTCGGCGTGCAGCACGGAGTCGAGCTGCCCCTGTCCGACGATGACGTGCATCTCGCGTCCGATGCCGGAGTCGGAGAGCAGGTCCTGGAAGTCGAGCAGCCGGCAGGTGTCGCCGTTGATCTGGTACTCGCTGCTGCCGCCGCGGAACATGATCCGGGTGAGCGTGACCTCGGCGTAGTCGATGGGCAGGGCGCCGTCGGAGTTGTCGATGGTCAGCGAGACCTCGGCGCGGCCGAGCGGCGGGCGCCCGGTCGTGCCGGCGAAGATGACGTCCTCCATCTTGCCGCCGCGCAGCGACTTGGCGCCCTGCTCGCCCATGACCCAGGAGAGCGCGTCCACGACATTGGACTTGCCCGATCCGTTGGGGCCCACGACACAGGTGATTCCGGGTTCGAACCGCAGTGTGGTCGCGGAGGCGAACGATTTGAATCCGCGGAGCGTCAAGGCCTTGAGGTGCACTCCGGGGACTCTACCGGGGCCCGTGCGTTTCACCCGCGATGACGTGGGGCAGATCCTCGGATGAGGAGGGGTGGGACGCGGGGGAAACAGCGGGTGAAAGAGAGAAGGGACGCCGGAGCGCCCCTTGCAGGTCCAGCCGTCGTGCACGTGCGTCGTTCCGCACGATCGGCTGTGGTTGGTGTTCGGCTGCGCCGACGAGAATGCTTTCCACCTGGCCCCTGGGGGCTGGGTTGTCAGGTGAGCGCAGGCTCTGCCTGGGGTACGTCGAGGTCGATGCTGTTCAGCAGCGACTCTCCCTGGTGCTGAGCGGCGGCAGCGGCGAGCGTGTCGTTCTCGGACTGGATCCGTACCAGCTCGGATTCGAGGTCCTGGACACGCTGCTGAAGCCGTCGCATCTCGGCGAGGAGTCGCGGGTCGGAGCCGCCGACGTAACCGAGAAGCGCCTTTGCCATGATGGATGGTCCTCCACAATGAGTGACCGACCGAAGCGGTGTGGGTCGTGAGGGATTCGCACCCGCGGTGCTCGGCAGTACTGCTTGTCGTGCCGGTTCCACTGCCAAACAGCTAAGGTGCGCGGGGCTTCCAGAGTCTCACCAAAAAGTTTGACGGTCAACACGATCACGCCCCGTTTGAAGGGCTACCGAGGAGTCCACGGCCGCTCAGCGGGCGGCGGGGCCTTCGAACTCGGAGCATCGGGGGCGTCGCGATCATCCTTACCGGGCAGCCTTGCACGCCCGGCGTCAGATGGCAACCATCAGGCGCTTCGCTGGTCACGCCCCTGTTACCGCGCGTCCGCCCGGAGCCGCTCTCGGTCACCGGGCGGGGTGTCGGAGCGTGATCGTCAGCGGATGGCGAAGCCGTCGTAGCCGCCCCGCGGCGTGTCCCAGATCTCAGTGACACCGTCCACACGTCCGGGTGTGTCGTCCGACTGGAGCCAGTCGAGCAGACGGTGGCAATTCTCACGCGGCCCCTCGGCCACCACCTGCACCCGGCCGTCGTCGAGGTTCAGGGCGAAGCCCACCAGGCCGCCGATCTCCAAGGCGTTTGCCCTGGTGAACCAGCGGAAGCCCACTCCCTGTACCCGGCCGCGCACCCAGGCGGTCATCCGTACGTCGTCACTCATGGCTGCACGCTAACGGGCGGGTTGCCGGATGAGCACATCGCCCCCGCTTCTCATCGCGTACAGTCCGGACCGAACAGGCCTCACCCGTTCGGGCGCGCGCCGTTCGACTGTCACCCGGAACGATACCGACAGCAAAGATCAGCAAAGACCAGCAAGAGGAAGGCAGAGCAGATGGGACGCCACCGTCGCTCCGGCGCCACACCCGCCGCAGAAGATTACGCGGCCGGTTCGGGCCGCCCGCGCCGGGGTACCGGCCGGCGGCGGCCCGTGCGCACCGGTCTGCTCGGCGCCTCGGCCGCGGTCGCGGTCGGCGCCGTCGCCGTCGCCTCGGGTCTGCTTCCCGGCGGGGACACGTTCACCGTCGGCAACGCCGGTACGAGCGAGCGCCAGGTCCAGACCCGGCAGGCCCCGGAGCTGACGACGCAGGGCGGCGCCACCCAGACCCCCGCCGGGGAGTCGGGGGGCCCGGTGACGGGCGGCGGAAAGATCCACGTCTCCCCGTCGGCGAAGCCGAGCGCGAAGGCCACCCCGAAGCCGAAGCCGACGCCCACCCCGACGAAGTCCAAGGCGCCCACCGCCAAGCCGGTGGTGCCCAAGGTCACCGCCGCGCCCACGACGAAGGCCCCCACGACGAAGGCCCCCGCGCCGAAGTCGGCCCCGACGACGGCGGCGCCGACCGAGAAGGCCACGGTCACCTCCACAGCGGACCGCAGCGAGGCCGCCGAGGCCGAGGTGATCCGCCTGGTGAACGCCGAGCGCGCGAAGGTGGGCTGCACTCCGGTCCGCGCGGACGCGAAGCTCGCGGCGCTGGCCGGCGCGTTCAGCGCGGACATGGCGACCCGCGGCTTCTTCGACCACACGGACCCGGACGGCGACACCCCGTGGGTCCGCGCCGCGCAGGCGGGCATCTCGGCCATGGGCGGCGAGAACATAGCCCGCGGCCAGGTGGACGCGGCGGCGGTGATGGCGTCCTGGATGAACAGCGACGGCCACCGCGCCAACATCCTGAACTGCGACTTCACCACCCTGGGCGTGGGCGTCGCCTTCGGCGACGGCGGCCCGTGGTGGACCCAGGACTTCGGCTACTGAGATTCCCGCAGGTCAGATCCCTGCGCATGCATGCGGGCCGCCCCGGGGCCGTGATCGGCACCCGGGGCGGCCCGCACTGCGTCCACGCCCTACAGATCGGCGTCAGCCTCTCTGTGCATACCGGTGCACAGAGCCCAGACGATGAAGATGTTGACGGCGACCAGAGTCAGGGCCCAGAAGGGGTAGTACGGCACCCACAGGAAGTTGGCGATCGCACCGAGCCCTGCCACGAACACGCCGAAGAAACGTGCCCACAGCGCTCCGCTGAGAACGGCACACCCGGCGAGGACGATGACAATGCCCAGGATGAGGTGCACCCAGCCCCAGCCCGTCAGGCTGAACTCGAACACGTAGTGGCGCGTCGCGATGAACAGATCGTCCTTGGCGAGGGCGGCGATTCCTTCGAAGATCCCCATCGCGCCACCGAAGATCATCAGTGATGCCGCGAGGACTGTCGTACCCGACGTGGCTGCGTGCCACGGCTGTGGGTTCGCATTGGCCGTTCTGGGTGGGACTGCGTCACGGGCCATGTCGGACTCCTTGTGTGGCAGGGTCGTCAACCGAACGCTCGGAGCGGCGCGACCTCTCCCAGCGTGGCACCACCGCGCTCCACCGGCATCCCGAGCTGTGGCGTCAGAGCCCGTCCACCAGGTCGGACCTCGGGCAGTCCCAGGGCCGTACGAGGGTGCACGACGGCGACCGACGCCCCAGGTCGGCGGGGCGCCCGCCCTTTTTTCTTCGGCCGCTGGGCCGGGAGCCCCGCACGACGACGAAGGGCCCCGTCACCGGAAGAGGTGACGGGGCCCTTCCGCGTACGGGCGCGGGGGTGTCAGGCAGCGGCCTTGCCGGCCGCGAAGGTGCGGGCGGTCGCGGCGACGCGGCGGCCGAGGTGCTCGGCGGTCGCGATGTCGGCCTTGTGGACTCCGTCCGGGCCGAGGTCGTTGTGGGTCTGGGCACCGGCGCCGGCGAAGAAGCCGAGGCGGTTGAGGTCGTTCTCGGAGGCCTCGCTGGTGTTCCAGCCGGGCTTCAGGCCGAGGTTGACCCAGGTCATGCCGTGCTGGCCGGCGAGCGTCTGGAAGAACTGCAGGGTGTGCAGCTTGTCGCCGCTCTTGGAGCCGGAGTTGGTGAAGCCGGCGGCGAGCTTGTCCAGCCAGGCGTCGGTGAACCAGCGCTTCGAGGTGGCCTCGGCGAACTGGTGGAAGGCGCCGGAGGCGGTGCCCATGTAGGTCGGGGAGCCGAAGACGATCGCGTCGGAGGCGTCGAGCAGCTCCCACTCGGCGTCGGTGATCTCGTCGACCTTGATCAGGTGGACGGTGGCGCCCGCGTCGGCGGCGCCGTCACGGACGGCCTCGGCCAGGACCGCGGTGTGGCCGAAGCCGGAGTGGTAGGCGATGGAGACGACGGGGGTGGTCACAGAGGACTCCTCGAAAAGGCGTACGGGGTGATGACCAGAAGTAGAGCACTAACTTTTGGATAGCGCAAGCCACTGGTTAGCGCACCCGTGGCAGTAAGCGCTGTGGCCGAGTACGGTGGTGGGCATGACTGACGACCTCGCCTACGACGTGTTCGCGCGCGCCTGCCCCTCGCGCGGCACGCTGGAGCACGTGACGGGCCGCTGGGGCAGCCTGACCCTGGGCGCCCTGCACGAAGGGACGTTCCGCTTCAACGAGTTGCGGCGACGGGTCGACGGCGTGAGCGAGAAGATGCTGTCGCAGACCCTGCACGCACTGGAGCGCGACGGCCTCGTCCACCGCGAGGCCCAGCCCACGAACCCGCCCCGGGTCGACTACCGGCTCACCCCGCTCGGCCGCGAGGTCGCGGAGCGGCTGATCGGTCTGATCGAGCTGGTGGAGGGGCGGATGGACCAGGTCATGACCGCCCGCGAGAGCTACGACGCGGAACGCGCCGGGGCCTGATCCGTCAGGCCGTGACGGCTCAGGCGGTGGCGCGCGGCGGCCGCTGGCAGCGCGGGCAGAAGTAGCTGGACCGGTTCATCCAGGCGCGCCGCCGCATCGGCGTTCCGCAGCGGCGGCAGGGCTCGTCCTCGCGTCCGTACGCGTCGAGGGAGCGGTCGAAGTAGCCGGACTCGCCGTTGACGTTCACGTACAGGCTGTCGAAGCTGGTGCCGCCGGCGTCGAGCGCCGCGTTCATCACGTCCCTGACGTGCCCGAGGAGTTCGGCCGAGCGCGGCCGGGTCAGGGTGGCGGTCGGCCGGTCGTAGTGCAGCTTCGACCGCCAGAGCGCCTCGTCGGCGTAGATGTTCCCGACGCCGCTGATCAGCGACTGGTCGAGCAGCGCCCGCTTGATCGTCGTACGGCGCAGCCGCAGCGCGCCCTGGAAGGCCGCGTCGTCGAACGCCGGGTCCAACGGGTCGCGGGCGATGTGCGCGATGACGTCCGGGAGCCCGTCGGGGGTCTGGTCGTGGAGCGAGAGCCCGCCGAAGGTGCGCTGGTCGACGAAGCGCAGCTCGCTGCCCGCGGAGTCGTCGAAGCGGACCCGGATGCGCAGGTGCTTCTCGTCCGGGGCTTCCTCGGGCTGCACCAGCAGCTGACCGCTCATGCCGAGGTGTCCCAGGACGGCGGTGCCGGTCTCCGCGAGCGGCAGCCAGAGGTACTTCCCGCGCCGCCGCGCCCCCTCGAAACGCTGCCCCTTCAGCCGGGCCGCGAAGTCCTCGCCGCCCGCCGGGTGGCGCCGTACGGCCCTGGGGTGCAGCACCTCGACCTCGGCCACGGTCCGTCCGGCGACCCAGCGCTCCAGACCGCGCCGTACGACCTCGACCTCGGGCAGCTCGGGCACGGGACTCCTCCGGAAGGGGACGGGGCGGCGGCTCCAGGTCCGCCGAAACAGGCCCAGTCAGCCTACCGCCCGGCGCGTGCCCGCCCCGCTCCCCCGGAAACAGCTCCGCCCGCCCCCTGATCGGGGGCGGGCGGGAGAACTCCGCTGAAGGAATGCGGCAGCCGCACGGCGCCGCGGTCAGGCGGTGACCGGGGTGGCCCCGTCCTGCCCGCCGGCGTCGGCCGCGGCCTTCGCCGCCGCCGCGCGCTCGTCCGCGGCCGCGCGGATCGCGCGCCACGCGGACTCCGCCGCCTGCTGTTCCGCTTCCTTCTTGCTGCGGCCGGTGCCGGTGCCGTACGAGACACCACCGACGCGGGCGGCAGCAGTGAAGGTCTTCTCGTGGTCCGGACCCTCTTCGGAGACGAGGTACTCCGGGACGCCAAGACCCTCGGCCGCGGTGAGCTCCTGGAGGCTGGTCTTCCAGTCCAGGCCGGCACCGAGGTTCGAGGACTTCTCGATCAGCGGGTCGAAGAGCCGGTGCACCAGCTCGGACGCCGCGTCGAGGCCCTGGTCGAGATAGACCGCGCCGATCACCGCTTCGAGGGTGTCGGCGAGGATGGACGCCTTGTCCCGGCCGCCCGTGCCCTCTTCGCCCCGGCCGAGCCGGATGAAGGAGCCGAGTTCGAGTCCGCGACCGACCTCCGCCAGCGCACGCGAGTTGACCACCGCGGCCCGCAGTTTGGCCAGCTGGCCTTCCGGCAGATCGGGGTGGGTGCGGTACAGCGTGTCCGTGACCACCAGGCCGAGCACGGAGTCCCCGAGGAACTCCAGACGCTCGTTGGTGGGCAGACCGCCGTTCTCGTACGCGTACGAACGGTGGGTCAGCGCACGCACCAGAAGGGCGGACTCGAGCTGATACCCGAGCCGCCCTTCCAGAAGCGTGTGGGACGAGGCTGCGCTGATGTTCTCAGACATCGTGCCTCTCACCAGCCACTCAGACCGAGAGGACCTGGCGCTTGTTGTAGGTGCCGCAGCTCGGGCACGCGATGTGCTGCAGCTTCGGCTCCTGGCAACGCTCACACGAAACCAGGGTGGGGACCGCAGCCTTCCACTGCGACCGGCGGTGGCGCGTGTTGCTGCGCGACATCTTCCGCTTCGGAACAGCCACGGCTACTTCTCCTGCTTCTCGGCGGCGCTTCGGACGTCCCCGTCAGAGGCTTTGCCGCTCATGTTGTCCTTCTCATCGGTTCCCAGCGAACCGGCGAGTCCCTGCAGTGCCGCCCAACGGATGTCGACGGCGTCATGGTGGTGGTCGGGGTTCTCGTTCAGGTTGACTCCGCAGTCGGAGCACAGACCCGCACAGTCCTCCCGGCACACCGGCTGCATCGGCAGTGCGAGCACCACCGCATCACGCAGCAAGGGTTCGAGGTCGAACATGCCGTCCTCGAGGGGGATCATGTCCTCGTCGTCCTCGGCTTCGTCGTCCGCGGCCGCCTTGGAGCGGCCCCGGTCGTCGGAGTCGGGGTACGAGAACATCTCCTGGAAGTCCACGTCGAGCTCGAGCTCGACGGGCTCCAGACACCTTACGCACTCCCCCTCGGCCGATGCACGGGCGGTGCCTGTGACAAGCACCCCTTCCATGACCGACTCAAGACGGAGATCGATGTCCACCGGAGAGCCCTGGGGCACTCCGATGACTCCTTCGACGCCGAGTGCAGAGGAGCCACCGGGCGCCTCGACCGAACGCGAGAGCCGCTGGAGGGCACCAGGACGCCGCCCCAGCTCGTGTGTGTCGAACACGAGGGGGTTGCGGTGGTCGAGGCGCGTGCTCAGGGCTCTTCCTGCTTTCGGATCGTTCTGCGGCGTAGAGGGGCTGCCAGACGTGGGCAGCAAGGATCGCGGACATAGCGCGACCGAACAGCCAGGATACTGGACGCTTCGCTCAGGGCCCAATCCGGGCCCCGTGCCCCTTACTGTCCCTGTTCGTACCGGCGCAGCTGCTCCAGGTCGATCATGCTCGTGTCGAAGAAGCTGGTCTCGTCGAGCGCGGCGGCCTGCTGCGGCTGGGCGTGCATCTGGCCCTGGGGGGCGTACTGCTGCTGCTCGTAGCCGCCGTACTGCCCCTGGTAGGCATAGGGGTCCTGCTGCTGGTAACCGTAGGCGTCCTGCTGCTGGTACCCATAGGCGGGGTCCTGCTGGGGCTGCTGCGGGTAGCCGTACGGGTCGGGCTGCCGGGCGGGGATCTGCGGGGCCTGGGGCTGGGCCTGCGGCTGGGCCGGCTCGGGGTCGGAGAGCTCCGCGAGCCCGGCCAGGTAGTCGGCGTCGCTGGTGTGGGCCGCGCCGCCGAGGCCGTCCTGTGCGGCCATGTGCTCGCCGAGGTCGTCCGTGGCGATCCGGCCGTGCAGCTTCTGCCGGCCCCGCCCGACGGCTTCCAGGGTCTTGCTGAGGACGGCCTCGAAGGCGCCCAGCTTGGCGTCCACGTACTCGTCGGCGCGCTGGATGAGGGTCTGCGGGTCGGCGCTGTACTCGGGGGCGTCCGCGTCGGCGTAGCCGTCCTGGTCGAGGCCCGGGCCGCGGCCGAGGAGCTTCTCGCGGCCGCGGTCGACGGAGCCGATGGTCTTGTTGAGGACGACCTCGAAGTTGGCGAGCTTGGAGTCGACGTAGTCGTCGGCCTCGGCCCGCACCTCCTCGGCCTCGCGGCGGGCCTCGGAGAGGATCCGGTCGGCCTCTTCCTGCGACTCGCGGGCGACCTGGGTGTCGGAGACGATCGAGCCACGCTCGGCGTGGGCGGCCTCGATGATCCGCTCGGCCTCCTGGCGGGCCCGCTCGACCATCTGCTCGCGGCCCCCGATGAGCTCCTGGGCCTGGGCGAGGGAGCCGGGCAGGGCCTCCCGCACCTCTTCGAGCAGGGCGAGCAGCTCGGCGCGGTTGACCACGCAGGATGCCGACATGGGCATGGAACGGGCGCCCTGCACGGTCGCGACGATCTCGTCGAGCTTCTTCTGCACGTCCACCTGGTGCTCGCCACTCTCTACAGCTGGATGGAGACGGACGGGACGACTGTACGGGCAGTCGGCGCCCGTCCGACACCAGGTGACGGAGCGTCAGCGGCGGTGGCCGCGCGTCACTTCTGCGCGAGCCGCTCGGTGAGTCGCGGCAGGACCGTCGGCGGGACGAGGTGGGAGACGTCGCCGCCCCAGGCGGCCACTTCCTTCACCAGGGAGGAGGAGAGGAAGCTGTACGTCGGGTTGGTGGGGACGAACAGGGTCTCGACGCCCGAGAGGCCGATGTTCATCTGGGCCATCTGCAGCTCGTAGTCGAAGTCGCTGACGGCGCGCAGCCCCTTGACGATCGCGGGGATGTCGCGCTGCTTGCAGAAGTCGACGAGGAGGCCGTGGAAGGACTCCACCTCGACGTTGCCGAAGTCGGCGGTGACCTCGCGGATGAGCTCTATCCGCTCGTCGACCGTGAAGAGGCCCTTCTTCGACTGGTTGATCATCACGGCCACGTGTACGACGTCGTACAGCTTGGAGGCGCGGGCGATGATGTCGAGATGTCCGTTGGTGATGGGGTCGAATGACCCCGGACAGACGGCGCGGCGCAACTTGGGTCCCTCGCTCTCCGGTCCGGTCATCGTGCGTCTTCGCACGTAGAGGCGGCGCGACCGTACCAAAACGTTCCCTCGCCGTAGCGACGGGACCGCAGGGGTTCGAAGCCCTCGGGCCAGCCGAATTCCCCGCCTCGGGTGCTGCGCTCCACCGTGACGAGGGCATCCTCGCTCAGCCAGCCCCCCGAGCGCAGTGTGAGGAGAATCTCGCGGAGATCGTAGTCGGAGACGGCGTAGGGCGGGTCGAGGAAGACCAGGTCGTACGAGTCGGCCGGGGCCGGTCCCGTCACGATCTGCTCGGCCCTGCCGGTGCGGAGTTCGGCTCCGGGCAGGCCGATCGAGCGGACGTTGTCCCGGATCGTCTTCGCCGCGCGGGGGTCGGCCTCGACGAGGAGGGCGTGGGCGGCGCCCCGGGAGAGCGCCTCCAGGCCGACGGCGCCGGAGCCCGCGTACAGGTCGGCGACCCGGGCCCCGGCGAGGCCCTGGAACGACTCCCAGGTGGAGAAAAGGCCTTCCCGTGCCCGGTCGGAGGTGGGGCGGGTGCCGTTGCCGGGGGGCACGGCCAGGCGCCGTCCGCCGGCGCTGCCGGCGATCACGCGGGTCATCGGTGTCCTCGTCCTGCGTCGTCGAATGCGTACGTCCCAGGATATGGCCGCGTTCGGGCGCGCAGCCCGTGTCCCGGTACGCGCCCCGACGCGCGGCGGGGCGCTCGGCCTCCGTCCCGGCACTCGGCCCGCGCGCGGCCGGGTGCTCAGCCCTTCTCCAGGTACTCCTCCCGCTCCTCGCTGAGCAGGGCGTCGAGCGCGGCGCGCAGGCCCGGGTGGGCGGTGAGGTCGGGGTCGGCGAGGACGAGGGCGGTGGCCTCCTCGCGGGCGGCGGCGATGACCTCCTCGTCGTCGATGACGGTGAGCATTCGCAGGGAGGAGCGGACGCCGGACTGGGCCTGGCCGAGGACGTCGCCCTCGCGGCGCTGTTCGAGGTCGATGCGGGAGAGTTCGAAGCCGTCGAGGGTGGTGGCGACGGCGTTGAGCCGCTGGCGGGCGGGGCTCGCCTCGGGCATCTCGCTGACGAGGAGGCAGAGGCCGGGGGCGGAGCCGCGGCCGACGCGGCCGCGGAGCTGGTGGAGCTGGGAGACGCCGAAACGGTCGGCGTCCATGATCACCATCGCGGTGGCGTTGGGCACGTTGACGCCGACCTCGATGACGGTGGTGGCGACGAGGACGTCGAGCTCGCCGGCGGCGAAGCGGCGCATGACGTCGTCCTTGTCGTCCGGGTGCATGCGGCCGTGCAGGACGGCGATGCGCAGGCCGGCGAGGGGGCCGGTGCGGAGCTTCTCGGCGACGTCGAGGACGGCGAGCGGCGGGCGCTTCTCGGCCTCGTCCTCGGGGGACGCCTTGGACTTCTTCTTCTGGTCCTCCTCGTCGCCGATGCGCGGGCAGACGACGTACGCCTGGTGCCCGTTGGCGACCTCCTCGCGGACCCGCTCCCACGCGCGCGTGAGGAAGTGCGGCTTGTCGGCGGCGGGGACGACGTGGCTGGCGATCGGCGAGCGGCCGGCGGGCAGCTGGTCGAGGACGGAGGTCTCCAGGTCGCCGAAGACGGTCATGGCGACCGTGCGCGGGATGGGCGTCGCCGTCATGACGAGGAGGTGCGGGGTCCGCCTTTCCCCCTGGGAGTGCGCTTTGCCCCTGAGCGCGTCGCGCTGCTCGACGCCGAAGCGGTGCTGCTCGTCGACGACGACCAGGCCGAGGTCGTGGAACTGGACCTTGTCCTCGATCAGCGCGTGCGTGCCGATGACGATGCCGGCCTCGCCGGTGACCAGGTCGAGCAGGGCCTGGCGGCGGGCGGCGGCGCCCATGGAGCCGGTGAGGAGCACGACCTTGGTGGCGCGGTCGGCGCCGCCGAGCATCCCTCCCTCGGCGAGCTCGCCCATCATCTCGGTGACGGAGCGGTGGTGCTGCTGGGCGAGGACCTCGGTGGGGGCGAGCATCGCGGCCTGCCCGCCGGAGTCGACGACGGCGAGCATGGCGCGCAGCGCGACCATCGTCTTGCCGCTGCCGACCTCGCCCTGGAGGAGGCGGTGCATGGGGTGCTCGGTGCCGAGGTCGTCGAAGATCTCCTTCGAGACCTTCGTCTGGCCGTCGGTGAGGGTGAAGGGCAGCTTGGCGTCGAAGGCGTCCAGGATGCCGTCGGGGGCCGGTCGCCGGGCGACGGCGGGCAGTTGGGTGTCGGCGTGCCGGCGGCGGGCGAGGGCGACCTGGAGGACGAAGGCCTCGTCCCACTTGAGCCGCTCGCGTGCGTCGGCGATGTCCGCCTTGGTGCGGGGGCGGTGGATCTTCCGCAGGGCGTCGGGGAGGTCGGTGAGGCCGCGGCCCTCGCGCAGGGCGGGCGGCAGCGGGTCGACGGCGTCGCCGGCGCCGGGCAGGACGGCGTCGACGGCCTTGGCGATCTTCCAGGACTCCAGCTTGGCGGCGGCCGGGTAGATCGGGATGAGGGCACCGGCCCAGGTGTCGACAGCCTCCTCGCTGTCGCCGCGGAGGAGTTCGTACGCGGGGTGGGCGAGCTGGAGGCGCCGGTTGAAGAGCGAGACCTTGCCGGCGAACATCGCGCGGGTGCCGGGCAGCAGGTCCTTGTGCGGTTTGTGCACGCCCTTGCCGAAGAAGACCAGCTGCACCCGGCCGCTGCCGTCGGTGATGGTCACTTCGAGGCGCTGGCCGCGCCCCTTGGGTCCGTTGAAGGTCAGCACGCGCGCGTCGGCGACCTGCGCGACCACCGTGACGTGCTCGTCGAGCGGCAGGTCGGAGAGGGTGGTCAGCTCCCCCCGCTCGGCGTACCGGCGGGGGTAGTGGTGGAGGAGGTCCCCGACCGTGTGCAGGTCGAGCGCCTCGGCCATGACCTTGGCGGTGGCGGGGCCGAGGGACTTCTTGAGTGGTTCGTCGAGCGCGGGCACGCCTTCCATTGAAGACCACGGGACCGACAGTCGGGCCGAAGCCTGTGGACGACCGCCGGGTCCGTGCCCTATTCCACCCCGATGAGCAGCGGCGGGGCCCCCGCGCCCGCGTGGTACGTGGTGGTGTCGACGGCCAGGTAGCCGCGCCGGACGTGCAGCTCCAGGTCGGGGGCGAGGCCGGGCGGGGTGTCGTCGGCGACGACGAGGGTGACGAGTTCGCCGCCGGCCGAGAGCATGCGGTCCAGGACGGTGCGGGCGGTCTCGGTGAGGTCCTTGCCGATGACGGCGACGTCGCCCTCGATGAGGCCGAGGACGTCGCCGGCCTGGCAGACGCCGGCGGAGGTGAAGGACCGGCGTTCGGCGACGGCGAGTTCGGCGTAGCGGGTGGCTCCGGCGGCGGCCGTCATGGCGACGACGTCCTCGTCGAAGCGCCGGTCGGGTTCGTGGACGGCGAGGGCGGCGATGCCCTGGACGGCGGCCCGGGTCGGGATGAGGGCGACGCGGATGCCCTCGGCCCTGGCTCGTTCGGCGGCGACGGTCGCCGTCTGGCGCAGTTCGGTGTCGTTGGGCAGGAGGACGACCTCGCGCGCGTGCGCCCGCCGGATGGCCTCCAGGAGTTCGTCGCCGGCGGGCGGTTCGCCGGGCCTGCTGCGGACGGTGGTCGCGCCGGCCTCGGCGCAGAGTCCGGCGAGGCCCTCGCCGGGGACGACGGCGACGACCGCGCGCTGGGCGCGTTCCCCGCGTACGGTCACGGCCGCGGCGTCGGCCGCGAAGTGGGTGATGCGGATGCGGTGGGGCCGGCCGGCCTCGACTCCGGCCTCGACGGCGGCGCCCGCGTCGTCGACGTGGACGTGGACGTTCCACAGTCCGTCGCCGCCGACGACGACCAGGGAGTCGCCGAGGGCGTCGAGCCGGGCCCGCAGCAGCTCCACGGCGGCGTCCTCGGCCTCCAGGAGGTAGATCACCTCGTAGGCGGGTCCGGCCTCGCCGTCGCAGGGCGGGGCGGCGGCCGGCACGGCCCGTACGTCCCCGAGGAGCCGTACCCCGCTCGGCGCGGTCTCCGCGGGCTCCGGCGCCCGGCCGCTCACGGTCTCCACGAGCGCGCCGAGGACGGCGAGCAGGCCGCGTCCGCCGGCGTCCACGACCCCGGCCCGGCCGAGTACGTCCAGTTGGCGCGGGGTCGCCTCCAGGGCGGTCCTGGCCCCCTCGTGGGCCCGTGCGGCCACCTCCACGAGGGCGCCGCCGCCCGCACAGCCGTCCGCGGCCGCGGCGGCCACGGTGAGGACGGTGCCCTCCACGGGGTGGGCGACGGCCTGCCGGGCGGCGGTGGAGGCCTCGGCGAGGGCGCGGGCGAGGTGATCACCGTCACGTCCTTCGGCGAGGACCGCGGCCATGCCGCGCAGGAGCTGGGCGAGGATCGTGCCGGAGTTGCCCCGGGCGCCGAGCAGGGCGCCGTGCGCCATGGCCCGTACGGTCTCGGCGGTGTCGGGCGCGGAGACGGTGAAGACGGCCTCGACGGCCTGGTGGGCGGCCTCGGCCGTCAGGTAGAGGTTGGTGCCGGTGTCCCCGTCCGCGACCGGGTAGACGTTGATCGCGTCGATCTCCTCGCGCTCCCGTCCGAGGGCGTCGAGGGCCCGCGCGCACCAGGTGCGGACCGCTGCGGCGTCGAGCTCGACGAGCTCCTCGTCGGGCTGAAGGGCTCGCGACAACGGGGGGTCCTCCTTCGGCGGTGAGCTCACCGCAGGGTAGACCGGGGGTGGCCCGCTCGTGACCGGGGCCCGGGGCGAGGTCCGCGGAGACCATGGTAGTTTCGTTCCACGGAAGCAGGCGTTGTATGCTGCTTCGGTTGCCCGGTTCAAACCGGGCCGTTCCCCGGCAAGCCACTTCAGACTCCTGATTCCGGTGCGCCGGATTTCACTGTAATTCTGAAGTCTTTGGAGTGACCCGTGGCTGCCAACTGCGACGTCTGCGGCAAGGGGCCGGGCTTCGGCAACAACATTTCGCACTCGCACCGCCGTACGTCCCGTCGCTGGAACCCGAACATCCAGCGCGTGCGTGCCGTGGTCGGTCGGACGCCGAAGCGGCTCAACGTCTGCACCTCGTGCATCAAGGCCGGCAAGGTCTCGCGCTAATCGCGACGTTCTGTCGTAGCGCAGCCCCTGCGGTTGCCTTGAAAGGCCGGTTCACCTCGGTGAACCGGCCTTTTGCCATGCCCGGAAACGTATCCGGAAGCCGGTGGGCTCCCTCAGCGCGTCCGCCAGCCGTGGTCCACCGGGCCGATGCCCGACCCCAGCGCGAATCCGGCCGCGATCGCCCCGGTCACATACGCCTTCGCCTCCCGCACCGCCTCCGGCACGGCCAGTCCCCCGGCGAGTCCCGACGCGACCGCCGAGGCGAGCGTGCAGCCCGTCCCGTGGGTGTGCCGGTTGTCGTACCTGGGGGCGTACAGCCAGTGCTCCTCGGTGCCGTCGGTGAGCAGGTCCACGACCTCGGCGAAGTCTCCGGGGAGGTGGCCGCCCTTGATCAGTGCCCAGCGCGGCCCGTACGCGAGGATCGCCTCGGCCGCCCTTCGCATTCCGGCCTCGTCCTCGACCACCAGGCCCGTGAGCTGCGTCACCTCGTCCAGGTTGGGCGTGGCGACGGTCGCGGCTGGCAGCAGCTTCGTACGGACCGAGTCGAGCGCGGCCTCGGCCAGGAGCGGGTCGCCGTGCTTGGAGACCCCGACCGGGTCGACGACCACGGGGGCCTCCACAGAGGCGAGGAGCTCGGCGACGGTCTCCACGAGCGGGGCCGAGGCGAGCATGCCGGTCTTCACCGCCTGGACGCCGATGTCGTCGACGACGGCCCGGAACTGGGCCCGCACGGCCTCCGCGGGAAGCTCCCAGACGCCCTGGACGCCCCGCGAGTTCTGGGCGGTGACGGCGGTGACGACGCTCATGCCGTGGACGCCGAGCGCGAGCATCGTCTTCAGGTCGGCCTGGATGCCGGCGCCGCCGCCGGAGTCGGATCCGGCGACGGTCAGCACGAGGGGCGGATTCACTCCGTCTCTCCGAAGTGGTCCCAGCCGCCCACGCTGTGCCAGGGCGCGCCGTCCACGGTGACCTGCGGCAGCGCCGAGGGGTGGAGGACCTCGCCGATGACCTTCCAGCGGGCGGGGAGCTTCACGTCCGGCGGGAAGGTGGCCACGATGGCGTGGTCCTCTCCCCCGGTGAGCACCCACTGCATGGGGTCGACGCCGACGGCCTGGCCGATGTCGTTCATCTGGGTGGGGATGTCGATGAGGCCCGAGCGCAGGTCGATGCGGACCTTGCTGGCCTCGGCGATGTGCCCGAGGTCGGCGATGAGGCCGTCGCTGACGTCGCACATGGCGGTGGCGCCGAGCCCCGCGGCGGCCGGGCCCGCGTGGTACGGCGGCTCGGGCCTGCGGTGGGCCTCGACGAAGGCGCGCGGGGAGCGGAAGCCGCGGGAGAGGACCGCGTATCCGGCGGCGGACCAGCCGAGCCAGCCGGTGTAGGCGACGACGTCGCCGGGCTGGGCTCCCCCCCGGGTGACCGGGTCGTGGTTGCGGAGGTCGCCGAGTGCGGTGATGGAGACCATGATCGTGTCGCCGCGTACGACGTCTCCGCCGACCACCGCCGCGCCCGCGACCTGACATTCGTCGCGCAGTCCGTCCATCAATTCCGTGGGCCATGTCACAGGGAGTTCGGCGGGGACGACGAGGCCGAGGAGGAGCGCGGTGGGCACCGCGCCCATGGCCGCGATGTCGGCGAGGTTCTGTGCGGCGGCCTTGCGGCCGACGTCGTACGCCGTCGACCAGTCGCGGCGGAAGTGACGTCCTTCGAGCAGGATGTCCGTGCTGGCCACCACGCGCCGGTCGGGCGCGGAGACGACCGCGGCGTCGTCGCCGGGCCCGATCCGTACCGCCGGGGTGGAGGTGAGCCGGGACGTGAGCTCCCTGATGAGCCCGAACTCGCCCAGCTCTCCGACTGTGCCCTTCACCGCGTCTCACCTCGTGTCTTCGTGCCGGCGAGCGGGCGGGGGCGCGTCTGGGCGCGCCGCGGGTCGCGGGCCGTCACCGTGCTGGGTACCGTCAAGTAGACCGTCAACTTCTGTCCTGCGTACGCCACACCCCGAGCGCCTCCGGACGCGCGGGTCTCCCCGTGGCCCGCGGCGACGCGGTACCGTGGCGTCCCTTTCTCCCACAAGATCCTCGTGGTCGCCCTGGAGGTTCCGTGGTTCAGGCGTACATCCTCATCCAGACCGAGGTGGGCAAGGCGTCGACCGTCGCCGACACCATCTCCAAGATCCCGGGGGTCATCCAGGCCGAAGACGTCACAGGCCCGTACGACGTGATCGTGCGCGCGCAGGCGGACACCGTCGACGAGCTGGGCCGCATGGTGGTCGCCAAGGTCCAGCAAGTGGACGGCATCACGCGCACCCTCACCTGCCCGGTCGTTCATCTGTAGCCCCCGTCTACGCTTGGCCGGTGACGTCTTCCCACCGGCCCTTCGGCCTGCCCGCCGCCGTCGCGGCCGCCGTCCTGCTGTCGGCCGCCGCCGGGTGCTCCTCGCCGGACGCCACGGCGTCCGTCGTGGTCCCGAACCCGCCGGCGGAGGAGGCCGCCTTCTGCCAGGCGCTGGCGAAGGAGCTTCCCGACACCGTGGCGGGTCTGGCGCGGAGTGACCCGGAGCCCGGCTCCGAGTTGACCGCCGGGTGGGGTGACGGTGCGATCGTACTGCGCTGCGGGGTCCCCCGGCCCGAAAAGATGAGCGACCCGAAGGCGCAGGCCGTCGAGGCGAACGGCGTCAACTGGATGCTGGAGCGCCCCGAGGGCAGCGGGCCGCGCTTCACCTCGACGTATCGGAAGGCGTACGTCGAGGTGACGCTCGACGAGCGGTACGCGCACGACGCCACGCCGCTCGCGGATCTCGCCGCCCCGGTGCGCAAGGCGGTGCCGCCGAGCCTCTGAGAGGCGCGGCGGCACGGGGCCGTGCTTCTTGGTCAGCGCAGGCCCGTGGAGCGGGTCAGCGCGGCCTGGATGAGCCGGTCGACGAGCTCGGGGTAGCTGACGCCGCTCTCCTGCCACATGCGCGGGTACATGGAGATGGGCGTGAAGCCCGGCATGGTGTTGATCTCGTTGATGACGAAGTCGCCGTCCTCGGTGAGGAAGAAGTCGGCGCGGACCAGGCCCTCGCAGGACACGGCCTCGTAGGCGAGGACGGCGAGGCGCTGGACCTCGGCGGTGGCCTCGTCCCCGATGGGGGCGGGCACGATGCCGGAGGCCGAGTCGATGTACTTGGCCTCGAAGTCGTAGAAGTCGTGGTTCGTGACCGGCGGGATCTCGGCCGGGACGCTGGCGCGCGGGCCGTCCTCGAACTCCAGGACGCCGCACTCGATCTCGCGGCCGCGCAGCAGCGACTCGACGAGGATCTTGGGGTCGTGGCGGCGGGCCTCCTCGATGGCCTCGTCCAGGCCGGAGAGGTCGTCGACCTTGGTGATGCCCATGGAGGAGCCGCCGCGGGCCGGCTTCACGAAGAGCGGCCAGCCGTGGTCGGCGGCGAACTCGACGATCTTCTTGCGGGCGGCGGCGGGGTTCTGCTCCCACTCGCGCGGCCGGATGACCTCGTACGGGCCGACCGGGAGGCCGAAGGAGGTGAAGACCCGCTTCATGTACTCCTTGTCCTGGCCGACGGCGGAGGCGAGGACGCCCGCGCCGACGTAGGGGACGCCGGAGAGCTCCAGGAGGCCCTGGAGGGTGCCGTCCTCGCCGTAGGGGCCGTGGAGCATCGGGAAGACCACGTCGACCTCGCCGAGGGCCGTGGGGACCTGCCCCGGCTCGGTGAGGACGACCTCGCGGCTGGACGGGTCGACGGGGAGGACGACGCCGCCCTGCTCGGACTCGGCCAGTTCGGCGACGTTGGGCAGCTTCCGGTCGGCGATCGCCATCCGCTCGGGGGCGTCGGCGGTGAGCGCCCAGCGCCCGTCCGTCGTGATGCCGATGGGCAGCACGTCGTACTTGTCCCGGTCGATGGCGCTCAGGACGGCGCCCGCCGTGACGACGGAGATGGCGTGCTCGGAGCTGCGGCCGCCGAAGACGACGGCCACGCGCGGCTTGCGGGGGCTCTGGGTGTTCTCGCTCATATCGCGATGAGCGTACCTTGCGACTCCCGAACTGCTGAGCGCCCCGCTGTCGCCGCGCGCGTACGGCTCAGCGGCGCTCGGGCTTGGCCGAGCGCGACATCAGTTCCTTGAGCGCGACGACGGGCGGCTTGCCGTCGTGGACGATCGAGACGACGGTCTCGGTGATGGGCATGTCGACGCCGTGGCGGCGGCCCAGATCGAGCACGGACTCGCAGGACTTGACGCCCTCGGCGGTCTGCTTGGTGGCCGCGATGGTCTCCTGGAGGGTCATCCCGCGGCCGAGGTTGGTGCCGAAGGTGTTGTTCCGGGAGAGCGGCGAGGAGCAGGTGGCGACGAGGTCGCCGAGGCCCGCGAGGCCGGAGAAGGTCAGCGGGTCGGCGCCCATGGCGAGGCCGAGGCGGGTGGTCTCGGCGAGGCCGCGGGTGATGAGCGTGGCCTTGGAGTTGTCGCCGAGGCCCATGCCGTTGGCGATGCCGACGGCGAGGCCGATGACGTTCTTGACGGCGCCGCCGAGCTCGCAGCCCACCACGTCGGTGTTGGTGTACGGGCGGAAGTACGGGGTCATGCAGGCGGTCTGGAGCCGCTGGGCGACCGTCTCGTCGGAGCAGGCGACGACGGCGGCGGCGGGCTGCCGGGCGGCGATCTCCTTGGCCAGGTTGGGGCCGGTGAGGACGGCGACGCGGTCGGCGGGCACGTCGGCGACCTCGGTGATGACCTCGCTCATCCGCTTGGCGGTGCCGAGTTCGACGCCCTTCATGAGGGAGACGAGGACGGTGTCGGGGGCGAGGAGCGGCTTCCAGGCGGCGAGGTTGCCGCGCAGGGTCTGGGAGGGGACGACGAGGACGGTGAAGTCGGCGTCCGCGGCGGCCTCGGCGGCGTCCGCGGTGGCCGTGATCCCCTTCGGGAGTTCGACGCCCGGCAGGTAGTCGGGGTTGGTCCGGGTGGTGTTGATCTCCTCGGCGAGCTCGGCGCGGCGGCCCCAGAGGCTCACCTCGCAGCCCGCGTCGGCGAGCACCATCGCGAAGGCGGTGCCCCAGGATCCGTTGCCGAAGACGGCGGCCTTGGTCACTTGGTGCCCTCCCCGGCGGCCTTGCGCCGCTGCTCCAGGCGGGCCTTGCGGTGGTCGTACAGCTCGGCGGGGGCCTTCTCGCCGCGGACCTCCTCCAGGAGGGCGGTGATGGCGGCCATGATGACCTCGGTGGCCTCGCGCAGGACCTCCGGCGTCGGCTCCAGGCCGTCGAAGCGGGAGAGGTCGACGGGCGGTCCCGCCTGCACGATCAGCGTCTTGCGGGGGAACAGGCGGAGCTTGTTCTCCTTCGCGTACGGCGGCATCGCGAGGTTCGCGCCCCACTGGGCCACCGGGATGACGGGGACCTTGGTGAGCAGCGCGACGCGGGCGGCACCGGTCTTGCCGGCCATGGGCCACATCTCGGGGTCGCGGGTGAGGGTGCCCTCCGGGTAGAAGGCGACGCACTCGCCGCGCTCGATGGCCTCGACGGCGGCGCGGAAGGCGTCGAGCGCGTTGGTCGTCTCGCGGTAGACGGGGATCTGCCCGGTGTTCCGGAGCATGGTGGCGACGAAGCCGCCCTTGAAGAGGCCCGCCTTGGCGAGGAAGCGCGGGACGCGACCGGTGTTGTACTGGTAGTGCGCGTACGACAGCGGGTCCAGGTAGGAGTTGTGGTTGACCGCGGTGATGAAACCGCCGTCGGCCGGAATGTGCTCCATGCCGCGCCAGTCCCGCTTGAACAGAACCACCAGGGGGGGTTTGGCGATGACCGCCGCGAGGCGGTACCAGAAGCCGATTCTGCGGCGGGGCACTCGGACACCTTTCTCCGGGACTGGCTGGCAGGGGGTCAAGTGTCGCCCCATGCTCCTGCTCTGTCGAGTGACACCGTACGCCCCGAGGCCTGGGGCGTACCGCGTGGGCGGGACAGAATGACTTCGATGAAGACGCTGCCCCCGGTGCGCACCGGCGCCGACGACGGCTGGTCCCTGGTCGTCCCCCTGAAGCCCCTCGCCCTGGCGAAGAGCAGGCTCGCCGCGGCGGCGGGCGCGCGGCTGCGGCCCCGGCTCGCGCTGGCGTTCGCCGAGGACACCGTGGGCGCGGTGCTGAACTGCGCGCGCGTGCGCGATGTGGCGGTCGTCACGGACGATCCGGTGGCCGGCGCGGCGCTCGCGGCGCTCGGCGCGCGGATCGTGCCGGACTCCCCCGCGGCGGGGCTCAACGCGGCGCTCGCGCACGGGGCCCGTGCCGTGCGGGCCGGGCGGCCGCACGCGCGCGTGGCGGCGCTCAACGCGGACCTTCCGGCGCTGCGGCCCGAGGAGCTGGCGCGGGTCCTGGACGCGGCCGGCAATTTTCCGAGGGCTTTTCTCGCGGATGCCGCCGAAATAGGTACGACATTCCTCTCGGCGGCTCCGGGGGTGGAATTGGAACCGGCATTCGGGGGCGCGTCGAGGCTGCGACATTTGTCTTCGGGGGCGGTGGAAATCGGGCTCGCCGGGGTGGATTCCGTACGCCGGGACGTGGACACCGGGGAGGATCTGGCGGCGGCCCTGGCCCTGGGGCTCGGTCCGCGGACGGCCGCACGGTGGCTGACGGCGGCCGGATAGGCTGCGGTCCATGCAGGCGACCGCGTTCACGTACGACCCCGAGACCCGCAGCGGCAGTGTGCTGCTCGACGACGGCACCCCCGTGGAGTTCGGGGCGGAGGCCTTCGAGGCGGGCGGGCTGCGACTGCTGCGGCCGGGGCAGCGGGTGCGGATCGAGGCCGAACCCGGCACCTCGGGCGCGGGGCTGCGGATCACGCTGGTGACGCTGCAGACGTTCTGAGCAGGCCGGAGGACGCGCCGCGGGCCGGGCTCCCCAGGGGGAGCCCGGCCCGGCGGGTCGGTACCGCGCGTCCTACTTCTTGGCGGCGGTCTTCTTGGCGGCGGTGGTCTTGCGCGCCGTCGTCTTCTTGGCGGGCGCCTTCTTCGCCGTGGCCTTCTTGGCCGGAGCGGTCTTCTTGGCGACCGTCTTCTTGGCGGCGGCGGCCGTCGTGGCCTTCTTCGCGGCGGCGGTGGTCTTCTTCGCCGCGGCCGTCGTGGCCTTCTTCGCGGGCGTCGCCTTCTTCGCGGCGGCCGTGGTGGCCTTCTTCGCGGCGGCGGTGGTCTTCTTCGCCGCGGCCGTCGTGGCCTTCTTCGCGGGCATCGCCTTCTTCGCGGCGGCCTTCTTGGCGGTGGTGGCCTTCTTCGCGGCGGCCTTCTTCACGGTCGCGGAGGCGCCACCGGTGAGGCTGCCCTTGGGGGCCTTCTTGACGGAGACCTCGCCGCCCTTGGGGAGCTTCTTCGAGCCGCTGACCAGGTCCTTGAAGCCCTGACCTGCACGGAAGCGCGGGACGGAGGTCTTCTTGACCCGGACGCGCTCACCCGTCTGCGGGTTGCGGGCGTAGCGGGCCGGACGGTCGACCTTCTCGAACGAGCCGAAACCCGTGACCGAGACCCGGTCGCCGGACACCACGGCACGCACGATGGCGTCGAGCACGTGGTCGACGGCATCGGCGGCCTGCTGACGACCGCCCATCTTGTCGGCAATCGCTTCTACGAGCTGCGCCTTGTTCACGTCTTCCCCTTCGGAGACATTGCCAGAACGAAAGTGTTCAAGCTTTTTCGCACGTTAGGCATGTATATACCGCAAATCAAACACGAAACGGTCTAATCACCCTAGTGCCGCAACGCGGAAGTGCCGTTGCGGAGTTCCTGGTGTCAGTCGTCCTCTGGGAATCGGCCCTCATCGAGGTCCTTCATCAACCGGTCGAGACGCGTTGCCGCGTCCTTGAGATCGTGCTTCGCCGCGGCCGTGACGACCAGCAGCTTCCGGGACAGCGCCATCCTTACGCCCTCCGGGACTTGCAGTGAGCGCACCCTTGTGTGCGCTTCCTTCAATCGGGCGGCGACTGCCTCGTAGAGCTCGAGTTGGCTGTCGCGTTCCATGCACCGATTGTGCCATCTAGGGCGAGTTGTCGCCCGACAGGGTCTCAACAAGCGACTGCGCCCCCCACCGGGCGGTGGGGGGCGCAGTCGTGGAAAAGCGCTGCTCAGACCGTAATTGTACGGGGCTTGAAGGCCGGTCGAGCCGCCTCGTAGGCCGCGATGTCGGCTTCGTTCTGAAGGGTGAGGCTGATGTCGTCGAGCCCGTTCAGCAGACGCCAGCGGGCGTTCTCGTCGAGCTCGAAGTCGGCGTCGATCCCTTCGGCCAGGACCTTGCGGGCCTCCAGGTCGACGGTGATCTCGGCGGTCGGGTCGGCCTCGGTCAGCTCCCAGAGAGCGTCCACCGTCTCCTGCGGGAGGACGACGGTCAGCAGGCCGTTCTTCAGCGAGTTGCCGCGGAAGATGTCGGCGAACCGGGAGGAGATGACCGCCTGGAAGCCGTAGTTCTGGAGCGCCCAGACGGCGTGCTCGCGGGAGGAGCCGGTGCCGAAGTCGGGGCCGGCGACCAGGACCGTGGCGCCCTGCCGCTCGGGGCGGTTGAGGACGAACTCGGAGTCCTTGCGCCAGGCCTCGAAGAGACCGTCCTCGAAGCCGTCGCGGGTGACCTTCTTGAGCCAGTGCGCCGGGATGATCTGGTCGGTGTCGACGTTGCTGCGGCGCAGCGGGACGGCCCGGCCGGTGTGCGTGGTGAAAGCTTCCATGGTTCCTCAGACCCCCGCGGTGGTGGCGACGTCGGACAGATCGGCCGGGGAGGCCAGGTGGCCGAGGACGGCGGTGGCGGCGGCGACCTGGGGGGAGACCAGGTGCGTCCGGCCGCCCTTGCCCTGCCGGCCCTCGAAGTTGCGGTTGGAGGTGGACGCGGAGCGCTCACCCGGAGCCAGTTGGTCGGGGTTCATGCCCAGGCACATCGAGCAGCCCGCGTGCCGCCATTCGGCGCCGGCCTCCTTGAAGACCTTGTCCAGGCCCTCCTCGACGGCCTGCAGGGCGACCCGGACCGAACCGGGGACGACCAGCATGCGGACGCCGTCGGCGACCTTGCGGCCCTCCAGCAGGGAGGCCGCGTTCCGCAGGTCCTCGATGCGGCCGTTGGTGCAGGAGCCTACGAAGACGGTGTCGACCTTGATGTCCCGCAGCGGCTGCCCGGCGGTCAACCCCATGTACTCCAGGGCCTTTTCGGCGGCGAGGCGCTCCGAAGCGTCTTCGTACGAAGCCGGGTCGGGGACGTTCGCCGAAAGCGGCGCGCCCTGGCCGGGGTTGGTGCCCCAGGTGACGAACGGCGCCAGGGAGGCGGCGTCGATGACGACCTCGGCGTCGAAGACCGCGTCCTCGTCGGACTTCAGGGTCTTCCAGTACGCGACGGCGGCGTCCCAGTCCTCGCCCTCGGGGGCGTGGGCGCGGCCCTTCAGGTAGTCGAAGGTGGTCGCGTCGGGGGCGATCATGCCCGCGCGGGCGCCGGCCTCGATCGACATGTTGCAGATGGTCATCCGGGCCTCCATCGAGAGCTTCTCGATGGCGGAGCCGCGGTACTCCAGGATGTAGCCCTGGCCGCCGCCGGTGCCGATCTTCGCGATGATCGCCAGGATCAGGTCCTTGGCGGTGACGTCCTCGGGCAGCTCGCCGTCGACGGTGATCGCCATGGTCTTCGGGCGGGCCAGCGGCAGCGTCTGGGTGGCGAGCACGTGCTCGACCTGGCTGGTGCCGATGCCGAACGCCAGCGCGCCGAAGGCGCCGTGCGTGGAGGTGTGCGAGTCGCCGCAGACCACCGTGGTGCCCGGCTGGGTCAGGCCCAGCTGCGGTCCCACGACGTGGACGACGCCCTGCTCGACGTCGCCCAGCGGGTGCAGCCGGACGCCGAACTCGGCACAGTTCTTGCGGAGGGTCTCCAGCTGCGCGCGGGAGACCGGGTCCGCGATCGGCTTGTCGATGTCGAGGGTCGGGGTGTTGTGGTCCTCGGTGGCGATGGTGAGGTCGAGGCGCCGCACCTGCCGGCCGTTCTGCCGGAGGCCGTCGAAGGCCTGGGGGCTGGTCACCTCGTGCAGCAGGTGCAGATCGATGAAGAGGAGGTCGGGCTCGCCCTCGGCGCGCCGGACGACGTGGTCGTCCCAGACCTTCTCCGCGAGTGTCCTACCCATCGCTTTCCCTCCGGCCGGCGGCTGCGCCGGCACAACTAGAGACCCGTTCCGCGGGCCGTTGTGCGGCCGCATCACCAGGGTCACAGGTTCCGAGAAAAATTGAACTTGCGTTTCACAGAGTGAGACGCGAATATCGTTGCATGGACAACTCTAGCGGCGTAGGCGTTCTCGACAAGGCAGCCCTTGTCCTGAGCGCCCTGGAGTCCGGTCCGGCCACCCTCGCAGGACTGGTCGCGGCGACGGGACTCGCACGACCCACGGCCCATCGACTGGCCGTGGCACTGGAACACCACCGGATGGTGGCGCGTGACATGCAGGGCCGGTTCATCCTCGGACCGCGCCTGGCGGAGCTCGCCGCCGCGGCCGGCGAGGACCGCCTGCTCGCGACCGCGGGCCCGGTTCTGACGCATCTGCGCGATGTCACCGGCGAGAGCGCCCAGCTCTACCGGCGCCAGGGCGACATGCGCATCTGCGTGGCGGCGGCCGAGCGGCTCTCGGGCCTGCGGGACACGGTCCCGGTCGGCTCGACGCTGACCATGAAGGCCGGCTCGTCCGCGCAGATCCTGATGGCCTGGGAGGAGCCCGAGCGGCTGCACCGCGGCCTCCAGGGCGCCCGCTTCACGGCGACGGCCCTGTCGGGCGTACGGCGCCGCGGCTGGGCCCAGTCGATCGGCGAGCGGGAGCCGGGCGTCGCGTCCGTCTCCGCGCCCGTACGCGGCCCCTCGAACCGCGTCGTGGCCGCCGTGTCGGTCTCGGGTCCCATCGAGCGTCTGACGCGCCACCCCGGCCGCATGCACGCCCAGGCGGTCATCGACGCCGCCGCCCGTCTCTCCGAGGCGCTCCGCCGCAACGGCTGACGCCTCCCTGTTCACCTGTACGTTCCCGGCCCACCGCTCCAACGCCGCAGCGGTGGGCCGGAGTTGTGTGCGCGGGACCGGGAACAGCGAAGAAGCCCTCCCCCGAAGGGAAGGGCTTCCTCGTCTTGTACCCCCGACCGGATTCGAACCGGCGCTACCGCCTTGAGAGGGCGGCGTGCTAGGCCGCTACACAACGGGGGCGCGGATCTTGCAGGCGTTTAATGTACACCGCCGCAGATCCAAGCTGGTCTACCAGGACTCGAACCTAGACTAACTGAACCAGAATCAGTCGTGCTGCCAATTACACCATAGACCAAAGTGGTTTAGACCAACTCGTACCCCCGACCGGATTCGAACCGGCGCTACCGCCTTGAGAGGGCGGCGTGCTAGGCCGCTACACAACGGGGGCCCTAGCGATCCTGCATCGGGTTCACCGGGAGCTACCCAGGTGATCCCGCGGGAAGGATCTGTACCCCCGACCGGATTCGAACCGGCGCTACCGCCTTGAGAGGGCGGCGTGCTAGGCCGCTACACAACGGGGGCTTTGTGGATGCCAATCCACGGTTGCAGATGAGCTCTGCGAGCTGGCCTACCTGGACTCGAACCAAGACTAACTGAACCAGAATCAGTCGTGCTGCCAATTACACCATAGGCCACCGGGACTCGATCACTTCGAGAAGCGATCTTGTTCGGCTTGCGCTTCCGGGGCTTTCCGGCCTTTCGGCCCGTTCCCCTCGGCGCAGAAAGAACATTACCCGAAGGTGGACGGTGCTCCAAAACGCGTATCCGCACGCAGCAGCGCGGGCAGCTGTCGGAGGTCGGTGATCCGGGTCAGCTCGGGCCTCCCGCCGGTCCCCGCGCGGTCCAGCCAGATGCCCCGCAGGCCCGCCCCCACGGCGCCGCGGGCGTCGATGTCCGGCTGGTCCCCGACGTACGCCACCTGGTCGGGACGCAGGCCCAGGGCGGCACAGGCGGCGTGGAACGCCTCCGGGGCCGGCTTGGCCACCCCGAGCTCGGCGGCGCACACCACGGCCTCGAAGCGGTCCCGTACGCCCAGCGCGCGGAGCTTGTGGTCCTGGTTGTGGATGCTGGAGTTGGACAGCACGCCGTGACGGTAGTCACGGGCGAGCAGGTCGAGGACGGGCACGGTGTCGGGGAAGAGCTCCCAGGCGGCCTCGTAATGGACCACGTACCGGTCGAACCAGTCGTCGGCCTCGGCGGCGGTGAGCCCCGGCCGGCCGAGGAAGTCCCGCACGCGCTCGCGCCGCTGCTCCCGGAAGTCCCCGCCCTCGGCCTCGTACCGGCGCCAGTGCAGCTCCGTGAGCTCCTTCCAGCGCCCCAGGGCCTCCTCGACGGAGCCCCAGGCCTCGAGCAGCCCCTCGGCCGCGAGATGCGCCCGCATCCCGGTCCGGTCGGCGCTCGCGTAGTCGAAGATCGTGTCGTCGATGTCCCAGAGCACCGCGCGGATGGTCATGGAGACGACGGTACCCCCGTCCCGGGCGCGGGACGGGGGTACCGGTGCGTACGGCGCGGATCAGCCGGCGAGCTTCGCCAGGGTCGCGTCGATGCGGGCCAGGGTCTTCTCCTTGCCCAGGATCTCCAGGGACTCGAAGAGCGGCAGGCCGACCGTGCGGCCGGTGACGGCGACGCGGACCGGGGCCTGCGCCTTGCCGAGCTTGAGGCCGTGGGCCTCGCCGGCGGCCAGGACGGCGTTCTTCAGGGACTCCGGGTCGCTCCAGTCGGCCGCGTCGAGCTTCTCGCGGGCGGTGGTGAGCAGGGCCGCGGGCTCGCCCTTCATGGCCTTGTCCCACGAGGGCTGGTCGAAGACCGGCTCGGGCAGGAACAGGAAGTCCACGTTGGCCGTGATGTCCGAGAGGACGGTCAGGCGGGTCTGGGCGTGCGGCGCGATGGCCTCCCAGGCGGCCTTGTCGAAGTCCTCGGGCGCCCAGGGGGCGTGCGGGGCCTGCAGCCAGGGCTCGCAGGCCGCGGCGAAGTCCTCGACCTTGAGCATCCGGATGTGGTCGGCGTTGATCGACTCGGCCTTCTTGAGGTCGAAGCGCGCCGGGTTGGCGTTGACGTCGGCGATGTCGAACTTCGCCACCATCTCGGGGATGGTGAAGAGGTCCTGGTCGGCCGAGAAGGACCAGCCGAGGAGCGACAGGTAGTTGAGCAGGCCCTCGGGGAGGAAGCCGCGCTCCCGGTAGAGGTTGAGGGAGGCCTGCGGGTCGCGCTTGGAGAGCTTCTTGTTGCCCTCGCCCATCACGTACGGCAGGTGGCCGAAGGAGGGGATCTCCTTGGCGATGCCGAGCTCGATCAGCGCCTTGTAGAGCGCGACCTGGCGCGGGGTGGAGGAGAGCAGGTCCTCGCCGCGCAGGACGTGGGTGATCTCCATGAGGGCGTCGTCGACCGGGTTGACGAGGGTGTAGAGCGGGGCGCCGTTGGCCCGGAGGATGCCGTAGTCCGGCACGTTCTCCGGGGTGAAGGTGAGCTCGCCGCGGACCAGGTCGGTGAAGGTGATCGGCTCGTCGGGCATCCGGAAGCGGACGATCGACGCGCGGCCCTCGGCCTCGTACGCGGCCTTCTGCTCGTCGGTGAGGTCGCGGCAGTGGCCGTCGTAGCCGGAGGGGCGGCCGGCGGCGCGGGCGGCCTCGCGGCGCTCGTCGAGCTCCTCGGTGGTGCAGTAGCAGGGGTACGCGTACCCGCCGGCGAGCAGCTTGCCGGCGACGTCCTTGTAGATGTCCATCCGCTGCGACTGGCGGTACGGCTCGTGCGGGCCGCCGACCTCGGGGCCCTCGTCCCAGTCGAGGCCGAGCCACTTCAGCGAGTCGAGGAGCTGGTTGTACGACTCCTCGGAGTCGCGCGCAGCGTCGGTGTCCTCGATGCGGAAGACCATGGTGCCCTGGTTGTGCCGGGCGAAGGCCCAGTTGAAGAGGGCGGTGCGGACCAGGCCCACGTGGGGGTTGCCGGTCGGGGAGGGACAGAAACGGACGCGGATGTTCGCGTTAGCCACGCTTGATCACCTTGTTGGTGAGAGTGCCGATGCCTTCGATGGTGACGGCGACCTCGTCGCCGACGTTGAGGGGGCCGACCCCGGCGGGGGTGCCGGTGAGGATGACGTCGCCGGGGAGCAGCGTCATGGCCTCGGTGATGTGGACGACCAGGTCCTCGATGGAGCGGATCATGTCGCTCGTCCGACCCAGCTGGCGTTGTTCGCCGTTGACCGTGGCCTGGATGGTCAGGTCGCTCGGGTCGAGGTCGGTCTCCACCCAGGGGCCCAGCGGGCAGGAGGTGTCGAAGCCCTTCGCGCGGGCCCACTGCTTCTCGCGCTGCTGCGCGTCGCGGGCGGTGACGTCATTGGCGCAGGTGTAGCCGAAGATGACGTCCTTCACGCGCTCGCGGGGCACCTCGCGGCACATGCGGCCGATGACCACGGCCAGTTCGGCCTCGTGGTGCAGCTCGTTGGAGAAGGAGGGGTACTCGATGGCGTCGCCGGGGCCGATCACCGAGGTGGTGGGCTTGAAGAAGGCGACGGGGACGTCGGGGACCTCGTTGCCGAGTTCGGCGGCGTGCTCGGCGTAGTTGCGGCCGATGGCCACGACCTTGTTGGGGAGCACGGGCGGCAGGAGCCGTACCTTGCTCAGCGGGACCTTGGTGCCGCTGAGCTCGAAGTCGGTGTACGGGATGCCCTTGATGATGTCGAGGACGAGGCCGCCGGACTCGACGGTTCCCTCGCCCTCGACCGCGCCGAAGGCCACATTGCCGTCGATGGAGAATCTGGCGATGCGCACGAGTGCTGTCGCCCCTCACTTGGTGCTGGCTGGAGTCTGACGCTCCAGGCTAACGCGGCGAGAGGGCGGTCGACCGGCGTTATCACCGGTGCCTATGGGTGGGGGCGGGCCCGGGGGGACTAGCGCGTCGCGGAGGCGTACGGCTGGGGCTCGTAGGGGGCCGGGGCCTGCATCAGGATCGTGCGGCGCGGGTTGGCCGTGTTGCCGGGCAGCTCCGCGGCGTACTCCGGCTGGGCACCCCGGCCGAGCTCTGCGGCGTCCGCGAGGTGGACGAGGGTGGAACGGCGGGGGTTGGCCGTGGTGCGGAGCGTCGTCGTCTTCATCGCGCTGATCAGACCTTGTTCCGGGAGGGGCGCCCGTACGGGCGCGAAGCGGTGTAAAGCGCCAGGCTAAACACGCTCTTCCCTTCGAATGCATGGCTGAGACATCGATCCGCGTGTGAGTTTGCTCACCACTCGGGTCTCATTCCGGGCATTACGGACCGTCTCCGGTCGTCACGGAAAGGGACATTCCGCCACTGAATGAGTCATTCCGCTCCTGATCATGGCGACTGGGACACACGGGGACGCCCGACCATTGGGACTGAAAAGTCCGAATCCTCCGCGATCATCTTCTACATGGGGTGACACGTCGTGCACGCTTTGTCATACCCCTCCCGCCACGACACGCGGCCCTTGTTGGAGATCCGGCACTGTGCTGGAATTCCACGCACCGCCGCGGGTTTCAAGCCGGCGCGCAGGGGGCGCAACGCAGCGCCGGCCGAGTGGCGGGAAAGGGGGAACTGCGCCGGTCACCGACGACCACCTAGGGTGCTCCACACACCCCGATCGACGCCGACACCGTCCTCTCCGTTCATCCGGAAGGGCGCCTGGTCCAGAGGTTGCGACGCTAGTGCAGGGACGTTTCAAGAGGGATGGCTCAGGGTCCTCCCAGGCCCGCCAGGGCCGAGCGGATGCTCCGGCGGAGCAGGAACCGCGTGCCGGGACCGACCGCGGTCCCTCGGCCTCGCACACCCCGAACCAGGGTCAGGGACCGTCCGGCGAGGGCGGCGACAAGGGCGGCAGGCGCGCGAGCGCCGCGGCCTCGTCCGCCGAGTCCGCCGCCGCACCCCCCAAGGTCCGGGCCGAGAACGAGGTCGGGCCCCGAATAGCCCTGCGCAACTGGCGCATCTCCACGCGCCTCGTCGCGCTCCTCACCCTCCCCGTGGTCGCGGCGACCACCCTGGGCGGCATCCGCATCAGCGACTCGCTCCAGGACATGGAGCAGCTCGACCACATGCAGCTGCTCACCAAGCTGACCCGTGAGGCGACCGGCCTCGCGCAGGCCCTGCAGGCCGAGCGCGACCTGTCCGCGGGCCCGCTGGCCAACGGCCGCCCGGTCAGCGACTACCAGGTCGCCAACCCGCGCCGGAAGACGGACCGCGAGTACAAGGCCTTCCTCGACGCCACCGAGGACATCCCGGCCACCGAGGGCGACGAGGCGCTGCGCAGCATCCGCCAGAACGTCAGCCAGATCGCCTCGCAGGTCACCGAGCTCCACTCCATCCGGGGCGCCGCCTACGAGAAGGGCGTGTCCCACTCGGTGACGGTCGAGGCGTACAGCCGCCTCATCCGCTCGCTGCTCAGCCTGTCCCAGGACATGGCGCAGGCGACCAGCAACCCCGAGATGATCAAGCGGACCCGCGCGCTCGCCGCGTTCTCGTCCGCCAAGGAGTACGCCTCCATCCAGCAGGCGATCATCGCCGCCGCGCTCCCGCCGAGCGACCGGACCGCCGGACGGATCCAGCAGGGTGACCGCCTCTACGGCGAGGCCGCCCTCAACAGTGAGGCCGTCGAGCTCAAGTCGTTCCAGGCGATCTACGAGTCCACCGGCGGTGACGCCGCCGAGCGGACCGAGTCGCTGAACAGCGGCGACCCGTCGATCAACGCCGCGAACAAGTACGCCGAGCGCGTGCTGAACTCGGACGACGCGATGCCCACCGGCGTCAAGCGCGGTCACCTGAACTTCACCGACGAGTACAGCACCAAGATCTCCGCCATGAACCGCATCGAGGCGGGTCTGCTCGGCGACATGGAGACGATGGCCCGTGAGCTGAAGCAGGAGTCGCAGCGCGACGCCATCATCAACGGTGCGCTGATCCTCCTCGTCCTCGGCGTCTCGCTCATCGGCGCCTTCGTCGTGGCCCGGTCCATGATCCGGTCGCTGCGGCGACTCCAGGACACCGCGACCAAGGTCGCCCAGGACCGCCTGCCGGAGCTCGTCAAGCAGCTCTCCGAGTCCGACCCGCAGGACGTCGACACCTCCGTCGAGTCCGTCGGTGTGCACTCCCGGGACGAGATCGGCCAGGTGGCCGCGGCCTTCGACGACGTGCACCGCGAGGCGGTCCGCCTCGCCGCCGAGCAGGCCCTCCTCCGGGGCAACGTCAACGCGATGTTCACCAACCTCTCGCGGCGTTCCCAGGGCCTCATCCAGCGTCAGCTCTCGCTCATCTCCGAGCTGGAGTCCCGCGAGGCCGACCCGGACCAGCTGTCCTCGCTGTTCAAGCTCGACCACCTCGCGACCCGTATGCGCCGGAACGGCGAGAACCTCCTCGTCCTCGCCGGCGAGGAGCCGGGCCGCCGCTGGACCCGCCCGGTCCCGCTGGTCGACGTCCTCCGTGCCGCCGCCTCCGAGGTGGAGCAGTACGAGCGCATCGAACTGGCCGCGGTCCCGGCGACCGAGGTCGCCGGCCGGGTCGTCAACGACCTCGTGCACCTCCTCGCCGAGCTCCTCGAGAACGCCACCTCGTTCTCCTCCCCGCAGACCAAGGTCCGGGTCACCGGTCACGCCCTGCCCGACGGCCGCGTGCTCGTCGAGATCCACGACACCGGCATCGGCCTCTCCCCCGAGGACCTCGCCGCGATCAACGAGCGGCTCGCCTCGCCGCCCACCGTGGACGTCTCGGTCTCGCGCCGCATGGGTCTGTTCGTGGTCGGCCGCCTGTCCCTGCGACACGGCATCCGGATCCAGCTGCGCCCGTCCGACTCGGGCGGCACCACCGCGCTCGTCATGCTCCCCGTCGACGTCGCCCAGGGCGGCAAGAAGCCCATGCCCAAGCCGGGCGCGGGCGGTCAGGGCCAGATGCCGCAGGGTGCCTCCGCCCCCGGCGGCCGTCTCCCCGGCGGTCCCGGCGCGGCCGGTGGCCCCGGTGGCGGACGTCCCGGCCAGGGCGGTGCCCCGTCCTCGACGGCCGGCCGTCTCGGCGCCGGTGCCGGTGCCGCGCGCGGTCAGGTCGGTGCGGGCGGTCCCCGGGCCGCGCTGCCCGCCCGTGACGGTGCGCCGCTCGCCGGCGGCCCGCAGGGCGCGCCGCAGTCCCGCACCCCGCAGCCGCAGAACGCGGCCCTGGAGCAGACCGGTCAGCTGCCGCAGATCCCGCAGGCTCCCCAGTCGCCCGACGCGCTGCGTCCGGGCCCCGGCGGAGGCGGCCTGATCGGCGGCGCCGCGAGCGCCATCCCGTCCCGTACGGACGTGTGGGGCAACCAGTCGGCCCCGCAGGCACCGCAGCAGCAGGCGCAGCAGCCGCAGGGCAACCAGCAGGCCGGGTACGACTTCCCGCGTGCCGAGCTGCCCGGCGGTGCTCCGCAGCAGCAGCGTCCGCAGGCCGCGAGCTGGGGCAACGACCCGCAGCAGCAGCCGGTCCGGCGCCCGCAGCAGGAGATGTCCCCGCTGGACGCCCCGCGCGGTCACGAGGAGCCGGAGTCGGCGGGCCTGTTCGGCGCGCCGCAGGGCCCCGGTTCCACGGGCCAGTTCCCGCGCCCGGACTTCGGTGCCCCGCAGCAGCAGCAGCCGCAGCCGCAGGTCCCGCAGCAGCAGGCCTACCAGCAGGACCCGGCGTCGACGGCGCAGTTCCCGCGCCCCGACTTCGGTGCCCCGCAGGGTCCCGGCTCCACCGGCCAGTTCCCGCGCCCGGACTTCGGTGCCCCGCAGCAGCAGCCGCAGGCCCCGCAGCCCCAGGCGTACCAGGGCGGCCAGCAGCAGCAGTTCGGCCAGGAGCAGCAGTTCGGCCGGCAGCCCTTCGTGCCGCAGGCGCAGCAGCAGGCCCAGCCGCCGGCGCCGCGGCAGCGGGGCGGCAACGACTTCGGTGCCCCGCGTCCGGCCGAGTCGGCCGTACGGCAGCAGCCGCAGCAGCCGCAGCTCCAGCAGCCGCGCCGTCCGGAGGCCCTGCCGCCGGCCGGTGGCGCGCGTGACGGCCGTACCCCGCAGTACGACGCGCTGGGGTCCGACTGGGCGCAGCAGGGGCAGCCGCAGCCGCAGGGCTACCAGGCGGACCTGACGCAGACGATGCAGACCCCGGTCGTCTCGCAGCCGTCCGCTCCGGCACCCCGCCCGGCCGCCGACCCGGCCGGTGACGGCGGCCGCCAGAACGGGGCCGCCTGGCGGACCTCGCCCAACGACGAGCTGGTGCGCCAGGCGGAGCGGGTGCGCAAGCCCGCGGCCGGCGGCGTCACCACCTCCGGTCTTCCGCGCCGTGTGCCGAAGGCCAACCTCGTACCCGGGACCGCACAGGAGCAGGCCCACACGGCCGGCCCCCAGGTCTCGCGTGCACCCGACGACGTCCGCGGCCGGCTCACCAATCTGCGCCGCGGCATTCAGCAGGGCCGCCAGGCCGGCAACTCGACCACGGGTAGCCACCACCTCGGTCCGAACCATCAGCAGGAGCGTTAGTTGAACGCGATGAGCCAGGCGGCGCAGAATCTGAACTGGTTGATCACCAACTTCGTGGACAACACCCCCGGGGTGTCCCACACGGTGGTGGTCTCCGCCGACGGACTCCTGCTGGCCATGTCCGAAGGATTCCCCCGCGACCGCGCCGACCAGCTGGCGGCGGTCGCATCCGGACTGACCTCGCTGACCGCGGGCGCGTCCCGGATCTTCGAGGGCGGTCCCGTGGCACAGACCGTGGTGGAGATGGAGCGCGGCTTCCTCTTCCTCATGCAGGTCTCCGACGGCTCCTCGCTGGCCGTGCTCGCCCACCCCGAGTGCGACATCGGCCTCGTGGGCTACGAGATGGCGCTGCTGGTCGACCGGGCCGGCAGCGTCCTCACCCCGGATCTCCGTGCGGAGCTCCAGGGCAGCCTGCTCCACTAGGTCACGCACACCGGACACCCCACGTTCGCACGACCGACCGACCGACAGGGCGGTACGCCCCTCCGTACCGCCCTGGCACTGTTCATCGTCCGGCCGCCCCACCCGGCCCCCCACCGGCCCCATCAGACGGCAGAAGTCTTGCTGTCACGCCCGGAGGATTCATGACCCCGCCCCCCGCCTCTCACGATCCGTACGGCGCATCAGTCGACGAGTACGGACATGAGGGCGACCAGCCGCTGGTGCGTCCGTACGCGATGACCGGCGGCCGGACCCGGCCGCGCTACCAGCTCGCCATCGAGGCGCTGGTCAGCACTACGGCCGACCCGGCGCACCTCGCCACGCTCCTTCCGGAGCACCAGCGGATCTGCCACCTCTGCCGCGAGGTCAAGTCGGTGGCCGAGGTGTCGGCCCTCCTGTCGATGCCGCTCGGTGTCGCCCGGATCCTCGTGGCCGACCTGGCGGAGGCCGGCATGGTGGCGATCCACCAGCCGGGCAACGGAGAGACCGGCGGCACGCCGGACGTGACACTGCTCGAAAGGGTGCTCAGTGGACTTCGCAAGCTCTAGCGGCGGCGCGGCCAGATCGACCACCAGCGCGAAGATCGTGGTGGCGGGCGGCTTCGGCGTGGGCAAGACCACGTTCGTCGGCGCCGTCTCGGAGATCAACCCGCTGCGTACCGAAGCCGTCATGACCTCCGCGTCGGCCGGCATCGACGACCTCACGCACACCGGCGGCAAGACGACGACGACCGTCGCCATGGACTTCGGCCGCATCACGCTCGACCAGGACCTGATCCTGTACCTCTTCGGTACGCCCGGTCAGGACCGCTTCTGGTTCATGTGGGACGACCTCGTCCGCGGCGCCATCGGCGCCGTCGTGCTGGTCGACACCCGCCGCCTGGCGGACTGCTTCCCCGCGGTCGACTACTTCGAGAACTCGGGCCTGCCGTTCGTCATCGCCCTCAACGGCTTCGACGGCAACCAGCCCTACCAGCCGGAGGAGGTGCGCGAGGCCCTCCAGATCGGCCCCGACACCCCCATCATCACCACCGACGCCCGCCACCGCGCGGACGCCAAGAGCGCGCTCATCACGCTCGTCGAGCACGCCCTCATGGCCCGCCTCAAGTAACGGGACGGCCCAGGGCAGTTGTCATATGCCTCTGCCAGGGGCGGTCTGTGGCCTTCGACACGGCCGCCCCCGGGTTCATAACATTTCGACAGAGAATTGGGGCGCCTCGGACACCCGACGCATCCGATCGGTGTCACTGCGCTCACCTGAGCCCCGCCTTTTGGCGGGGCTCGCTCTTTATGCCCGTTTTATACGAGGCCTGGACCACTGAAAGCGGTCGCTTCCCACTGTTTGGAACCGACCCCCTTCACGTGCTGCAATTCATGAACTCCCGAGTAGTACGGCCCTGAACGAAACACCGGCACAACGTAGGTGCCGACGCCGAGAGGTTGTTGGTCGAGTGAGGCGAAGCAAGGAAAGCTCCGCGGAGCAGGAGACGCGGGGCAACTTCACGCCGCCGTCGCGTACGGCGATGTCGCCCGCGGACGTGCCCGTGACGCCGCCCCCCGTCGAGCCGGTCAAGGGCAGCTCCAGCAAGCTCTCGCCCCGCAACTGGCGGGTGCCCACGCGCCTGAACGCGATCCTCTGCATACCCGTGCTCACCGGCCTCGTCATGGGCAGCTTCCAGGTGAAGTCGGCGATCGACACCTGGCAGGAGGCGCAGGACGCCGAGAAGACGGCGCTCATCGTGCGCGCCGCCTCGGAGTACAGCACCGCCCTCCTCAACGAGCGCGACCTGACCGCCGGCCCCCTGCTCGCCGCGAAGACCCCCGAGGACCGCAAGGCCGACGAGGTCACGCGGGCGTACGCCGCGACCGACTCCGCCAAGGCGAAGTTCGACGAGGCCGTCAAGAACATGCCGTCGGGCCAGGGCCTGGAGCGCCGTCTGCGGCTGTTCCAGGACGAGGAGCCGAAGCTGGAGACGCTGCGCAAGGCCGCGTACACCCGCTCCCTCGACCCGGTGAACACGCAGCTCGGCTACACGGGCGTGCAGCACTACCTGATGGAGTTCTCGAACGAGCTCGGTCTGGGCACCGGCAACATCACCAGCTACGGCCGCACGGTCTACGCGATCCAGCTGTCGAAGGGCGCGGAGTCCCTCCAGCGCTCCATCGGCACGCAGCTCCTCGTCCGGCCCAGCCGGGACGAGGCGGTCTTCGCCCAGCAGTCCGTGGCGTTCAACTCGTACAACTACCTGGAGCAGATCGCCCTCGGCGAGTTCAGCTCCGGCGGTCTGCCCGAGGACGTCGACCTCCTCAAGAAGGTCATGGCCGGCAAGGCCGCCGAGGGCGAGAAGCGGATGTCCGCGGCCGGCGTCGAGCTGCCCAAGGGCAAGGACGGCTCCGTCTACTCCGGCGTCGCCTCCCGGATCGGCACGGCCAAGAGCCCCGAGGGCATCAAGGAGCTGAAGGGCCAGGGCATCACGCCCGAGACCTGGATGGCCGTCGCCACCGCCAAGTTCGACGGCTACAGCGAGGTCGAGAAGACCCTCGTCGACAAGGCCGTGGCCGAGGCCGCCGACATCTCCGACGAGGCCAAGACGGACGCCTGGGTCAACGGCGGCATCGTCGTCGTCGCCCTGCTCGCCGCCTTCATCCTGGCCGGGATGATGGCCCGCCAGATGAGCCGCTCGATGCGCGAGCTGCGGACCGCCGCGTTCAGCATCGCCGAGCAGCGCCTGCCGATGCTGGTCGACCAGCTCTCCCGTACGGAGCCGGGCCGGGTCGACACCCGCGTCCAGCCCATCCCGATCGACTCGCAGGACGAGATCGGCGAGGTCGCCCGCGCCTTCGACCAGGTCCACCGCGAGGCCGTCCGGCTCGCCGCCGAGCAGGCCATGCTCCGCGGCAACGTCAACGCGATCTTCACGAACCTCTCGCGCCGCAACCAGTCGCTGATCGAGGGCCAGCTGACCCTCATCACCGACCTGGAGAACAACGAGGCCGACCCGGACCAGCTGGAGAACCTCTTCCGCCTGGACCACCTCGCGACCCGTATGCGCCGCAACGGCGAGAACCTCCTCGTCCTCGCCGGCGAGGAGCCGGGCCGCCGCTGGGACCAGCCGGTCCCGCTGGTCGACGTCATGCGCGCCGCCTCCTCCGAGGTGGAGCAGTACGAGCGCATCGAGCTGGCCGGCGTGCCGGAGGCCGAGATCCACGGCCAGGCCGTGACCGACCTCGTGCACCTGCTCGCCGAGCTCCTGGAGAACGCCACCACGTTCTCCTCCCCGCAGACCAAGGTGCGCGTCACCGCGACGCGTCTCCCCGACGGCCGCGTGATGGTCGAGATCCACGACAAGGGCATCGGCCTCACCGCCGAGGACTTCGCGGACATCAACCACAAGCTGGCCAACCCGCCGACCGTGGACGCCGCCGTCTCGCAGCGCATGGGCCTCTTCGTGGTCGGCCGCCTCGCCGACCGGCACGGCATCCGGGTCCAGCTCCGCCCCTCGGGCGAGCAGGCCGGGACGACCTCGCTGGTCATGCTGCCGGACGCGATCACGCACGGCGGTGGCGGCGAGCAGCCGCTCCACGACGACTTCACCGTCTCGCAGATCATCCCGGAGCAGCAGCAGAGCGCCTTCGAGGCCGCCCCGCAGCAGCAGCCGATGCTCACCGCGGCCGACCTCGGCTTCGACGACTCGCGCTACGAGCAGCCGGCCGAGGAGGAGCGTCAGCTCGACCCGGTCAACCGCTCGCTGCAGCGCGAGGAGCGCCGTGCGGCCCTGGAGGCCCAGGCGCAGGGCGGCGACCGTCCGCTCTTCCGCGACGAGGCGGAGCCGGCGGAGCAGTACGGGCAGCAGCAGGCCCAGGAGTACCCCGCCGAGCAGTACCCGGCGGAGCAGTACCAGGGGCAGGAGTACGGCCAGGAGTACGCGGACGGCTACGCCCAGCAGGACGGCTACCCGCAGCCGCAGGACGGTTTCGCTCGGCAGGATGGTTACGCCTACCCGGAGCAGGGCTACGAGGCATACCCGCAGCAGGGCTATGCGGAAGCCTCGTACGGAACTCCGGAAACCGAACACCAGCAGTACGGCAATGCGTTCGATCCCCAGCCCCACCAGGCAGAGTGGCCGGATCAGAACGCTTACCAGGGCGGCTACGGTCAGGATTTCGGAGCGGAACCGGAATCTGCTCCGAGCGCTCCCGAACAGGCCCCCGACCGCGTAGGCTTCGACCGTCCGGGTCCGACTCCGAGTCCTTCCCCGGACGCCAGCCACGCGCTGACCGACGCCGGTCTGCCGCGCCGCGGCAGCGTCGGATCGCAGGCGCAGCAGGTGCCGCAGCAGGCGCCGCAGCAGCCGAAGCCCGCGCAGCCGGTGCAGCAGCAGGCCGAAGCCGACGGCTCCGACGAATGGCGCTCGACCAACGACGAGCGCTGGCAGCGGGCCGGAAAGCTCAAGGACCCCAAGGCGGGCGGGGTCACCTCGTCCGGTCTTCCCCGACGGGTCCCGAAGGCCAACCTGGTCGAGGGCACGGCAGAGCAGACCCCGCAGGGCGGCCCCCAGGTCTCCCGCGCACCCGAGGACGTACGGGGCAGGTTGAGCAACCTGCGCCGGGGCGTCCAGCAGGGACGCAACGCGGGAACGGACACGAACGGATCGGGCTTCGGCCCGGGCAGCACCTACAACCAGGAGCGTTAGTGTGAGCATGAGCCAGGCGGCGCAGAATCTGAACTGGTTGATCACCAACTTCGTGGACAACACCCCCGGGGTGTCGCACACGGTGGTGGTCTCCGCCGACGGACTCCTGCTGGCGATGTCCGAAGGATTCCCCCGCGACCGCGCCGACCAGCTGGCGGCCGTCGCCTCCGGACTGACCTCGCTGACCGCGGGCGCGTCCCGGATCTTCGAGGGCGGTGCGGTGAACCAGACCGTGGTGGAGATGGAGCGCGGCTTCCTCTTCATCATGTCGGTCTCGGACGGCTCCTCGCTGGCCGTCCTCGCGCACCCGGAGGCCGACATCGGTCTCGTGGGCTACGAGATGGCCCTGCTCGTGGACCGCGCGGGCTCCGTCCTGACGCCCGACCTCCGGGCGGAACTTCAGGGAAGTCTGCTCAACTAACAGACGGACAGTGCGTTTCGTGCCACCGCACCGTAAGGTGCGGTGGCGCGGTTCAAGGGACATGGACCGCGAGGCAGTCGGAGGAGGAGACGTGGGTACACCCCCGGGCGCGAGCCCCTACAACGGTTATGGCGCGCACCAGGCGCCGCTGGGCGACGCCGCGCAGAACCGGTTCAACTTTCCCTCCACCCCGAGCAGACAGGGCGTGTCTCAGCCCTACGCGCAGCCTCAGGTCCCGTCGGCCGCGGGTTCGCCGTCCGCCTCGCGCGGGCCGTCCGCCTCGGGCGGTTCCGGCGGGCACAACCCGCTGGTGCGTCCGTACGCGATGACCGGTGGCCGGACCCGGCCGCGTTACCAGCTCGCCATCGAGGCGCTGGTCAGTACGACGGCCGATCCGGCCCGGCTGCAGGGGCAGTTGCCCGAGCACCAGCGGATCTGCCGGCTCTGCTTCGAGATCAAGTCGGTCGCGGAGATCTCGGCACTTCTCTCCATTCCCCTCGGCGTCGCCCGAATCCTCGTCGCCGACCTGGCCGAGGCCGGACTCGTCGCCATCCACCAGCCGGGCGGCGACGAGGCCGCCGGCGGTCAGCCAGACGTGACACTGCTCGAAAGGGTGCTCAGTGGACTTCGCAAGCTCTAGCGGCGGCGCGGCCCGTTCAACCACCAGCGCGAAGATCGTGGTGGCGGGCGGCTTCGGCGTGGGCAAGACCACGTTCGTCGGCGCCGTCTCGGAGATCAACCCGCTGCGTACCGAAGCCGTCATGACCTCCGCGTCCGCGGGCATCGACGACCTCACGCACACCGGCGACAAGAAGACGACGACCGTCGCCATGGACTTCGGCCGCATCACCCTCGACCAGGACCTGATCCTGTACCTCTTCGGTACGCCCGGACAGGACCGCTTCTGGTTCATGTGGGACGACCTCGTCCGCGGCGCCATCGGCGCCGTCGTGCTCGTGGACACCCGCCGCCTGGCGGACTGCTTCCCCGCGGTCGACTACTTCGAGAACTCGGGCCTCCCGTTCGTCATCGCCCTCAACGGCTTCGACGGAGCCCAGCCCTACCAGCCGGAGGAGGTGCGCGAGGCCCTCCAGATCGGCCCCGACACCCCCATCATCACCACCGACGCCCGCCACCGCGCGGACGCCAAGAGCGCGCTCATCACGCTCGTCGAGCACGCCCTCATGGCCCGCCTGCGGTAGTCCCGACGGGACGAGGTACGGAAAGGCCCCGCGCACCGGATCCGGTGCGCGGGGCCTTTCCGTGTCCCGCCCTCTCAGTCCTGCCAGTAGAAGAGCAGGGTGTCGACGTCGAGGGGCTCGCGTCCGCCGAAGTGGTAGACGCACAGGCCGGTGACCTCGATGCCGCCGGTGGCCCGGTCGATCCAGCGGAAGCCGGCCTCCTCCAGGGCCCGCCGAGCGGGGTGCCCGTCGTCGTGACCGGAGGCGAAGCGGCCGAGGACGCTGATGCGGACGTGCTCGTCTCCGCACGGGATCACGTGGTAGCTGCCGTCGCCCTGCTGGTGGTGGTCCCCGGCGGAGACCGGCGGGGCCGGGTCGAGACCGGCGGCGGCCAGCGCGGCCGTCGCACGGGCGAGCCGGGCGTCCACGTCCTGGTGGCCCGGCGGCTCGGTGCACAGGGCTTCCAGGCGCCAGCGGGGGTCGCTCTTCCGCTCGCACCGGGGGGCGTACTCGTGGACGATCGCCCGGCGCAGTTCCTCGTCCAGGCCGTCGACCCCGACCCGGGGAGCTCCGAGCCGCTCGTCGAGCCGGCGGGTCTCCGCGCGGTCGTCGGTGAGTCCGTGGAGGGCGCAGACGGCCCGCACGGCGGCCTCGGGGGTGGGCGCCTCGTCCAGGAAGGCGCGCAGGCGGTCCGGGTCCGCGGCGAGCGACTGGGCGAGGTCCGCGACGCCGCGGTCGGGGTCGGCCAGGTACGGGAGCACGTCGAGACCCACGCGGTGCCGGGTCCGGAGCGCGAAGCGGCGGTCCTCGGGCCGGTCCTCGCCGAGGTCGGCCAGGATCGCGTCGGCGCCGTGGTGCTCCACCAGACCGTCGAGACCGGCCTCCCCGATCTCCCGCCACCGCTGCCAGGGCGAGGCCGCGAGCGTGGACAGGCCGGGGGCGGCCGTGCGGTCGCCGAGCAGGCCGCGGGCCTTGAGGACCGCCTCGGCGACCCCGTACGAACCGTCCCCGTGCCGCTCCTCGTCGCGCAGCCAGGGCAGGAGTTCCGTCCGGCCGGCGAGGAGGTCGAGGAGCGCGATGCGCACCTCGGCCGTCTCGTCCTCGTCCCGGATCCGGTCGAGGAGGCCGCGGACCCTGGCCTCCGGGACCCGGCCGGCGAGCGCGTCCGCGCAGATCCGGCGGCGCCACCAGGCGTTGCCGGGGTCCAGGACGTAGCGGGCGAGGGCGTCGGGGTCGTGGGCGCGCAGGGCGGCGGTGTCGGGCTGCCCCCGGTCCGGCATCAGCGTGTCGATCTTCCGCATCGGGCGATGCTACGTGCAGGGGACGGCGAAGGGCCCCCGGTTTCCCTGTGCGGGAAGCGGGGGCCCTTCGGTGCTGCGGGTCAGCGCCAGCTGTGCGGGGCGCGGAAGCCGTGCTCGCGCTCCAGACGGCGCCAGCCGGCCTGGGTGCGGCGGTGCGCGGCGGTCTCGGCGGGCTGGGAGGCGGCGCGGGCGAGCAGCACGGCCGTGATGGCGGCGAGCTCCTCGGGGTCGGCGGTGCCCTTCTCGACGCGGAGAAGGTTGGCAGGCGTGGTCACGTGGATGACTCCTCTTACTGAGGCGGGTTGCCGTGCTTGCGGGACGGCAGGTCGGCGTGCTTGGTGCGGAGCATCGCGAGGGACCTGATGAGCACCTGGCGGGTATCGGCGGGGTCGATGACGTCGTCGACCAGGCCGCGCTCCGCCGCGTAGTACGGGTGCATCAGCTCGGCCTTGTACTCCTTGACCATGCGGGCCCGCATGGCCTCGGGGTCCTCGGCCTCCGCGATCTGCTTGCGGAAGATGACGTTGGCGGCGCCTTCGGCGCCCATGACCGCGATTTCGTTGGTGGGCCAGGCGTACGTCAGGTCGGCGCCGATGGACTGGGAGTCCATCACGATGTAGGCGCCGCCGTAGGCCTTGCGCAGGATCAGGGAGATCCGGGGCACGGTCGCGTTGCAGTACGCGTACAGCAGCTTCGCGCCGTGCCTGATGATTCCACCGTGCTCCTGGTCTACACCAGGCAGGAAGCCGGGTACGTCCAGAAGGGTGATGATCGGGATGTTGAAGGCGTCGCACATCTGGACGAAGCGCGCGGACTTCTCGGAGGCCTCGATGTCGAGGACGCCGGCGAGCGACTGGGGCTGGTTGGCGACGATGCCGACGACCTGGCCGTCGAGCCGGGCCAGGGCGCAGATGATGTTGCGGGCCCAGCGCTCGTGGATCTCCAGGTAGTCGCCGTCGTCGACGAGCTCCTCGATGACCTTGTGCATGTCGTACGGGCGGTTGCCGTCGGCGGGCACGAGGTCGAGGAGGACGTCGGAGCGGCGGTCGGCCGGGTCCTCGGAGGCGACGGTCGGCGGGTTCTCGCGGTTGTTCTGCGGGAGCATCGACAGGAGGTAGCGGACCTCGGCGATGCAGGTCTCCTCGTCGTCGTACGCGAAGTGCGCGACGCCGGAGGTCTCGGCGTGGACGTCGGCGCCGCCGAGGCCGTTCTGGGTGATCTCCTCGCCGGTGACCGCCTTGACGACGTCCGGGCCGGTGATGAACATCTGCGAGGTCTCACGGACCATGAACACGAAGTCCGTGAGCGCCGGGCTGTAGGCGGCGCCGCCGGCGCACGGGCCGAGCATCACCGAGATCTGCGGGATGACACCCGAGGCCTTCGTGTTGCGCTGGAAGATGCCGCCGTAGCCGGCGAGCGCCGAGACGCCCTCCTGGATACGGGCGCCGGCGCCGTCGTTCAGGGAGACCAGCGGCGCACCGGCCGCGATGGCCATGTCCATGATCTTGTGGATCTTCGTGGCGTGGGCCTCGCCCAGGGCGCCGCCGAAGATCCGGAAGTCGTGCGCGTAGACGAAGACCGTGCGGCCCTCGACCGTGCCCCAGCCGGTGATGACACCGTCGGTGTACGGCTTCCTGGCCTCCAGGCCGAAGCCCTGCGCGCGGTGCCGGCGCAGCTGCTCGACCTCGCTGAAGGAACCAGGGTCGAGCAGCAGCTCGATGCGCTCACGCGCCGTCAGCTTGCCCTTCGCGTGCTGGGCCTCGGTAGCGCGGTCACTCGGGCCACGGAGCGCCTGCTCGCGCAGGACGTGCAGCTCGGCCACTCGGCCACGGGCGTCAGCGGGCTCGCTCGGGATCTGGTCCACAACGGTCATGTTCCGACCCTACGAAGTCACGCAAGAAAACCCCGCCGTCGACTCCGTACAGTCTCGCGTGTCGAATCCTGGTGGGGCTGGACAGAACCCAAACCCGACCAGCCCGAGTCAACAGCCAGACACCCCCCGTGTTTGTGGGGTTCCGACATAGACCTAGACGAGAACCTCACAACCGTGGGTCGCTCCCCCGGTACCCGGAGTGATCCGCAGCCGCAGCTCGGAGCCGGTGGCGAGGACCTCCACCGAGGGATCGCGGCGGACCACCCGGCGGACCGGACGGTTCCACACCAGCTCGAGGGGCTGCCCGGTGCGGAGCGGCTCGGAGACCCTCAGAGAGAGGACGGAGCGGTTCCGCCGGACGAGGACGCCCGCGGGCGCGGTGACCGTGAGCGGACCCACCGTACCGGCCTGCCAGAGGTTCGCCGCGGTCAGTCCGAGGGACGGGACGGCGATCGCCTGCCGCTCGGCGGTGTTGTCGAGAACGTTCAGCCAACCGGGGTCGGCGGCGCGGGCCGCGACCGTACGCGGAGAGGCGCCCGGCATCAGGACGTACGCGTAGGAGGCGGCGACCGGGTCGGTGCCGTGGTCGAGCCAGAGGGTCTGGTAGCGGCGGGTCCGGCGCTCGGTGGAGCTGGTGGTGTTGATGTCGCTCCAGGCGCCGGTGCGGTCCTCGCGCAGGGTGCGGAGGTTCCCGGCCCCCTGCGGGAAGACCCAGCCGCCGTGCCCCTCCAGGTGCGCCCAGCCGTCGCCGGTGGTGAGGGCCTGGGTGCCGGACTCCCCCAGGAGGCGGTTGTCGACGACCGTCTCGACGGGCACGCCGTCGGTCGCGGTGATCCCGGCGCCCAGGCAGACGACCGCGTCCGCCGCGCAGAACCAGGACTTGCGGGCCTCCAGGGTGGAGCCGAGCCCCTTGAGGTGCTGGCCGACGGCCGCGTACTCGCCGTCGGTGGTCCCGCCGACCCAGCGGACGGCCGGCCGGGGCGCGCCCCACTCGCCGCCGGCCCGGTCGGCGAGGCGCTTGGTGGAGACGGTGGTGCCGGGCAGGCGGTACGGGTCGACGGTGGGCCAGAACCAGTCGGTGTACTGGTCGCCGAGGTCCGGGGTCCACCAGGAGAGCATCCCGGCGCCGGTGTGCCAGCCGCGCGGGTTCTCGCCGTTGCCGCACTCGTAGTACGTGATCCGGTTCGAGGCCATCGAGAGGGAGGCGGCCCAGCCGGGGCGGCGGTGCACGGCCCGGTCCATGGCGGGGAACAGCCGGTGGCCGGTGGGTTCGGGGGCGGCGGGGACGGGGGCCGCTGCCACGGCGTGCAGCCGGGCGAGGTCCGCGACGCCGAACTGGCGGGCGGCGAGGATCGGGGAGACGGTGTCGCGCTCGATCCACCCCTTCACGCGCGCGTGCCACCGGTCCCGCTCGGCCGGCGACGCCCCGCCCGCGAGGAGGGCGATGGCCGCGATGACGCCCTGGCCGTGGAAGTGGTCGGACCGCATGATCCGCCGGTCGTCGTTCTTGAGGTAGCCGCGGCTGGTCGCGCGCCCGTTGACGCTGTCCATCATCAGGCCGTCGTGGATGAAGGGGGCGTAGGCCTTCTCGACGCTGTCGAGGACGATCTGCCGGTTCGGGTCGGTGACGGCCCAGCTGGACCCGGCGAGCAGGGAGAAGAGCCGGCCGAGGCCGTCGAGCATGACCTGCCCGTAGGTGCCGGAGTAGGCGACCCAGGTGTGCTGGACGAAGGAGCCGTCGGCGTAGAGGCCGTCCCCCTGGGTGACGTACGGGAAGACGGGCGAGAGGGCGTCACGGGCGAGGGCGATCTTGGCGGGGTTCGCGCCGAGGACCCCGCGCAGGGCGACGGAGCGGCAGAGGTCGACACGGTTGGCGCCGGTGGAGGTGCCGGAGTAGTTCAGGAGGACCGAGTCGGGCACGAAGTGGTCGACGGCGGCGCAGGCGGCGGCGATGCGTTCGGCGCCGAGGCGGGGGTGGAGCGCGGCGACGACGTCCATGAGGAGCCGGGGCGCCCCGATCTGCCATTCCCACCAGTTGCCGTAGCGGGGGGCGCCCGCCCGGTAGACGGTGGCGGAGAGGTGGTCGAGGCCGCGCAGCACGTCGGCGAGCAGGCTCTCGTCGCCGGTGAGGCCGGTGCCGGGCTGGACGTACGCCTGGGTCATGGTCCACAGGCGGCTGTAGCTCTGGGAGATGCCGGCCGGCGGGTCGAAGGGGGCGTCGGGCCAGAGGGAGGCCGTGGCGGGGGCCATGGCCGCGCGGAAGGCACGCGCGAGCGTGCCCGTCTCGGCGAGCCGGCCGGCGTAGGGCTCGGCCCCGGCGTCGAAGCCGGAGCCGAGCTGGAGGTCGAGCCAGCGGAGCCGCAGCGCCTCGAACTCGTCGGCCGAGTCCGCCGAGTCGGCCGAGTCGGCCGCACGGGCGGCGGGGAGCGGGAGCGCGAGGGTCGCGGCGGTGGCGCCGGCCGTGCTCAGGAAGGTGCGGCGGGACCAGAGGGGCAGGGACACGGGAGCCTCCCGGGGGAAGTGGTGGAGACCGGTCGGCGCCCGGTGTAACACCCTGTTTCCGACGCAATCAATGAGCACGGCAAGCGCTTGCTGTGCCGGGGGGTGTCAGCTCCCGCAGTGGAAGCGGGCACTCCCCCAGTCCGCGTGGTCGTTGCCGTTCCCGTCGCCGCCGTCGCCGACGACGAGATCGACGTAGGAGGCGCCGGTGACGTCGGCGGTGAGCTGCCAGGCCGGGTCGGCGGCCCTGAGGACCGGGGACTTCGCCTTCTCCGTACCGTCCGCGAGCACGCTGAACTGGACGCTGCCACGGGTGGCCTGGACGTCGTCCACCCCGACCTCGGCGGTGAGCGAGGTGCACCTTCCGCCGAGGTAGTAACGGACCTTCGCCGGGGCGTGGGTGCCCAGGCCCTTGGCGTAGGACACGCCGCCGATCCGCAGCGGGGAGCCGTCGCCGGTGCCGGTCTCACCGTTGGAGAGGTCCCGCTCGACGGGTCCCCAGCCGTTGGCGGCCGAGGTCCAGTCGAGGTCGCTGGCCCAGCTGTCGGCGGTGGGCGGCGGGGGCAGGGTGCGGACGGTGGTGGCGGCGGTGAGCTTCCGCTGCCCTCCCCCGATGCCGTACGTGACGGAGGCGCCCAGCGGGTACGGCCGGTAGGCCGCGTCCACCGGCGGGGTCACCTGCCAGGTGGCGGTGGCCCGCGCGCCCGGGGCGACCGTGCCGAGGGCGACGGGCGCGGCGGGTTCGGCGGTCCAGCCCTCGGGGAGGGTGAGGACGGCCTGGGCGCCGGTGACGTCGGCGGCCTCGTCGTTGTCGAAGGTGGCCGTGACCCGGTTCGGGCGGCCGGGCTCCAGGGTCTCGGGCGCGGTGACCGTGAGCGTGCCGCAGGCGGCGGGCTCGGCGGCCGGGCCGAGGTCGGTGACGGTGAAGCCGTCGAGGACGAAGTCGGCGCCCTCCGGGGCGTCCCCGCGCTTGCGCAGACCGGTCCAGGTGTCGCCGCAGCCGGCGGTGACGGTCTCGGAGAAGTGCCCGGTGGTCCGCTGCTGTCCGATCGGGGTGCGCCGGGTCTCGACGGCGGCCCCGTCACCGTTCGTACGGTCGTAGCCGGTGACCCACTCGTACGCGCCCGCGTGGCTGGACTGGTAGTCGTACTCCACGCGGTAGTCGTGGCCGTCCTTCATCGGGACGGTCCAGGGCGCGGTCCGGTAGACGAGTCCGCTGTTCTCGTCGTGGGACTTGAGGCTCTCGGCGCCGCCGATGACGTCGTCGATCAGCTTCCCGTTCCAGCCGGCCCGGGTGTACGGGGCGTGCAGCTGCGCGATGTGGGTGCGGGGGTCGGTGGTGCCGCCGGCGTCGCCCTTGAGGAAGGGGCCCCATCCCTGGTCGACGGCCTCGAAGTCCTCGTACGCGACGGTCCCGGCCTTCGTCGCGGGGGCGTTGGCGACGATCCGGACGTCGTCGATCCGGACGGTCGCGGGGCTGCCGCCCGCGGCCTGGATCCGCAGCGGGACGGAGCCGTCGGCGGGTGCGGTGAAGGTGACCTTGGCGCGCTGGAAGCGTGTGCCGTTCCAGTCGGAGGCGGCGACCCGGTCCTCCAGGGCGGAGCGCTCGACGGTGACGGACGCGCCCCCGGCGGAGAGGGTGGTGGGGCGGGTCTTCCCGGGCTCGACCTCGATGAGGGCGGAGGCCGTGTACCGGGCGCCGGGGGTGAGGCCGGTGATCTGCTGGCGGACCGAGGCGGTGGCGGCGCCGCTGAGCTCGGCGCTGTTGCGGCCCTGGTCGTCGGTGTCACGGGCGACGGTGCCGGCCTTGGTCCAGCCGCCGAGCTTGGCGTCGTTGAAGCCGGGGTCCTTCACCGGGGTGCCCTGGCCCCACTGCGGGGCGGTCTGCGCGGGGGCGCTGTCCGGGTAGAGGACGTAGGGCTGTCCGGCGACCGCGTCGAGGGTGATCCGTCCGCCGGAGGGGCGCACGGTGGCGGTCTTCACGCGCCCGTTGTCGGTGAGCCTGTACACGGTGTAAGCGCGCGTGGAGCCGGGGACGGCCCAACTGGTCGTCCCACCGGCCTTGTTGTAGTGGTAGAGCTTCTTGCCGCCGTCCCAGGGGAGCAGGTAGCTCTCGCCGTCGAGGACCTTGCGGCCGTTGTCGTAGAAGGTGCGGCGGCCGTTCTCGACGGTGCCGCGGACGCCGCCGGTGAAGGTGATGTCGTCGCCGTTCCAGCGGGTGATCTTCTGCTGCTGGAGGTACTTGGCGGGCAGGTTGCGCTGCCAGATGTTGGCGGAGAAGGCGTTCCAGTCGGTCTCGCCGGTCCAGCCCTCGAAGTCGACGAGGGCGGTCTGGCCGAGGACCGGGTGGTTGTTCCAGGTGTCCTTCTCGCCGTTGCGGATGAAGCGGATGATCTGCGAGTTGAGGCCCTTGTTGGTGGCGCCGCCGTAGTCGAGGTCGTTGGCCCAGTGGGACCAGAGGGAGGCCCGTTCGAACTTCTCGGACCACTCGGTGGCGACGTTCCAGCCCTGCGCCTGCACGGCCTGCATCGTCTTGTCGGCGATCCAGCCGTGGGTGTAGTAGACGTCGATGTAGAGCATCGACAGGTTGGGGTCGGTCTCGTCGCGGAGCTGCTGGAAGCGGCGGGCGAGGTCGCCGCTGTTCACGTCCCGGCGCTGGTCGATGTAGTAGCTCTGGTTGAGCCAGTTCCAGCCGGGCTTCGTCTTGTCGACGAGGGTCTCGCTGAAGTTGTGCGCCTCGGGGTACGACTCGGTGGCGTTCACGTGGACGCCGAAGCCGGCGCCCCACTTCTTCCCCTCGCGCAGGAGGGTGTTGAGGTCGGCGAGGCCGCCGGCGCGCTTGTTGTAGTTGCCGCCGTAGTCGGGGTGGGCGGAGTCGTGGCCCTCGGAGCCGTACCCCTTCAGCAGCGCGAACTGGCCGAGTCCGTCGGTGGAGAGCGAGATCCGCTTGACGTCGTCGAGGGTGCGGAGGAAGGGGTGGGTGGCCTGGGAGGCGAAGTTGAACGGGATGTGGGCGACGACCCGGTTCGGGGTCTGCTCGCTGCCGGGGGCCTTGATCCCGATCGTGCGGAAGGCGACGGCGCCGTCCTGCCAGTCGACGGCTCCGTCGGCGTTGGCGTCGGGGGTGACGACGACCTTCGCCCAGGGCAGGTTGTCGCCGCTCTCGGGCTGTGGGGCGCCGGCGCCGCGGTAGGTCCACTGTCCCGACCAGACGCCGACGCGGGTCTCGGTGCCGCTCCTGCGGGCCTGGTGCCAGAAGCGGGCGCCGTCGCGGGCGGAGGCTCCGGAGGGCTTGTCGTAGGAGGAGTTCGACTCGACGGCCGCGGCGAGGGTGCCGGTGTTGACGATGGCGTAGCTCGCGCCGACCGGGTTCGCCTCGGCCGCGGTGGTGCCGGTGACCCGGGCGAAGACGTCGGCGGTACGGGTGGAGTCCGGGTCGAGCCGGGTGAAGGCGGTCGCGGCGCCGGTGTCCGAGGAGCCGACGGAGACCAGGTCGTGGCCGGGGATGTCGATCGTGCCGACGCGGAAGGCCTCGGTGTCGCGGACGGCGGTGACCTTGAAGGTGGTGGTGCGGCCGTCGACGCCGAGCCGGGCGTCGATCTCGACGCCGGGCAGGTCGGGGAAGACGAGGGTGTACGCGGCGGAGGCGGCGGTCAGGACGGGCGCGCCCTTGGCCTGGACGGCGTGGGCGGTGCCGTTGAGCACGACCTGCGTCACCGGGGCCGTACTCCCGAGGAGACGGGCGCCGCTCGCGCGGTCGGTGTACGAGAGGACGCGGGGGAAGTCCTCGGCGACGGCGACGGAGAGCTGCTCGGAGCCGATGACGGGGTCCGCGGGGGCTTCCTCCGCGAGGGCGGGTCCGGAGAGGGCGAACACGGTGGCCGACGCGGCGGCCAGCGCACAGGCCGTGCGCAGCCGCCGCGCCGCGGAGGGGGTTGAGGTGTGTGGGTGCGACATGCGCACCAGTTGGCCCGGGGGGACGGATCACCGTCAACGAGATCGTCCGCGGAGGGCCCCGCCAGTCCAACAACCCCTTCCGGTTAGTCCAAGTCGCTCAGCAGCCGCCGCAGTTGTAGAAGGTCACGTCCCAGTGGCTGCCCTCGTCGGCGTAGACGTTGCCGGCGCCGGACTTCCACTGCGGGGCTCCGTCGCCGCGCAGCCCGATGTACGCGAAGGTGTTCTTGATGTAGTTCCCGACGCAGGTGTACTTGCTGAGGTCCAGCTTGTAGCCGTTCCAGTGCGAGTACGTGCCGCTCGCGTGCCCGGTCTCGGTGCCGCCCGTGATGTTGAGGGCGCAGCCGCTGGCGCTCTTCAGGGTCTGGGCGCCCTGGGCGGTGGCGAGGTTGAGCTGCTCGAAGGACGTACAGGTGGAGTTGTTCCGGTCCGAGCAGTTGCCGGACGAGGACCAGGTGATCCCGGAGGACCGGAACATCGAGGTCGCGGTGGCGTGGCTGATCTTGGTGACGGCGTGGGCGTCGGTGGTGGTGGTGAGGGCACCGAAGCCGGGGGCGAAGAGGGCGCCCAGGACGAGGGCGACTGCGGTGAGGACGGAGCGGAGCTTCACGGGGGTTCCTCCTGCGGGTGACCGTGACGGCTGGGGACGGCTGTGCAGGTGGTGCTCGTGGTGCCGGTGGTGCTCATGGTGCTGGTGGTACTCGTGGTGCCGGTGGCGCATGTGGAGCCGGATGGCACGTGTGGAGCCGGTGCATCCGGTCGCGCAGGGAGATGGTGCCGTAGTTCTACGCGCGTCCGCCAGAGGGCGTCGGTGTCGTCGTGACGCCGTTCGGATGAACAGCTTCCCCAGATGTTGAAAGTTGAACGGAATAGGGCTACAGTCGTTCTCGTTGAAGGTTCAACAAACACCGACAAGGAGCACGTCATGGGTCTCTTCAGCCGCAAGAACAACGAGTCCGCCGTCGCCACCGCCACCCTCCCGGTGGACCCGGCCCTCGCCGCCCTCACCGGCGACTACACCATCGACCCGGCGCACAGCAGCATCGGCTTCACCGTCCGTCACGCGATGGTCACCAACGTCCGCGGCACCTTCGCCGAGCACGAGGGCGCGCTGAAGCTCGACGGCTCCGACCCCGGCGCCTCCACCGCCTCGATCGACGTCAAGATCGCCTCCATCGACACCGGCATCGGCGACCGCGACGGCCACCTGCGCAGCGGTGACTTCTTCGACGCCGAGCAGTTCCCGCTGATGAGCTTCCGCTCCACGAGCGCCGAGCAGCTGGGCGGCGACAAGTACCGGATCACCGGCGACCTGACCATCAAGGACGTCACCAAGCCGCTCGCCATCGACCTGGAGTTCAACGGCACCGCGACGGACGTCTACGGCAACGAGCGCGTCGGCTTCGAGGGCTCCGCCGAGATCCTGCGCTCCGCCTGGGGCCTGACCTGGAACGCGGCCCTGGAGACCGGTGGCGTCATGGTCAGCGACAAGGTCAAGCTGAACTTCGACATCTCCGCCATCAAGAACGCCGCCTGACCCCTTCCGGGAACCTCCGGACACACGAGCGCGCCCGCCCTCCGCCGCAGCGGAAGGCGGGCGCTCGGCGTTCGTCGGGCCTACAGGGCTGCCGCAGCCTCGACGACGGCCGGGATCAGCCGGTCGTTCTCCGGCGCGCCGGGACCGCTCATGAAGCCGAAGCGGCGGCGGGCGTAGCTGTAGGCGAGCCCCGTCGCGGCGTCGGCGAAGGACTGGGTGCCGGGGGCGCCGCTGTGCCCGACGGCGAGCGGACTCAGGGACGGGTGGCGGGTGGCGAGCGGGACGAAGCCGAGGCCGAAGGCGTTCTCCCCGCCCGTCACGAGGTCGGTGCCCTTGGAGTGGGCCCGGGCGAACTCGGCCAGGGTCTCGGGGGTGAGCAGCGGGGGCCGGCCGTCGAGCTCGCCCGCGACCGCCGCGTACAGCCGGGAGAGGCCGCGCGCGGTGCCGACGCCGCCGCCGGAGAGCGGCGACTTCGCACGGACGGTCCGGGAGTTGCCGTACGCGACGAGGTCGAACGGCGACTCGGCGTGGGCGTTGAAGGCGATGGCCGTCAGGCTGTCCGGCTCCAACGGGTTCTCGGCGAGGAACGCCTGCTGGGCGGGGGTGGGCTGCATCGGCAGGGCCGTACGGAAGCGGGGTTCGAGCTCCTCCGGCAGGCCCAGGTAGTAGTCGAGGGCGTACGGGGCGCGGACCCGCTCCTCGAACAGCTCCTGGACCGTGCGGCCGGTGGCCCGCAGGACCACCTCGCCGACCAGGGCGCCGAAGGCGAGGCTGTGGTAGCCGTGGCCGGAGTCCGGCTCCCAGTACGGGCGGTGTGCGGCGAGCCTGGCGGCGACCACCCGGTCGTCGGCGAGCTCGTCGAGGGTGAAGCCCCCGTCGACCCCGATCGACCCCGCCCGGTGCGCGAGCAGCGCGCGCAGGGTGACACCGCCCTTGCCCTCGGCGGCGAACTCGGGCCACCAGGAGGCGACTTCGCGGTCGAGTTCGAGCGCCCCCTCCTGCACGAGGAGGGCGACGACGAGGGCGGTGACGCCCTTGGCGGAGGAGTAGAGCGCGAGCAGGGAGTCCCCGTCGACGCCGTCACCGCCCCACAGGTCGACGACGAGCCTGCCGTGGTGGTGGACGGCGAGCTGGGCTCCGCCGTCCCGGGCCTCGTCCGCGGCGATCTCCGCGAACACCTCGCGTACGGATTCGAATCCGGGCTCCACCGTGCCGTGGACGTCGACGTCGGTCATGGCTCCGCTCCCCCCGTGCGTGGCTGTCGCTGTCAGAGAGAAGAACGATCAAGGATGCGATTTCCTTCCCGCTCAACGGAGTTCGACCTCACGGTTCCGCTCTCGGACGAGCTCGCGAAGAGGAGTCCGGCGGTGAGGAGCATCCCGACACAGGTGGAGGCGTGGATGCCGAGCGCGGCGGCGTACGTGCCGCCGTGGGTGAGGACGGCGAAGGCGTCGACGCAGGGGGACATCGCGAAGAGCAGCGTGACCCAGGCGAGCGAGCGGCGCCTGCCGAGCGCGAGGAGGGTGAGGACGATCGCGCCGTCGGCGAGGTCGCGGCCCGCCTTGACCGTGAGGAATCCGACGGCGTCGCCCTGGGGCAGGGAGGGGATGCCGAAGCCGGCGGCGAAGGCCTCGGGGGTGAACAGGCCGCCGTAGGCGAACCAGAGGCAGGCGAGGCCGAGCAGGACGGACAGGACGGTGGCGAGGCGGTGCGTCGTCATGGTTCCCCCAGAGGATTGATCTATCACTGCTAGGACTGATGGCAACGCTAGGCCTAGCGACGCCTCCTTGTCTAGCAATGCTAGAAACCGGCGCCTGGCGGGATCGGCGCCACGACGGGCTCAACGCCGTTGTCGGTGGCGGCCGCTAGCGTCGTCGGCATGGAATTGCGTATCGACAGCGCCGTGTTGACCGACGCCGTGGCCTGGGCCGCGCGTGTCCTGCCCGCCCGCTCCCCCATGCCCGTGCTCGGCGGGCTGCTCCTGGAGGCGGCGGACGGTGGACTGCGCGTCTCGGGCCTCGACCACGAGGCCTCGGCCCGCGTCGAGGTCGAGGCCGACACCGCCGTCGAGGGCCGGGCCCTGGTCCTCGGCCGGCGCCTGCTCGACATCTGCAAGGTGCTCCCCCGGGGCGCCACCGAGCTCGCCGTGGAGGGCGCCCGGCTCTCGGTGACCTCGGGCGACGCCCGCTTCGGCCTCTCCCTGCTGCCGCTCGACGACTACCCCGCCGCGCCCGCGCTGCCCGAGGTGCGCGGGCTCGTCGACGGGGACGCCTTCGCCGCCGCGGTCGGCCAGGTCGCCGTGGCCGCGGGCCGCGACGACTCGCTGCCCGTCCTGACCGGGATACGGCTCGCCCTGGACGGCGCCACGATGACGCTGGCCGCCACCGACCGCTACCGGTACGCGGTCCGCACCCTGGAGTGGAAGCCGGAGGCCGGCGCCCCCGAGGAGGGCGCGGACGTGGTCGTCCCGGCCCGCCGCCTCACCGAGATCGCCCGCTCCCTCGCGGGCACCGGCCCGGCACGCCTCGCCCTCGACTCCGGCTCCCTCGGCTTCGAGAGCGGCGGCACCCGCACCACCACCCGTCTGCTCGACGGCCGGCTCCCCCGCCACGACAAGCTCTTCACGCTCGGCGAGCACGCCCTCGCGGTCACCGAGCGGGCCCCGCTGACCGAGGCCGTCAAGCGGGTCGCGGTCGTCGCGGAGGGCGACAGCCCGGTCCAGCTGGCCTTCTCCCCCACCGGCCTCCACCTCCAGGCGGGCTACGAGGACGACGTGGCCTCCCAGCGCCTCCCCGCCACCCTCACGGGCTCGGAGTCCCTGACGGTCGCCTTCAACCCGGGCTACCTCCTGGACGCGCTGGGCTCCCTGGACGCCCCCGAGGTCCGCTTCCACCTCCTGGGCCCGGGTCAGCGCGCCCTCCTGACCAACGGCCCGGAGGAGACCCACCGCCACCTGCTGATGTCGGTGAAGCCGCTGGTGTGACCTCCGGCGGTCTAGAAGCCGCCTCCCCCGTCGAACCCGCCGCCTCCGCCGAAGTCACCGCCGCCGCCCCCGAAGTCGCTCGATCCGAAGTCGCCGGAGCTGAAGTCGGCGCCGGAGAAATCGCCGCCCTGGAAGTCCTGGAAGTCTGCGCCGCCGTACTCGGCGGCGTAGGCGGGGGTGGCGAGCATGGAGCCGAGCATGGTGCCCACGAGGAGGCCGGGGAGCATGCCGCCGCCGAAGTAGCCGCCGGCCCAGGGGCCGTAGGCGGGGCCCGCCTCCCAGTAGGGGCGGCGGCCGGTGTCGGTGTCGACGGTCCGGGCCACCGGGTCCAGGCCGTCGTCGAGACGGGCGGCGTCGGCGGCGCAGACCGGGACCTGGCGGGGGGCGCCGCCGGGCGGGGTCCAGATCCGGTCGTCGGCGGCGGGGCCGTGCCGGGGGTCGAAGAAGCAGGGGGGCCGGCGCTCGGGCAGCGGGCGGGACTCGCGGCGGGCGGCCAGCACGGCGAGGGAGAAGCGGCCGTCCTCCAGGGCCTGGGTGACGGCGCGGACCTCGTGCGGCCGGGTGACCGCGCCCATCAGGGACTTGGCCCGGTCGTACGAGTCGAGGGCGCGCTCGTAGTCGCCGCGCATGGCGTCGTCGGCGCCGTGCTCGGCGGGGTGGAAGTCGAGGCGTTCGAGTTCCTCGCCGAAGGCGGTGATGTCCTCGTCGACGACGACCCGGAGCCGGTCGAGGGCGGCGCGCTCCTCGGCCTCCTTGCGGAGCCGGTTGCGGCGGACGACGGCGTAGGCGCCCGCGCCGCCCGCGACGACGACACCGCCGAGGACGACGAGCCCGGCGACGGGGACCCCGGAGTCGTTCGTACCGACCGAGCCCCAGGACGCGGGGGCGGAGCCGCGCATCACCGGCAGGGCCTGGTCGACGAAGTTGTTCAGCTCGGTGGCCGCGTCGGCGCCCGGCTGGCGCACCGAGGTGACGAGGTTGTTCACGGCGTCCCGGGACAGCACCGAGCGGTCGGCGCGGGCGTCGAAGCCGTTGCCGAGGCGGATCGCGTACAGGCCGGTGATGCCGGTCTCCGTGCGGAGGTTCTGGAAGAGGTCCTCCGGCGGGAACTGCGCGTTCGCGGGGAGCACCGCCACGAAGAGCGGCTTGTCCGCGTCCTTGATCTTCTGCGCGAGGGCCTTGGCGTCGGCCGTGGAGAGCTGGCCGGCGGCCCCCGGGTCGACGTAGACCGGGCCCTGTTTCAGGGCGGCGGCCGCGTCGGACACGCCGGTGGCCCTGGCGCTCGCGAGGGGCGCCAGGACCAGCAGCAGGAGCAGGAGCAGCCCGCCGAGGGCCGACCCTCTGGAAATCGCCCTGGTCCTCATGGTTCGACGCTACCCGAACCAGACCGAACGAGACATAGCGGGACTATTCGGCGGGGTCGATCCCGGCGCGCAGCAGGCCGTACGTGAAGGCGTCCTCCAGGGCCTGCCAGGAGGCGGCGATGACGTTCTCGCCGACGCCGACCGTGGACCACTCGCCGTTGCCGTCGCTGGTGGTGACCAGGACCCGGGTCGTGGACTCGGTGCCGTGGCGGCCCTCCAGGATGCGGACCTTGTAGTCGATCAGCTCGAACTTGGCGAGCTGCGGGTAGATCCGCTCCAGGCCGACCCGGATCGCCCGGTCGAGGGCGTTGACCGGGCCGTTGCCCTCGGCGGTGGCGACGATCCGCTCGCCCTTGGCCCAGAGCTTCACGGTCGCCTCGTTGGCGTGGGTGCCGTCGGGCCGGTCCTCGACGATCGCGCGCCAGGACTCCGTACGGAAGTAGCGGCGGGCCCGGCCCTCGGCCTCCTCGCGGAGCAGCAGCTCGAAGGAGGCGTCGGCGGCCTCGTACGTGTAGCCCTTGAGCTCGCGCTCCTTGACCCGCTCGACGACCCGGCCGACGAGCTCGCGGTCGCCGCCCAGGTCGACGCCGAGCTCCTTGCCCTTGAGCTCGATGGAGGCGCGGCCGGCCATGTCGGAGACGAGCATCCGCATGGTGTTGCCGACCAGCTCGGGGTCGATGTGCTGGTAGAGGTCGGGGTCCACCTTGATCGCCGAGGCGTGCAGTCCGGCCTTGTGGGCGAAGGCGGAGACGCCGACGTACGGCTGGTGGGTGGAGGGCGTGAGGTTGACGACCTCGGCGATGGCGTGCGAGATCCTCGTCATCTCGGCGAGGGCGCCGTCGGGGAGGACCTTCTTGCCGTACTTGAGCTCCAGGGCCGCCACGACGGGGAAGAGGTTGGCGTTGCCGACCCGCTCGCCGTAGCCGTTGGCGGTGCACTGGACGTGGGTGGCGCCCGCGTCGACGGCGGCGAGGGTGTTGGCGACGGCGCAGCCGGTGTCGTCCTGGGCGTGGATGCCGAGGCGGGCGCCGGTGTCGGCGATGACGGTGGCGACGACGGCCTGGATCTGGGCGGGGAGCATGCCGCCGTTGGTGTCGCAGAGGATGACGACGTCGGCGCCGGCCTCGTGCGCGGCGCGGACGACGGCCTTGGCGTAGTCCGGGTTCGCCTTGTAGCCGTCGAAGAAGTGCTCGCAGTCGACGAAGACGCGGCGCCCCTGGGAGGTCAGGTAGGAGACGGTGTCGCGGACCATCTCCAGGTTCTCGTCGAGGGTGGTGCGCAGGGCGAGTTCGACGTGCCGGTCGTGCGACTTGGCGACCAGGGTGATCACCGGGGCGCCGGAGTCGAGGAGCGCCTTGACCTGCGGGTCCTCGGCGGCGCTGCCGCCGGCCCTGCGGGTGGCGCCGAAGGCGACGAGCTGCGCGTTCTTGAACGCGATCTCCTGCCGGGCGCGGGCGAAGAACTCCGTGTCGCGCGGGTTGGCGCCGGGCCAGCCGCCCTCGATGAAGCCCACGCCGAACTCGTCGAGGTGCCGGGCGATGGTCAGCTTGTCCGCGACGGTGAGGTTGATGCCTTCACGCTGCGCCCCGTCGCGCAGGGTCGTGTCGAAGACATGGAAGCTGTCGTCGAGGCGCGAGCCCTCGGCGTTCTCCGTGGTCATGGCTGTGATGGCTCCTGTCGGATGTGGCTCCGGAAGGTATGGATCCACTTGCCCCCATTCTCACGCGTCGTCCGCTTCCGGCGTGGGTGGGGCCGGAAAACGAAAAAACCCCTCGCGGGTGCGAGAGGTCTGCGCGCGGGTCTGGGGCACGGTGTCCACTGCCGCGGGGGTCGTTCCGCGATTCAGTGGCCACTGCGGACCGGCGCGCTGCTGCCGATAATCATCGTGGTAGCAAGCACGCCGGAAGTCTGGCACAAGTCCGGGATCAGGCGGACGCCGGTCTCACGATACGGGCAGTTGATCTCGTTTCGATTCGGACGCGGCGGCACCCACCCGCCCCAGATCGATGTCCCGGGTCTCCCGCATCGCGAGGTAGACGACCAGGGAGACGGCCGCGCAGCCCGCCACGTACCAGGAGAAGCCCGACTCGATGCCGGCGTCCTTGAACCAGAGCGCCACGTACTCGGCGGTGCCGCCGAAGAGGGCGTTGGCGATCGCGTACGGCAGGGCGACGCCGAGGGCGCGGACGCCGGTCGGGAAGAGCTCGGCCTTCACGCAGGCGTTGATGGAGGTGTAGCCGGTGACGACGACGAGCGCGAGGAGGGAGAGGCCGAGGGCCGGCCAGAAGGAGCCCGCGTGCTTGAGCATCGTCAGGATCGGGACGGTGAGGAGGGTGGAGCCGAGCGCGAAGGTGATGAGGAGCGGGCGGCGCCCGATCCGGTCGGACAGCCGGCCGGCGAGCGGCTGGAGGCTGGCGAAGACGATCAGGGCGCAGAAGGAGACCAGGGTGGCGGTCTGCTTGGGCAGCCCGGCGGAGTTGGACAGGTACTTGGTGAGGTAGGTGGTGTACGTGTAGTACGCCACGGTCCCGCCCATGGTGAGCGCGATGACGAGGAAGGCCTCGCGCTTGTGCGCCCACAGGGCCTTGAGGGTGCCCCGGTCGCCGCTGTCGGCGCCCGAGCTCTCCTCGTACACCTCGGTCTCCAGCATGGTCCGCCGCAGGTAGAAGACGACGGCCGCGCCGAGGGCGCCGACGACGAACGGGATGCGCCAGCCCCAGGCGTGCAGGGCGTCGGCGGACAGGGTGTGCTGGAGGACGAGCAGCAGGCCGAGGCCGAGGATCTGGCCGGCGGTCATCGACACGTACTGGAAGCTGGAGGCGAAGCCGCGGTGGCGCGGGGCGGAGGCCTCGGTGAGGTAGGTGGCGCTGGCGGCGTACTCGCCGCCGACGGAGAGGCCCTGGAGGAGGCGGGCGACGAGGAGGACGACGGCGCCGCCGTACCCGGCGACGGCGTACGTCGGCGCGATCGCGATCAGGACGGCGGAGGCGGACATCAGGGTCACGGTGAGGGTGAGCGCCGCCTTGCGACCCCTGCGGTCGCCGACCCGGCCGAGGAGCCAGCCGCCGACGGGGCGCATGAAGAAGCCGACGGCGAAGATGCCGGCGGTGTTCATGAGCTTGGCGGTGTCGTCGCCCTCGGGGAAGAAGGCCCCCGCGAAGTAGGTGGCGAAGCTCGCGTACACGAACCAGTCGAACCACTCGACCATGTTGCCGGCGGAGCCGACCCAGATCTTCTTCCAGTGCTCTCGTCCCATGGGCAGGAACCGTGCCGGAGATCACGCGGGGGCAACAAGGGTGCAACGCGCAACGATCGGGAGTACTTACGTGCGTTACGGTCGCGAGATCAGCGTTTCGTCCACGAACTCCCGTACATGGGAGAGGACTTGCTCCCTCCCCGTGCCCGGGATGCCGACGGCGACGTGCACGCTGAAGCCGTCGAGGAGGGCCCTCATCCGGGTGGCGAAGCGGTCCGGGTCGACCGCGCGGAACTCGCCCCGGGAGACTCCCTCGGCGAGGATCGCGACCAGGTCCCGGTGCCAGGCCCCCTCGATGGCGGCCTGCCGGGCGCGGGCGTCGTCGTCGGCGTTCTGCGACCGGTTCCAGACCTCCAGCCAGAGGGTCCAGTGCGGATCGCGGGGCCCGTCGGGCACGTACACGTCGACGTACCCGTCGAGCCGGTCGCGCGCGGTCCCCGGCCGGGAGAGCAGCGCACTCCGCTCGGCGCCGAGCCGCCCCTCGCTCCACTCCAGGGTCTGCAGCAGCAGCTCGTCCTTGGTGCGGAAGTAGTACAACAGGTGCCCGCTGCTCATCCCCACCTGCCGCCCGAGCCCGGCCATGGTGAGCCCGTCGAGCCCCCGCTCGGCGATCGTGTCCATCGCCGCGGCGAGCACGTCCTCCCGCGGAGGGGCGGCCTGGTTGCGCCGACGGGGGTGGGAGGGGGAAGGGGTGGGGTTGCTGCTCTGACTCACTCGTACGTTCTACAGGATCCGGCCGTCGGGCCCGCGCCCGAAGGCGTGCAGCATCACGTCGGCGAGGTCGGCGGCCGGCACGGTGGCCCGCAGTTCCGCGAGGACGGGCGCCAGGTCCTCGTCGCCGATCACGCCCAGGTGCTCCTGGCGCAGGCCGTGGATCACCTCGACGAGGTCGGGGCGGAGCGCCATCCAGGCGCGGGAGGTACGGATCTCCTCGGCCATCGCTTCCATGAACCACCGCATGACGTCGTACGGGATCTGCCGCTCGCTCCGCGGGTGGAACGAGACGGTCGGCTCGCGCGCCGGATCCTCGTCCGGCACGACCCCCACCGCCAGCTGCCGCTGCCCGGACACCTCGTCCAGCTCCACGTACCAGGCGTCGTCGGGGACGGAGTACAGGAAGGTGAGGCCGTACCGGCCGGAGGGGTGCGTGGTCATGGCCGCACGCTGTCACACGGCGTGCGGCCACGACGAGCCGGTTTCTCAGACCTTCGGCTGCTGCTGCGTGATGCAGTGGATGCCGCCGCCGCCCGCGAAGATCGTGCGGGCGTCGACCAGGACGACCTCGCGGTCCGGGAAGAGGCGGCGGAAGATCTCGGCCGCGACCTCGTCGTGCGGGTCGTCGAAGGCGCAGAGGACGACGCCGCCGTTGCACAGGTAGTGGTTGATGTACGAGTAGTCGACCCAGTCGCCCTCCTCGTCCTTCAGGACGGTGGGCGCCGGGACCTCGATGACCTCCAGCGGGCGGCCCTTCGCGTCGGTCTGGCCGCGCAGGATCTCCACGTACATCTTCGAGCGCACGTAGTCCGGGTGGGCCGGGTCCTGCTGGCTGTGGACGAGGACCGTGCCGGGGCGGGCGAAGGCGGCGACGATGTCGACGTGGCCCTGGGTGCCGTAGAGGCCGTAGTCGCCGGAGAGGCCGTGCGGCAGCCAGATCGCCTTCGTGGTGCCGAGCTTGGCGTGGATCTCCTGCTCGACCTGCTCGCGGGTCCATTCGGGGTTGCGGCCGGAGCCGAGCTGGACGGTGTCGGTGAGGAGGACGGTGCCCTCGCCGTCGACGTGGATCGCGCCGCCCTCGTTGACCAGCGGGGACGACTGTACGGGGACTCCCGCGACGTCCGCGACATGGCGGGCGATCTTGGAGTCGTGCTCCCAGCGGGCCCAGTCCTGGGCGCCCCAGCCGTTGAACACCCAGTCCACGGCGGCGAGTTCGGTGCCGTTCGTGACGAACGTCGGGCCGATGTCCCGCATCCAGGCGTCGTCGAGCTCGCGCTCGACCAGGTCGATCTCCGGGCCGAGGAGCGCCGCGGCCGACTCGGCGTCGCCGGGCGCGACGACCATCGTCACGGGCTCGAAGCGGCGGACGGCGCGGGCCACCGACGCCCAGGCCTCGCGGGCCTCGCCGAGCTCCTCCTCGTTCGTGAAGGTGGGGTTGGGGCTGGGCCAGGCCATCCAGGTGCGCTCGTGCGGCATCCACTCGGCGGGCATGCGGAAGGTCATGAGTCAGGTCCTAGAGGAAGTAGAGGCGGTTGAGGGAGACGGACTCGGCCGCCTCGGAGCGGATCGGGGACCCGTCGAGCGAGACGAGGCCCGTGCGGCCGTCGACCTGGACGTCGCCGACGCGGGAGTTGAACCGCAGGTCGGCGGGGCCGATGCCACGGGTGCCGCGCACGGCGACGCGCCGGCGCCGGGTGGGCATGGCGTCGGAGCCGAGGTCGACGGCCGCCTGCGCGACGAACGCGACGGAGAGGTCGGCGGGCGCGGCCCCGTGCGCACCGAACAGCGGCCCGAGGACGAGCGGCTCGCAGGTGTCGGTGGCGGCGTTCGGATCGCCCACGACCCCCCACGCGGGGAAGCCGTTCTTGATGACCATCTGCGGCTTGGCGCCGAAGTACTCCGGTCGCCAGAGCACGATGTCGGCCATCTTCCCGACCTCGATCGAACCGATCTCGTGGGCGAGGCCGTGGGCGATCGCCGGGTTGATGGTGAGCTTGGCCATGTAGCGCAGCACGCGCGCGTTGTCGTCGTGCGCGCCGTCGCCCTCCAGCGGGCCCAGCTCGGCCTTCATCTTCCCGGCCATGGCGAAGGTCCGGCGTACGGTCTCGCCGGCCCTTCCCATCCCCTGCGCGTCGGAGGAGGTGATCCCGATCGCGCCGAGGTCGTGCAGGACGTCCTCCGCGCCCATCGTCCCGGCCCGGATCCGGTCGCGCGCCATCGCCGCGTCGCCGGGCAGGTCGGTCTTCAGGTCGTGGACGGAGACGATCATCCCGTAGTGCTCGGCGACCGCGTCGCGGCCGAAGGGCAGCGTGGGGTTGGTGGAGGAGCCGATGACGTTCGGCACGCCCGCCATCTTCAGGACGTTGGGCACGTGCCCGCCGCCGCAGCCCTCGATGTGGAAGGCGTGGATCGTACGGCCCTCCAGCACCTTCAGGGTGTCCTCCACCGAGAGGCACTCGTTCAGGCCGTCCGAGTGCAGCGCCACCTGCACGTCGTGCTCCTCGGCCACCCGCAGCGCGGTGTCCAGGGCCCGGGTGTGGGCGCCCATGTCCTCGTGGACCTTGAACCCCGAGGCACCGCCCTCGGCGAGCGCCTCCACCAGCGGCGCCGGGTCCGAGGACGAACCCCGCGCCAGGAACCCGATGTTCACCGGCCACGCGTCGAACGCGCTGAACGCGTGCTTGAGCGCCCAGGGCGAGTTGACGCCGACGCCCCAGACGGGGCCGAACTCCTGGCCGATGACCGTGGTGACGCCGCTCGCGAGCGAGGCCTCCATGATCCGGGGCGACAGGAGGTGGACGTGGGTGTCGACGGCTCCGGCGGTGGCGATGAGGCCCTCGCCGGAGACGATCGAGGTGCCGGTGCCGACGACGACGTCGACGCCGTCGAGGGTGTCGGGGTTGCCGGCCCGCCCGATCGCGTGGATCCGGCCCTCACGGATGCCGATCGACGTCTTCCTGATGCCCTGCACGGCGTCGATGACCAGGACGTTGCTGATCACGACGTCACAGGTCTCCCGGACGGCCGCGGCCTTGAGGTGCAGGCCGTCGCGGGCGGTCTTGCCGAACCCGGCCAGGAACTCGTCCCCCGGCTTCTGCGAGTCCGACTCGACGCGGACGACGAGCCCGGAGTCACCCAGGACGACCCGGTCGCCGGCGCGCGGGCCGTGGACGGATGCGTACTCGTACGGGTCCATCAGTTCCCCTCCTTCGGGGCGTCGGCACCGAGATATCCGCAGGCCGCCGCACGCCGCAGGGCCTCTTCCCTGGCGCCGGGCGCGTCCAGCGGGCCGTCGACCAGGCCCGCGAAGCCGATGGCGACGCGGGCGCCGCCGATCGGGACGAGCCCGACCTCGGCCTCGCCGCCCGGGTCGAAGCGGAACGACGCTCCGGCCGGAATGGCGAGGCGCATGCCGTAGGCGGCGGCGCGGTCGAAGTCCAGGCGCGGATTGGCCTCGAAGAAGTGAAAGTGGGAGGTCACGCTCACGGGGACCGTCGCCGTGTTCCGTACGGGGAGGGTGAGCGCCGGTTCGAGCTCCGGGTGTCCGGGCCCGGGCAGCAGCGCGCCCGGCGCCTCGGCGCCCAGGCGGCCTCCGCCGATGGGGGCGGAGACGACCGCGAGCCGCGAGCCGTCATCGAAGACGGCCTCGACGTGGACCTCGGTGACGACGTCGGCGACGCCGGGCAGGACGTCGTCGGGTCCGAGGACGGAGCGGGCCGCCTCGATCGCCTCGGCGAGTCGCTTGCCGTCGCGGGCCGCCTCGCAGACGGTGTCCGCGATGAGCGCGGTCGCCTCGGGCACGTTGAGCCGCAGGCCCCGGGCCCGGCGGGCGCGGGCGAGCTCGGCGGCGCCGAAGAGCAGCAACCGATCGCGTTCCGTGGGGGTCAGTCGCACGCCCCAAACACCTCCTGCAGTTCCGACACGTTTGAGCGACACTCTAAATGTTGAGACGCGAGTCTCCAAGCATTGACGTCATCGACAGGCGTGGGTCACATTGAGCGCCGCTCTAAAATTGTCCCACTCGCCCCCGCAGGGAGTCCTCATGCCGATAGAAACGCGCGGAGTCGACACCATCCCCGAGGCCGAACGCACCAGCGGCCCCCGCGACCTCGTCTCGATCCTGCTCGGTTCCAACCTCTGCCTGGGGGTGATCGTCTTCGGCTGGCTGCCGGTCTCCTTCGGCCTCGGCTTCTGGGCCTCGGTGACGTCCGTGATCACCGGCACCCTCGTCGGCGTCGCCGTCACCGCCCCGCTCGCACTCGTGTCCCTGCGCACCGCGACCAACCTCTCCACGTCCTCCGGCGCCTTCTTCGGCGTCCGCGGCCGGCTCGTCGGCTCCGTGGTCGGGCTGCTGCTCTCGCTCGGCTACACCGCGCTGACCCTCTGGATCGGCGGCGACGTGATGGTGGGCACACTCGCCCGCCTCGTCGGCCTGCCGACCGGAGGCGCCGCCCACGCCGCCGTCTACGCGTTCCTCGCCGCCTGTACGGTGGTCGGCGCGGTGTACGGCTACCGGCTGCTGCTCCGGCTGAGCAAGGCGCTCGCGATCGGCATGACCGTGCTCCTCGCCATCGGCCTGGCCGCCTACGCCGGGGACTTCACCACGACAGCGGTCCCGGACACCCCGTACCTGCTCGGCTCCTTCTGGCCGACCTGGCTGCTCTCCGCCGTCGCGGCGGGCCTCAGCGGCCCCGTGGCCTTCATCACCCTGCTCGGCGACTACACCCGGTACGTCTCCCCCGAGCGGTACAGCGCGAAGACCGTGTGGCGCGCCACCTGCCTGGGCCTGACCGTCGGCCTGCTCGTCCCGCAGCTCTTCGGCACGTTCACCGCACTGGCAGCGCGCGGCGGCCTGGACTACGCGGGCCCGCTCGTCGCCGCGTCCCCCGTCTGGTACCTCGTACCGCTCCTGATCGCCGCCACCGCCGGCTCCGTCGGCAACGCGGGGCTGATGCTGTACTCGATGGGCCTCGACCTCGACGCCATCCTGCCGAAGGCCACGCGCGCGCGTGCCACCCTCGTCGTCGCGGCCGTGGCGACGTCCTTCGTCTTCCTCGGCCACTTCGCCTCGGACGCCCAGACGGCGATGACCTCGTTCGTGCTGCTGCTCACCGCGATCGGGACCCCGTGGGCGGTGATCACCCTGATCGGGCACGCGCGCTGCGGCGGCACGTACGACCCGGAGGCGCTCCAGGTCTTCAACAACCGCTCGCGCGGCGGGATCTACTGGTTCTCGGCGGGCTGGCACCCGCGCGCCACCTTCTCCTGGGCGGTCGGCGCGGCGGTCGGCCTGGCCGCGATGTCGACGCCCCTCTACGAGGGGCCGCTGCTCGCCCTGACGGGCGGGATCGACTGCAGCTTCGTGTTCTCGGGGATCGTGGGCGGCGCGCTGTACGCCGTCCTGACGCCGAACAGGGCTCCCGCGACCGTGACGGCCCCGGAAGCCCTGGCGGCGACGGAGTAGTTACTTGCCGAGCTCGTGCATCCAGCCGTGCTTGTCCTCGGCCTTGCCGGTCTGGACGGCGAGCAGCGCCTCGCGCAGCTTCAGCGTGACCTCGCCGGGCTCGCCGCCCGACTGCTGCCACTCGCCCCGGGCGGACTTGACCGTGCCGACCGGGGTGATGACGGCGGCGGTGCCGCAGGCGAAGACCTCGGTGAGGGTGCCGTTCTCGGTGTCGGCCTGCCACTGGTCGATGGAGACGCGGGCCTCCTCGGACTCGTAGCCCAGGTCCTTGGCGACCTGGAGGAGCGAGTCGCGGGTGACGCCCGCGAGCAGCGAACCGGTGAGGGTCGGGGTGACGAGCTTGTTGCCGTACACGAAGTACAGGTTCATGCCGCCGAGTTCCTCGACCCACTTGTGCTCGACCGCGTCGAGGTAGCAGACCTGGTCGCAGCCCTTGGCCGCCGCCTCGGCCTGCGCGAGCAGGGAGGCCGCGTAGTTGCCGCCGGTCTTGGCGTCGCCGACGCCGCCGGGGACGGCGCGGACGCGGTCCTCGGAGGCCCAGATGGAGACGGGCTTGACGCCGCCGGGGAAGTAGGCGCCGGCCGGGGAGGCGATGACGACGAAGAGGTACTCGTTGGCCGGGCGGACGCCCAGGCCGACCTCGGTGGCGATCATGAACGGACGCAGGTAGAGCGAGGACTCGCCGCCGTGCTCCGGAACCCAGGCCTCGTCCTGCCGGACGAGGACGTCGCAGGCCTCGATGAAGGTCTCCACCGGCAGCTCGGGCATGCCGAGGCGGTGCGCGGAGCGCTGGAAGCGGCGGGCGTTGGCGTCGGGACGGAAGGTGGCGACCGAGCCGTCGGGGCGGCGGTAGGCCTTCAGGCCCTCGAAGATCTCCTGCGCGTAGTGCAGGACGTTCGTGGCCGGGTCCAGGGAGAGCGGGCCGTACGGCACGAGCTGGGCGTCGTGCCAGCCGCGGCCCTCGGTCCACCGGATGGTGACCATGTGGTCGGTGAAGTAGCGGCCGAATCCCGGGTTGGCCAGGATCGCCTCGCGCTCCGCGGCGGACAGCGGGCTGGAGGAGGGCTTGAGCTCGATCGTGGGCGTCGTCATGAGTGCGTGTCCTTCACCGGTTGTGATGGGGAGGACCGCGCGCGCACGCCGTCGACGGGGACTGTCGTCCCTGACGAGCCAGGCGTACGGGCGTGCCCGTATGCCGCGGCCCCACGTTCGATTATCGCCCGTGGGGACCTGTGCGGAAAACGGGTGGCGCGGTCCGGCGTTCGGGGGGGGCGCCCCGCGGCCGCGCATGGGACAGCCGCCGGGCGCTGGTGCGACCCGGCGGCTGCTGTCTGCTGTCAGTCGGCGCGGGTCAGCTCGCTACTCGCGCGGCGAGCGCGTCGCCGATCTCGTCCGTCGTGCGGACGCTGTCACCGCGCTCGGTGAGGTCGGCCGCGACGGCCTCCTCGACCCGGGCGGCCTCGGCCTCGTAGCCGAGGTGGCGGAGCAGGAGGGCGACGGAGAGGACGGTGGCCGTGGGGTCGGCCTTGCCCTGGCCCGCGATGTCCGGCGCGGAGCCGTGGACCGGCTCGAACATGGACGGGAACTCGCCGCTCGGGTTGATGTTGCCCGAGGCGGCGACGCCGATGCCGCCGGAGACGGCCGCGGCGAGGTCGGTGATGATGTCGCCGAAGAGGTTGTCGGTGACGATGACGTCGAAGCGGGCCGGGTCGGTGACGAGGAAGATCGTCGCGGCGTCGACGTGCAGGTAGTCGGTGGTGACCTCGGGGAACTCCGCCGCCACCTTGGTGAAGATGTTCGTCCAGAGGTGGCCGGCGAAGGTCAGCACGTTGTTCTTGTGGACCAGCGTCAGCTTCTTGCGCGGACGGGCCTGGGCGCGGGCGAAGGCGTCGCGGACCACGCGCTCGACACCGAAGGCGGTGTTGACCGAGACCTCGGTGGCGACCTCGTGCTCGGTGCCCTTGCGGATGGTGCCGCCGTTGCCCGTGTACGGACCCTCGGTGCCCTCGCGGACCACGACGAAGTCGATCTCGGGCTGGCCGGCGAGCGGGGTCGCGACGCCGGGGAGCAGCTTCGAGGGACGCAGGTTCACGTGGTGGTCGAAGGCGAAGCGGAGCTTCAGCAGGAAGCCGCGCTCCAGGACGCCGGACGGCACCGACGGGTCGCCGATGGCGCCGAGCAGGATGGCGTCGTGCTTCTTGAGGGAGTCGAGGTCGGCGTCGGTGAGGGTCTCACCGGTGGCGTGGTAGCGCTTGGCGCCGAAGTCGTACTCCTCGGTCTCCAGCTTCACGTCCTGGGGAAGGACGGCCGCGAGGATCTTGAGGCCCTGGGCCACGACCTCCTGGCCGATGCCGTCGCCGGGAATGACTGCGAGATTGATGCTGTGAGACATGTCGGCACCCTACTCTTCGTCCCATCGTCTGACACGTGACGTCCACCATGTGGACGAAGCGCCATGTCGCGGAACGGATGCGGAACAGGATCAGTGGCCGGTGGAGCCGCCGTTGTCACGGCGGTCGAGCGCGCGCTGGAGGGCGGCGGCGGCGTTCTGGCGGGCCTCGTCGCTGGGACGGTTGGCGGAGTGGCGGACGCGGCGGGCGGTCTGAGCGGCCATGAGGGATCGACTCCTTGAGATCAGTGGTGATCCGGATGTGCGGAGATCAGTGGTGATCGAAGGCGCCGGAAGGGGCGGGGAGCGCCGCCGCAGGGGTTGCCTGCACAGGGCATCGCGCTCTCGACCGCCCTTCGCTTGATGAAGCGAGACGTTCGGCTCCTACAAAGCTAGGGCAGTGCTCCGCATCTGTCTCCACAATTACTCGGACTTCCTACTATCTGAGACGGCACACTCAGCCACGGCATCTAGATTGCATTCCTACCTAGGTAGTGATCAGATGTGCCCATGGCCGCAGACCGCAGACCCAGCTGGCTCAAGGGAGTCCTCGACCTGCTCGTCCTCTCCTGCCTGACCGACGGCGAGAGTTACGGGTACGAGATCGCCAAGGCGCTCGACGGAGCCGGCCTGGGCGAGATCAAGGGCGGGACGCTCTATCCCGTACTGAACCGCCTGGAGCAGGCCGGTCTGGTGGAGGCCGAGTTCCGCGCCGCCGAGCGCGGGCCCGGGCGCCGCTACTACCGGCTCACCGGCGAGGGCCGGACGTATCTCGCGGCCGAGAGCGAGGCCTGGTCGGAGTTCCACCGGGCCGTACGGACGCAACTGCACACAGGGGGAACCGCACCATGACCACCGACGCCCATGTCGCCTACTTCGCCGAACTCGCCGACGCGCTGCGCGCCGCGGGCGTGCCCGAGGAGCAGGCCGCGCGGACGGCCGAGGAACTGCGCGGCCATCTCGCGGAGACGGGGAGCGCCCCGGAGGAGGAGTTCGGGCCGGCCGAGGCCTTCGCGGCGAGCCTCGGCGGTCTCGCCCCGGCCCCCGGGGAGCCGGACGAGGCGGCGGAGCACTGGACGTGGACCGCCGACCTCTTCAACGACCGCCGGATGCTGGCCGTCCACGGCGCGCAGGGCTGGGAGGTGGAGGGCCTGGACGGCCTCGGCCGCTTCGTCTGCCGCCGGGCACCCGGGGTCGCGCTCACCTGGGAGTACCGCCGCGAGGTGACCGCGGGACGCAGGCGGACCCGCGTCCTCGACGAGCTCACGCCGGAGGGCTGGGAGCTGTGCGGCGAGTGGCTGGTGTACGGCTACTTCAAGCGGCCGCGCGCGGCGACGGCGGGACCGGAGGGCGCCGTCGACAGGCCTCCGGCCGCCCCGCACCGGTGGCTGTTCCTGAGCCGCCGGGGCAAGGCGGTGCTCGCGGTCTGGTGCCTCCTGGTCGGCGGCGCGCTGACGGCGTTCTTCGTCGGGGCGCTCGGTTCGGCCGGGCTCGCGATCGCGATCGCCCTCACGTCGGCGCTCTCCGCCGCGTACACCTCGCACCTGGAGACGGCCGCGGGCCGCGCCCGCAACCGGGTCTGACCCACCCTCACATCACGTCGCCGTCCCGCCAGTCGAAGACCAGCGGGGCGGCGGGGTCCGGCAGGGCCCGGCCGCCGGCGGGACGCAGGAAGACGAAGCCCTCCTCCTCGGCGAGGTGGACGATCCCCCCGGGCCCGAGCGCTTCGAGGCGCCCCGCCCAGACCTGCCAGCCGCGCGCCCGGTAGAGCGCGGCCCCCTCGTCGGAGGCGCCGAGCGCCCCGAAGGCGTACGCGCCGTCGATCGCCCGCTCCAGCTCTGCCATCACGGCCCCGCCGAGCCCCCGCCGCCTGAGGCCGTCCCGGACGGCGACCCCTTCGACGTATCCGACGCGGTGCGAGCGGCCCCGGTGGAGCGCCCGGCGCTGCACGACGGCGCCGTGGGCGGCGATGCCCCGCTCGTCCTCGATCCAGGCGTGGAGGCCGCCGAGGGTGTGGTCCCAGTCGTCGTCGGAGAAGTCGCCCTCGAAGGCGGCGTCGAGCATCTCGCGTACGGAGCGGAGCCGGGCGGCTCCGAGTTCATGGGTGGGCGCGATCCTCACGGTCATGCCTCACCCTCCCACATTCGCCTAACCCTTAAAAAGTTATTGACAGGTTAGCCCGATCCCTGCTTGAGTCGTCCCGTAACCAGTGAATAACGAGTAAGGGGTTAGAACGATGTCCGTGCTGCCGACCCACCACCGCACCGTCACCGTCCGGGGCCATGAGATCGCCTACCGCGAGGCCGGCCCGGCCGACGCCCCCGTCCTGCTCCTGCTGCACGGCTTCCCCACCAGCTCGCACATGTTCCGCGACCTGATCCCCCTGCTCGCCGACGACTACCGGCTCATCGCCCCCGACCACCTGGGCTTCGGCCGCAGCGCGGCGCCGCAGGACTTCGACTACACCTTCGCCGCGCTCGCCGAGCTCACCTCCGAGTTCACCGAGGCCCTCGGCCTGGACCGGTTCGCGCTCTACATCCAGGACTACGGCTCCCCCATCGGCCTGCGCCTCGCGCTCGCCCACCCCGAGCGGATCACCGCGATCGTCACCCAGAACGGCAACGCCTACGAGGAGGGCCTCGGCGCCGAGGCCTGGGCGCCCGTCCTCGCCCTGATCGAGAAGCGCACGCCCGAGACCGAGGGGCCGGTCCGCGCCATCCGCTCCCTGGACGGCATCAGGTGGCAGTACGAGACGGGCGTCCCCGCCGAGTACCGGGACCTGCTCAGCCCCGACGCCTGGCACCACGACGCCATCCTGATGGCCCGCGAGGGCCAGGACGCCATCCAGCTGGGCCTGATCGCCGACTACGGCTCCAACTTCGCCCTCTACCCGGCCTTCCAGGAGTACTTCCGCACCTCGCGGGTCCCCCTCCTCGCCGTCTGGGGCGAGGGCGACCAGGTCTTCGTCCCCGCCGGCGCCGAGGCCTTCCGCCGCGACCTCCCGGACGCCGAGATCCACCTCCTTCCCACGGGCCACTTCGCCCTGGAGACCCACGCGCCGGCGATCGCGGAGCTGATCGGCGACTTCCTGAAGCGGCACGCGGGGGAATGAGAACCGCCCCCGTCCTCGGTTGGGGGACCGGGGAGGGGGGCGGTGATCAGGGACCGCTCGCGCGGCGGGTGGGCATCAGCCCATGTGCGGGTAGCCGTACTCGGTCGGCGGGACCAGCGTCTCCTTGATGGCGCGGGTCAGCGTCCAGCGCATCAGGTTCTGCGGGGCACCGGCCTTGTCGTTGGTGCCGGAGGCGCGGCCGCCGCCGAAGGGCTGCTGGCCGACGACGGCGCCGGTCGACTTGTCGTTGATGTAGAAGTTGCCCGCGGCGAAGCGGAGCTTCTCCATCGTGTACGCGGCGGCCGCGCGGTCGCCGGAGATGACCGAGCCGGTGAGGGCGTAGTCCGAGACCGACTCCATCTGGGTCAGCATCTCGTCGTACTTTTCGGCAGAGCTGTCGTCGTACACGTGGATCGCGAGGATCGGGCCGAAGTACTCGGCCTTGAAGACCTCGTTCTCCGGGTCGTCGCAGACGATGACGGTCGGGCGGACGAAGTAGCCCACCGAGTCGTCGTAGGTGCCGCCGGCGATGATCGTGCAGCTCGGGTCGGCCGCGGCACGGTCGATCGCCGCCTTGTTCTTGGCGAACGAACGCTCGTCGATGACGGCGCCGATGTAGTTCGACAGGTCGGTGACGTCACCCATCTGGATGCCGTCGATCTCGGCCGCGAACTCCTCCTTGAAGCCGTCGTTCCAGATGGACGCCGGGATGTACGCGCGGGAGGACGCGGAGCACTTCTGGCCCTGGAACTCGAAGGAGCCGCGGTTCAGCGCGGTCTTCAGGACGGCGCGGTCGGCGCTGGGGTGGGCGACGACGAAGTCCTTGCCGCCGGTCTCGCCGACGATCCGCGGGTACGAGCGGTACTTCTCGATGTTGTTGCCGACCGTCTTCCACAGGTGCTGGAAGGTCTTGGTCGAGCCGGTGAAGTGGATGCCGGCCAGGTCGCGGTGGTTCAGGGCCACCTCGGAGACGGCGATGCCGTCGCCGGTCACCAGGTTGATGACGCCCTTCGGCAGGCCGGCCTCCTCCAGGAGCTCCATGAGGAGCACGGCGGAGTGGGTCTGCGTCGGGGACGGCTTCCAGACCACCACGTTGCCCATGAGGGCGGGGGCGGTGGGCAGGTTGCCCGCGATGGCCGTGAAGTTGAACGGCGTGATCGCGTAGACGAAGCCCTCGAGCGGACGGTGGTCCAGGCGGTTCCACACGCCCGGGGAGTTCGCCGGCGGCTGCTCGGCGAGGATCTGGCGGGCGTACGCCACGTTGAAGCGCCAGAAGTCGACGAGCTCGCACGGGGTGTCGATCTCGGCCTGCTGCGCGGTCTTCGACTGGCCGAGCATCGTGGACGCGGCCAGCGTCTCGCGCCACGGGCCGGCGAGCAGCTCGGCGGCGCGCAGGATGATCGCGGCGCGGTCGTCGAAGGACATCGCGCGCCAGGCCGGGGCGGCGGCCAGGGCGGCGTCGATGGCGTCCTGGGCGTCCTGCTGGGTGGCACCGCGGAAGGTGCCGATGACGGCCTTGTGGTTGTGCGGCTGGACGACCTTGAACTCCTCGCCGCCGCCGAGGCGCTTCACGCCGCCGATGGTCATCGGCAGCTCGCGCGGGTTCTCGGCCAGCTCCTTGAGCTTGGTCTCCAGACGGGCACGCTCGGGGGAACCGGGGGCGTAGCTGTGCACCGGCTCGTTGACCGGAGCGGGGACCTGGGTGACAGCGTCCATGAGTCTCGTAACTCCTTGTGAGAGGTGGGCTCAGCCCTTGGTGAGGATGGAGCGGACGAAGAAGAGGAGGTTGGCCGGCTTCTCCGCGAGGCGGCGCATGAAGTAGCCGTACCAGTCGGTGCCGTACGCGGTGTAGACGCGCATGCGGTGGCCCTCGGCGGCGAGACGGTTCTGCTCCTCGCTGCGGATGCCGTACAGCATCTGGAACTCGTACTCGTCCAGCTTGCGTCCGGCACGCCGGGCCAGCTCCTGGGCGATGGAGATCAGGCGCGGGTCGTGCGAGCCGATCATCGGGTAGCCCTCGCCGTCCATCAGGATCTTCATGATCCGGACGTACGCCTTGTCGATCTCGGGCTTGTCCTGGATGGCGACGGACTCGGGCTCCTTGTAGGCGCCCTTCACGATCCGGACGCGGGAGCCGTTCGCGGCGAGGCGGCGGGCGTCGTCCTCGGTGCGGAAGAGGTAGGCCTGGATGACGCAGCCGGTCTGCGGGAAGTCCTTCCGCAGCTCCTCGTGGATGGCGAACATCGAGTCGAGGGTGGTGTGGTCCTCGGCGTCCAGGGTGACGGTGGTGCCGATCTCGGCGGCGGCCGCGACGACCGGGCGGACGTTCGCGAGGGCCAGCTCGTGGCCGTTCTCGAGCGACTGACCGAACATCGACAGCTTCACGGACATCTCGGCGCGGGCGCCGAGGCCCAGCTCCTTGAGGCGGCCGATGAGCTCCAGGTAGGCGTCCCGGGCGGCGTACGACTGCTCGACGGTGGTGATGTCCTCACCGACGACGTCGAGGGTGACCTCCAGGCCGCGGTCGCTCAGCTCGGAGACGATCGGGACGACGTCGTCGACCGTCTCGCCGGCGATGAAGCGGGCGACGACCTGCTTGGTCCCGGGGGCGGCCGAAACGATACGGCGCATCTTGTCGCTGCGCGACGCGGCGAGGATCACGGGACCCAGCACGGGGCACCTCCAGAGGGCAAAGGTAGGACGGGGCCGTAACCGGATGAAAGGAACGAACCGGGAACAGCACGGAGAACCACCGTGAAACCTATGGATCGCTCCGATCGTCCGCCATCTACAGCTGTCACGCATCCGTGGCCCGCGCCTCATACATCTGTCTGACGGGCGCGGCGCCGAGTGCGAGAATGTGGCCGTGAAGGGCGATTACCAGGAGCTGGTGGACGAGATCTCGGCGCTGCTCGGCGAGCCGGCGACGCTGGAGAACCGCGACTTCGGACTGATCGCCTTCGGGGCCCACGACAGCGACGACGACAGCGCGATGGACCCGGTCAGGACCCGCTCGATCCTGACCCGGAAGTCCTCCCCCGCGGTCCGCGCCTGGTTCGAGGGCTTCGGCATCACCCGGGCGACCGGCCCGGTCCGCATCCCGGCCGCCCCCGACGCGGGCGTCTTCCGGGACCGCATCTGCCTTCCCGTACGCCATCGGGGTGTCGTCCTCGGATACGTATGGCTGCTCGACGCCGAGCCGGGCCCCTCGCACGCGCAGCTCACCGCCGCGATGGAGGTCGCCGCCCGCATCGGCGAGCTGCTCGCCGACGAGGAACGGGCGGGCGCGGACCTCTCCCGGGAACTCCGGGCCGCCCTGACGGCGGAGCGCGGCTGGCAGTACGACATGGCCCTCACCGCCCTGCGAACCGCCCTCGGCCCGGACGCGGAGGGCCTCCACGCGCTGGTCTGCCTGGCCCCCTGGCCGGCGGAGGACACCCCGTCCCCCCGCACGATCCCAGGGGCGGCGGCCCTGTGCACACTGCCGTGGCGCCCGGCGGCGGGCCCGGCGTCCGGCGCCGGCGCGGGTGCGGCCTCCGGCGCCGCCTCCGCCCCGGGCCGGCAGGCCCCGGGCCCCGCGTCCCGAACCGGCCCGGGTCCGGCCGCCGCCTCCGCCTCAGGGCGCCCGGGCGTCGACGTCGCCCCCAGCCCCTACGTCCCGGGCACCACCCCCGCCGACGGCGCCGCCGCCCGCGCGCTCGCCGTGCTCGTGCGGCTGCGGTCGGCCGACAACCTCTCCCCCGCCACCGGCGCGGCGAACCGGCTGCGGGGGGCCGCCGTCGCGGGGGTGGCCACACCCCGGCGGGGGCTCGCGGAGCTCGACACCGCCTGGCGGGAGGCCTGCTCCGGGGCGCGGGCCGCGCTCGTGCAGCCGGCGCTCGGGCCGGTCGCCGAGTGGGCGGCCATCGGCCCGTACCGGCTGCTCACCGCGCTGCCCCCGGCCGAGCCGGACCCGGCGGTCCGCGCGCTGCTCACCCCGGCGCACACGGAACTGGCCCGCACGGCCGAGGCGTTCCTCGACCACGCGGGCCAGGCGGGCCGCACGGCGGCGGCCCTGGGCATCCACCGGCAGACGCTCTACTACCGCCTCTCCCGGGTCGAACAGCTCACCGGCCTCGACCTGGACGCCGGCGAGGACCGCCTGCTGCTGCACATGGCGCTCAAGGCGACCCGGCTGTAGCGGTCCGCGTCAGGCGCCGACGGGTTCCGCCCCGTCCACGGCGACCGTCCGCGTCGCCGACGCGTCCGCGGAGATCTTCGCCAGCTGGGCGGCGGCCCCGATCAGCAGGCCCGCGGCGAAGAAGCCGGCGAGGATCGCGGTGGTGCGGCGGCGCGTGCGCATGGATGCCTCCCGGCGTGGACTCCGGACTCCCGTGGTCCCGGCCATCACAGCAGCCCGGCGTCGACGGAGGCGACGACTCCGACCGGATCCGCCCCTACTGACCCTCCATCAGGACCTTGAGCCCTTCGGTGAGGTCGTCCGCGCTCGGCGCCGTCTCCGGGTCGACCATCCACTGGATCATGACGCCGGTCGCCAGGGCCTGGAGCAGCAGTCCGGCCACCCGGGCCTTCTCCGGCTCCGCCTCCGGGTCGATGCCGAGCATGCCCTCGGCGATGCCGAGCCGGCCCTCCCGCTGCGGCTCCTTGATCGCCTCGCGGAGCTTCTCGTCGTCGTCGAGCCGGGTGACGACCTCGGTCTGGAGCTTCCAGACGGGGCGGCTGGCCTCGGCGGCGCCGATGAGCTGCGCCCAGGTCGCGCGGAAGCGCTCGTACGGATCGGCCGGGAGGGTGACGGCGCCCTCCTCCTCCCCGTCCGGGAGGCTGACCCGCTCCCCCCACTCCTCGGTGACGGCGAGGAAGGCCTGCTGGAGCAGGGCGTCCTTGGAGCCGTAGTGGTAGCCGATGGAGGCGAGGTTGGTGCCCGAGGCGGCGACGATGTCGCGTGCAGTGGTGCGCCCGTACCCCTTCTCCAGGAGGCAGCGCTTGGCGCCTTCGAGGAGGTCTTCCTTGTGTCCCATGACAGCACTGTACCCGGTCTCTAGACACTTGTGTAAGACGAGCGTCTAGAGACCGGGTACGAGGTGGCGTGCGTCAGATCAGGTTGACCGAGCGGGCCGAGGCCGCGCCGATCTCCTCCGCGATCTCCGCGATCACGGAGGCCGGGACGGTGTCGTCCACGGTGAGCACGACGAGCGCCTCGCCGCCCTCCTCCGCGCGGGAGACCTGCATGCCGGCGATGTTCAGACCGGCCTCGCCGAGGATCCGGCCGACGGTGCCGACGATGCCCGGGCGGTCCTCGTAGCGCAGCACGACCATGTGGTCGGCGAGCGCCAGGTCCACGTCGTAGTCGCCGACCGCGACGATCTTCTGCAGGTGCTTGGGGCCGGCCAGCGTGCCGGAGACCGAGACCTCCTGGCCGTCCGACAGGGTGCCGCGCACGGTGACCATGTTGCGGTGGTCGGGCGACTCGGAGCTCGTCGTCAGGCGCACCTCGACACCGCGCTCCTGCGCGAACAGCGGGGCGTTGACGTACGACACGGTCTCGTCGACCACGTCCTCGAACACGCCCTTGAGCGCGGAGAGTTCGAGCACCTTCACGTCGTGCTGGGTGATCTCGCCGTACACCTCGACGTCGAGCCGGGCCGCGACCTCGCCCGCGAGGGCGGTGAAGATCCGGCCGAGCTTCTCGGCGAGCGGCAGGCCCGGCTTCACGTCCTCCGCGATGACACCGCCCTGGACGTTGACCGCGTCCGGGACCAGCTCGCCCGCGAGCGCCAGGCGCACCGACCTGGCGACGGCGATGCCGGCCTTCTCCTGGGCCTCGTCCGTGGAGGCGCCGAGGTGCGGGGTGCAGACGACCTGGTCGAGCTCGAAGAGCGGGGAGTCCGTGCAGGGCTCCTTCGCGTACACGTCGAGGCCGGCGCCGGCGACCCGGCCCTCCTTGAGGGCCGAGTACAGCGCGGCCTCGTCCACGATCCCGCCGCGCGCGGCGTTGACGATGCGGACCGACGGCTTGACCTTGTGCAGCGCCTCGTCGCCGATGAGACCGATGGTCTCCGGGGTCTTGGGCAGGTGGACGGTGATGAAGTCGGCGACCTCCAGGAGCTCGTCCAGGGCCAGCAGCTTCACCCCCATCTGGGCGGCGCGGGCCGGCTGCACGTAGGGGTCGTACGCGACGATCTTCATGCCGAAGGCGGACATGCGCTGGGCGACCAGGACGCCGATGCGGCCGAGGCCGACGACGCCGAGGGTCTTCTCGCTGAGCTCGACGCCCGTGTACTTCGAGCGCTTCCACTCGCCGTTCTTCAGCGCGGTGTTGGCCTGCGGGATGTTGCGCGCGGTGGCGACGAGCAGGCCGCAGGCGAGCTCGGCCGCGGTCACGATGTTGGACGTCGGGGCGTTCACGACCATCACGCCGGCCTTGGTGGCGGCGGAGACGTCGACGTTGTCCAGACCGACACCGGCGCGGGCCACGACCCGGAGCTTGTTCGCGGCGGCGATGGCCTCGGCGTCGACCTTGGTCGCGGAGCGGACCAGGATCGCGTCCACATCGGCGATGGCGGGGATCAGCTCGGCCCGGTCGGCGCCGTTGCAGTGCCGGATCTCGAAGTCCGGTCCCAGGGCGTCGACAGTGGCGGGCGACAGCTCTTCAGCGATGAGTACGACAGGTTTCGAGCTCACGTGAGTCCTCACAGAGGCAGTGCGGACGGCCGTCCCGACGGCCGCAGGCGGTGGAGGGGGCTTGCCGCGTGAAAGCGCACGACGCTGTGGGCCAGACGCGATGTTGTTGAGCAGTGTAGTGGTGCATCGGCGCTGTTCATGCGCCTCGTTGGAAGGATCACCCGTCCGTGGTTGGACGGGGTGTCCAACGATGCGGCCGGGGGCCGGACACGGTGTCCGGCCCCCGGCCCGAAGGCTTACGCCTCCTCGTCGTTCACCCAGCTCATGAGCTTGCGCAGCTCCTTGCCGGTGGTCTCCAGGAGGTGGTTGGCGTCCTGGGTCTTGTACTCGTTGTACTTCTTCAGACCGCCGTGGTACTCGGCCATCCACTCCTTGGCGAAGGTGCCGTCCTGGATCTCCGCGAGGACCTTCTTCATCTCGGCCTTGGTGGCGTCGGTGATGATCCGCGGGCCCGTGACGTAGTCGCCCCACTCGGCGGTCTCGGAGACCGACCAGCGCATCTTCTCCAGGCCGCCCTCGTACATGAGGTCGACGATGAGCTTCAGCTCGTGCAGGCACTCGAAGTAGGCGATCTCCGGCTGGTAGCCGGCCTCGGTCAGGGTCTCGAAGCCCGCCTTGACCAGAGCCGCGGTGCCACCGCAGAGGACGGCCTGCTCACCGAACAGGTCGGTCTCCGTCTCCTCCTTGAAGGTGGTCTTGATGACGCCGGCGCGGGTGCCGCCGATGCCCTTGGCGTACGAGAGCGCCAGGTCGAAGGCCTTGCCCGTGGCGTCCTGCTCGACGGCCGCGATGCACGGAACGCCGCGGCCCTCCTCGTACTGACGGCGGACCAGGTGGCCCGGGCCCTTCGGGGCGACCAGGGCGACGTCGATGCCCTCGGGCACCTTGATGAAGCCGTAGCGGACGTTCAGGCCGTGACCGAAGAAGAGCGCGTCGCCCTCCTTCAGGTGGTCCTTGATGGACTCCTCGTAGACCTGGGCCTGGATCGGGTCCGGGGTCAGGATCATGATGAGGTCGGCCTCTTCGGCCGCCTGGGCGACGGAGACGACGCGCAGACCCTGCTCCTCGGCCTTGGCCTTGGACTTCGAGCCCTCCTGGAGACCGACGCGGACGTCGACACCGGAGTCACGGAGCGACAGCGCGTGGGCGTGGCCCTGGCTGCCGTAGCCGATCACCGCGACCTTGCGGCCCTGGATGATGGACAGGTCGGCGTCGTCGTCGTAGAACAGCTCGGCCACTGGGATTCTCCTTGAGGTGCTGGTGTTGCGTCCCACCGTACGGCGGGGTGCGGGAGGAAAGTTTTCGGGTCTCGTCAGTCGGACCGCCGGACGGACCGGCGGTTGACCGTCGACGACTCTCAGGCGCTGCGGTCGAGGGCCCGCAGGGACCGGTCCGTGATGGACCGGGCGCCACGCCCTATGGCGATCGTGCCGGACTGCACGAGCTCCTTGATGCCGAACTGTTCCAGCATCTTGAGCATCGCTTCGAGCTTGTCACTCGAACCGGTGGCCTCGATGGTGACCGCCTCGGGCGAGACGTCCACCGTCTTGGCGCGGAACAGCTGCACGATCTCGACGATCTGGGAGCGGGTCTCGTTGTCGGCGCGGACCTTCACCAGGACGAGCTCGCGCTGGATCGCAGCGCTGGGCTCGAGTTCGACGATCTTCAGGACGTTGACCAGCTTGTTGAGCTGCTTGGTCACCTGCTCCAGGGGCAGGTCCTCGACATTGACCACGATGGTGATGCGGGAGATGTCGGGGTGTTCGGTGACGCCCACGGCGAGCGAGTCGATGTTGAAGCCGCGGCGGGAGAACAGGGCGGCGATCCGGGCGAGGATGCCGGGCGTGTTCTCGACGAGAACGGAGAGCGTGTGCTTGGTGGACATGTCTGGGTCTCTTCCTTTTCGCTCTGCGCGCTCAGTCGTCTTCGCCGTCGCCGAAGTCGGGGCGGACGCCCCGCGCGGCCATGACCTCGTCGTTCGAGGTGCCGGCGGCGACCATCGGCCAGACCTGGGCGTCCTCGTGGACGATGAAGTCGATCACGACCGGGCGGTCGTTGATGGCGTTGGCCTCGGCGATGACCTTGTCCAGGTCGGCCGGGTCCTCACAGCGCAGGGCGACACAGCCCATGGCCTCGGAGAGCTTGACGAAGTCGGGGACGCGGGTGCCCTTGTTCGCCTGGATGTCGTCCGGTCCGGAGTGCAGGACCGTGTTGGAGTAGCGCTGGTTGTAGAAGAGCGTCTGCCACTGCCGGACCATGCCCAGGGCGCCGTTGTTGATGATGGCGACCTTGATCGGGATGTTGTTCAGGGCGCAGGTGGTGAGCTCCTGGTTGGTCATCTGGAAGCAGCCGTCGCCGTCCACCGCCCAGACCGTGCGGTCCGGCATGCCGGCCTTGGCGCCCATCGCGGCGGGGACCGCGTAGCCCATCGTCCCGGCGCCGCCGGAGTTCAGCCAGGTGGCCGGCTGCTCGTAGTCGATGAAGTGGGCGGCCCACATCTGGTGCTGGCCGACGCCCGCGGCGAAGATCGTGCCCTCGGGGGCGAGCTGGCCGATGCGCTGGATGACCTGCTGCGGCGAGAGGCTGCCGTCCTCCGGCAGGTCGTAGCCGAGCGGGTAGGTCTCGCGCCAGCGGTTCAGGTCGCTCCACCAGGCGGTGTAGTCGCCCTTGTTGCCCTCGCTGTGCTCGGCCTGGACGGCCTGGACCAGGTCGGCGATGACCTCGCGGGCGTCACCGACGATCGGGACGTCGGCGGCGCGGTTCTTGCCGATCTCGGCCGGGTCGATGTCCGCGTGGACGATCTTGGCGTACGGGGCGAAGCTGTCGAGCTTGCCGGTGACGCGGTCGTCGAAGCGGGCGCCGAGGGCGACGATCAGGTCGGCCTTCTGCAGCGCGGTGACGGCGGTGACCGCGCCGTGCATGCCGGGCATGCCGACGTGCAGCGGGTGGCTGTCGGGGAACGCGCCGAGCGCCATCAGGGTGGTGGTGACCGGGGCGCCGGTGAGCTCGGCGAGGATCCTCAGCTCGGCGGTGGCGCCGGACTTGATGACACCGCCGCCGACGTAGAGCACGGGCCGCTTGGCGGCGCTGATCAGCTTGGCGGCCTCGCGGATCTGCTTGGCGTGCGGCTTGGTCACCGGGCGGTAGCCGGGCAGGTCGGTCTGCGGCGGCCAGCTGAAGGTGGTCTTCGCCTGGAGGGCGTCCTTGGCGATGTCGACCAGGACCGGGCCGGGGCGGCCGGTGGAGGCGATGTGGAAGGCCTCGGCGATCGTCCGCGGGATGTCCTCGGCCTTGGTGACGAGGAAGTTGTGCTTGGTGATCGGCATCGTGATGCCGCAGATGTCCGCCTCCTGGAAGGCGTCCGTGCCGATCGCCTTCGAGGCGACCTGGCCGGTGATCGCGACCAGCGGGACCGAGTCCATGTGCGCGTCGGCGATCGGGGTGACCAGGTTGGTCGCGCCGGGGCCGGAGGTCGCCATGCAGACGCCGACCTTGCCGGTGGCCTGGGCGTAACCGGTGGCGGCGTGGCCAGCCCCCTGCTCGTGGCGGACGAGGATGTGACGCACCCGCTGCGAGTCCATCATCGGGTCGTAGGCGGGGAGGATCGCGCCGCCGGGAATGCCGAAGACGGTGTCGGCGCCCACTTCCTCGAGAGAACGGATGAGGGACTGCGCACCCGTGACGTGCTCGACGGTGGTGGCGGGCTGCGCGCCGTTACGGGGCCGCGGCTGCGGATGGTGCCCGGTGGCCTGCTCGGTCATCAGCATCTCTTCTCGAAGCAGAGGGTTTTTGCGAGGTGTTTTGCAGGGGTTTGCGTCGTTTTTGGGGTGAGCCGGTGCAACAAAAAACCCCTCGTGCCGTGAGGCAAGCGAGGGGAGCGCGTCGGGTGCGTATCTGCGGGGCGTTGAGGGGCCCAGCTTCAGCCGACGCGCTTTCCAAGTACGAGAATTCGGGTGCGCATGGCACTGACCCTCCCTCTCCGGCCTCACCACTGTCAAGTGGGTGGGACGGGCGTCTCACCATGTGAGCCGATCGGGGGACGGTTTCCGACACGGACCGGAACCGCTCCGGGCAGCGGATATTCGTCCCGTACGAGGGCCCTGCGCAGGCGGTACTCGTCGAGCGGGCCCGAGAAGGCCATGCCCTGGGCGTGTGTGCAGCCCATCGCGCGCAGGGCGATGACCTGCTCCGGGACGTCGACTCCCTCGGCGACGGTCTGCATGCCGAGCTCGCCGGCGATGCGCAGCACCCCACGGGTGATCTTGCGGAGCCTGGCCGACTCGACGACGCCTTCGACGAGCCCCCGGTCCAGCTTCAGTATGTCGACGGGAAGCCTCCGCAGGGCGTTGATCGCCATGTGTCCGCTGCCGAAGCCGTCGAGCGCGATCCGCACCCCGAGCCTGCGCAGCGTGACCAGACGCTGCTCCAGCTCGTCGAGGGAGGTCCGGGGGTCGCTGTCGGCGAGTTCGACGATCAGCGAGCCGGACGGCAGCCCGTGCCGGGTGAGGAGCGACTCGACCGAGCCGAGCGGCAGCGAGCGGTCCAGGAGGCGCCGGGCGGAGAGCCGGATGGACACGGGTGCGCGGTGTCCGATTCCCGCCCGCTCGGCGGCCTGCTCCACGGCCTCCTCCAGGAGCCAGCGGCCGAGCTCGGCGGTGCGCTCGCCGTCGTCGGTGACGCGGAGGTACTCGGCCGGGGTGAAGAGGATGCCCTGGCTGGAGCGCCAGCGCGCCTGGGCGCTGACGGCGGAGATCCGGCCGGTGGTGAGGTCGACGACCGGCTGGTGGAGCAGGGCGAACTCGCCGTCGTGCAGCGCGGTGCGCAGCCGGGCGGCCAGCTCGGTGCGCCGGACGACCTCGGCCTGCATCTGCGGGGCGTAGAGCTCGACGCGGTCCTTGCCGGCGGCCTTGGCCCGGTACATGGCCAGGTCGGCGTTGCGCAGCAGGTCGCCGGCCTCGATTCCGGGCTCGGCGAAGGCGACGCCGATGGAGGCGGCGACCCGCACCTCGTTGCCCCCGTCGACGCGGTAGGGCTGGGAGAGGGTGAGCCGGAGCCGGTCGGCGATCTCCTGGACCTGGTTGCGGCGGGCCGCCCGGTCGCGGCCGCCGTCGCCGAGGATGAGCGCGGCGAACTCGTCGCCGCCGAGCCGGGCGGCGGTGTCCCCGGCCCGTACGGAGTCGTGGAGGCGGCGGGCGGCCTGGACGAGGAGGTCGTCGCCCGCCTGGTGGCCGAGGCGGTCGTTGACCCCCTTGAAGCCGTCGAGGTCGATGAAGAGCACGGCGGTGCCGGGGTCGGAGGAGCGGCGGCCGCCGAGCGCCTGCTGGACCCGCCGGGTGAAGAGCGCCCGGTTGGGCAGGTCGGTGAGCGGGTCGTGCTCGGCGTTGTGCTGCAACTGGGCCTGGAGACGGACGCGTTCGGTGACGTCGCGGCTGTTGAAGATCAGGCCGCCCTGGTGCCGGTTGACGGTCGACTCGACGTTGAGCCACTCTCCCCCGTTCTCGGCTTCGCCCGAGCGGGAGGTGCCCCCATGACCCGAGCGGAAGCGGCACTCGATCCGGGTGGTGGGCTCCTCGGCGGGCGAGGCGGCGAGGAAGCGCCGCACCTCGTGGACGACGGCGCCGAGGTCCTCGGGGTGGATCAGGGAGGAGAGCTCGGAGCCGATGAGCTCCTCGGCGTCCCGTCCGTACACGCCGGAGGCGGCCGGGCTGACGTAGCGGAGCGTCCCGGTGGGCGCGGCGATCATGATGACGTCGCTGGATCCCTGCACGAGTGACCTGAAGTGGTTCTCCTTCTGGGCCAGTTCGTGGGTGAGGGCGATGTTGTCGAGGAGCATGATGCCCTGCCGTACGACGAGGGCGAGGACCACCGTGCAGCCGGTGAGGACGACGACGCGGTCGGGCCGGCGCCCCTCGACGACGTTGTACAGGATGCCGAGGGTGCAGACCGCGGCGGCGAGGTACGGGGTGAGGGCGGCGAGCGAGCCGGCGACCGGGCGGCTGTGCAGCCGGGGACCGCGCGCGGCGGCCGCGCCGTCCGGCGGGCGGCGCACGCCCCAGGGCGCGTAGGCCAGCAGCAGGGAGCCGGCGAACCAGCCGGCGTCGAGGAGCTGTCCCGAGGCGTAGCTCTCGCGGAGCAGCGGCGAGGTGAACAGGGCGTCGCACAGCACGGTCAGGGCGAGTGCGGCGATCGCGGTGTTGGTCGCCGAGCGGTTCGCCTGGGAGCGGCGGAAGTGCAGGACGAGGACCATGCTGACGAGCACGATGTCGAGGAGTGGGTACGCGAGCGACAGCGCGGCCTGGGAGACGGACTCGCCCTCGACGTGCGCGGTGCGGGCGAGGGCGAGGCTCCAGGAGAGCGTGAGCAGGGAGCCGCCGATGAGCCAGGCGTCGAGCCCCAGGCACACCCAGCCGGCCCGGGTGACGGGCTTCTTGGCGAGGACGAGGAGGCCGACGATGGCGGGCGGCGCGAAGAGCAGGAAGCAGAGGTCGGCGACGGAGAAGTCCGGCACGTCGGTGCGGAGCACGACCTCGTACCAGCCCCAGACGGCGTTCCCCGCGGCCGCCATGAAGGAGGAGAAGGCGAAGAGCAGCCAGGCCGGGCGGGCGCTGTCGCGGTGGGCCCGGCCGTAGAGGAAGCAGGAGACGGCGGCGGTGAGCGCGGCGGCGCTGAGCCCGAAGTCGCCCATGAAGAGCGCCAGTCGGGGGGAGCCCCAGCCGAGTGATGCTCCGGTGGTGTAGCCCGCGCAGAGGAGTCCGAGGGCGACCTGGGAGGCGGCACCGCCGAGGCGGGGGCGCCCGGGGTCCGGGTGGCCGGAGCCGCCGCCGACGGCGGGGCGGCGCGTGAGGACCGCCCCGGGCGCGCTCACCGGCCCCTCCGGCACCGGCCCGCCACAGCCGACCGCGTCGTGCGGCCGCGCCGCCGGTTCGTCGCCGCCCGCGGGCGCGTGCCCGTCACGGTCGCAGCCGTCGCGGTCGTGCCCGTCGCGGTCGAGCGGGTGCCCGGGGTCCCGTACGGGGCGGCCGTCCACGCAGCCCTCGCGCCCCGGCAGCCCGGCACAGGCGTCGGCGCGGTGCGTCGGCGCGGCGCCGTCGGTTCCGGTCGCGGCGTCCTGCTCCGGGGCCCGATGCGCGGCGGCGCGCGGTGTCCGGTGCGGTGCCGCCTGGTCCGGCACCGAGGGTGCGAGGCGCGGCGGCGGTGTCGCCGCGCCGGATCGTCGGTCCTCCGGCCGTGCTCCACCCGTCGCCCCCCTCGGAATCTGATGTCCCGTCACTTCGCTCCCCAGCGTCAGCCCGTACTCGACGCAGTCCCCCGCCACGGGACGATACACCAGGACCGTCACTCAGGGACAGGGTCGCAGTACTCTCCGTGACGACCAGGGGGCTTGTGTGCGGCGCGTGTCGGGGGCGCGCTTCACCCGCCCGGCCGAACGCGATCCTCCGGTCAGCCGGTGGTGAGCAGGACGTTGGCCAGTTCCTCGCCCGCCGCGAACCGCCGCAGCTGTCCCGCGATCAGCCGCTTCGCCCTCGGCATGAAGGCCGAAGTGGAACCACCCACATGGGGACTGATCAGGACACCGGGAGCGTGCCACAAAGGGTGGCCGGCCGGCAGCGGTTCCGGGTCGGTGACATCGAGCGCCGCCCTGATCCTGCCGCCCTCGACCTCCTTGAGCAGCGCGTTCGTGTCGACGACCGGCCCCCGGGCGACGTTCACGAGGAGCGCCCCGTCCTTCATCCGCCCGAGGAACCCGGCGTCGGCGAGATGCGTGGTCTCGGGCGTGAGCGGAGTGGACAGCACGACCACGTCCGCCTCCGGGAGCAGCTCCGGAAGGTCCGCCAGGGCGTGCACCGGGCCGCGCTCTGTGGTGCGCGCGGAGCGTGCGACGCGCGCCACCCGCGCGCACTCGAAGGGCGCGAGCCGGTCCTCGATGGCGGCGCCGATCGATCCGTACCCGACGATGAGGACGGACCTGTCGGCGAGGGCCGGGTAGAAGCCGGCCCGCCACTCCTCGGCGTCCTGGCCGCGCACGAATCCCGGGATGCCGCGCAGCGAGGCGAGGATCAGGGCGAGCGTCAGCTCGGCGGTGCTGGCCTCGTGGACGCCCTTCGCGTTGCAGAGGGCGACCCCCGGCCGCAGCGATCCGATGCCCGGCGTGACGTGGTCGATGCCGGCGGACAGGGTCTGCACCACCCGGAGGGAGGTCATCCCGGCCAGCGGCCGTACGGCGATCTCCGAGCCCTTCATGTACGGGACGACGTAGAACGCGCAGCGCGCCGGGTCGGCGGGGAACTCGGGACCGCCGTCCCAGAAGCGGTAGTTCAGGCCCGACCCGCCCGGCGCCGGAAGCCCCTCGATCTCGTCCGCCGGGATGGGAAGCCACACGTCAGCGGTCGTGTCTTCGAATCTCATGACCGGGAGGCTATGCGAAGAATCCCGTGCGTCATTGGTTACTTTGGGAGACGGCACAGGGAGGGGTACCGGCAGGTGGAGCGCAGGACTATCGGGGCGACGGCGCTCGACGTGGGTGCGATCGGCCTGGGGTGCATGCCGATGAGCTGGGCGTACAGCCGTTCGGAACAGCGGGGGGACCGCTCGCTGCGGACCGTGCACGCGGCGCTCGACGCCGGGGTGAACCTGCTCGACACCGCCGACATGTACGGACCGTTCACCAACGAGCTGCTCGTCGGGCGGGCGTTGAAGGAGCGGCGGTCCGAGGCGTTCGTCTCGACGAAGTGCGGACTGCTCGTCGGCGACCAGCACGTCGTCGCCAACGGCAGGCCGGGATACGTGCGTCGGGCCTGCGACGCCTCGCTCCGCCGGCTCCAGACCGATGTGATCGACCTCTACCAGCTGCACCGGGCGGACCCCGAGGTGCCGGTCGAGGAGACCTGGGGCGCCATGGCCGAGCTGGTGTCGGCGGGCAAGGTGCGGGCCCTCGGCCTGTGCGCCGTGGGCGCGCGGGCGGTGCGGCGCGGAGCCGATCTGCACGAGGGAACGATCCGCCAACTCGACCGCGTCCAGCAGGTGTTCCCGGTCGCGGCGGTGGAGGCCGAGCTGTCGGTGTGGTCGCGGGAGGCCCTCGCGCGGCTGCTGCCCTGGTGCGCGGCGCGCGGGGTCGGCTTCCTGGCGGCGATGCCGCTGGGCAGCGGCTATCTGACCGGCACGCTGACCCCGGGCGGCGGCTTCGAGCCGGACGACCCGCGGGCCAGGCACCCCCGGTTCACGGCCGAGATGATGGCGGCGAACCAGCCGATCGTGGCGGGCCTCCGCCGGGTCGCCGCGCGGCACGGCGCGGACGTCACCCCGGCGCAGGTGGCGCTCGCGTGGGTGCTCGGCCTCGGGCGGCACGTCGTGCCGGTGCCGGGCGCGAAGCGGGAGCAGTGGGTCGCGGAGAACGCCCGGGCGGCCGCGCTGCGGCTCACGGCCGAGGACCTGACGGAGATCGCGGCGCTTCCGGCGCCGCGCGGGTCCTGGGACTGAGGCCCCCGCGACGACAGCGGGCGGGGTATGAAGGGACCGGGACACCGCTCGCCTCGTCGAAGGGGGACCGGCCCATGCGCCGTCCTGTCGTGCAGAAGGCCCTGTGGGCCGCCGCCGCGCTGGTGCTCGTGGCCGGCTGTTCCTCGGGATCGGGAGGCGGCGGGGAGCGGCCCTCGGAGCACCCCCGTACGACTGCCCCGGCATCGGCGTCCCCGACGGCGTCCGCCGTCGGGCGGGTGTCCGTGGCGGGGACGCTCACCGAGGGCCTGAAGTCCCCCTGGGGGCTCGCGGAGCTGTCCGGCGGGGATCTGCTCGTCTCCTCGCGGGACGAGCGGACGATCACCCGGGTCGACGGGCGGACCGGCGCGAAGACCCTCGTCGGCACGGTGCCGGGGGTGGTGCCGGGGGGTGAGGGCGGGCTCCTGGGGCTCGCCGTCCGGGACGGCTGGGTGTACGCGTACGTGACGGCCGCCTCCGACAACCGGATCGTGCGCATGCGGTACGGCGGCGGGAAGGGCGACCGGCTCGGCCCGCCGGAACCGGTGCTCACCGGCATCCCGAAGGGGTTCGTGCACAACGGCGGACGGATCGCGTTCGGCCCGGACGGCATGCTGTACGCGGGGACCGGCGAGACGGGCCGGACCGGTCTGGCCCAGGACCGGTCGTCGCTGGGCGGGAAGATCCTGCGGATGACACCGGAGGGCGGGCCGGCGCCGGGCAATCCCTTTCCCGGCTCGGTGGTCTATTCGTACGGTCACCGCAATGTGCAGGGCCTCGCCTGGGACCCGCAGGGCCGGCTGTGGGCGTCGGAGTTCGGACAGGACACCTGGGACGAGCTGAACCTGATCGAGCCGGGGCGGAACTACGGCTGGCCGGTGGTGGAGGGCCGGGCCGGGCGCGCCGGGTTCGTGGACCCGGTGGCGCAGTGGCCGACCTCGGAGGCCTCCCCGAGCGGCATCGCGTACGCCCGGGGCGCGATCTGGATGGCCGCGCTCAGGGGCGAGCGGCTGTGGCGCGTGCCGCTCTCCGGCCCGGAACGATCCGGGGAGCCCGAGGCGTTCCTGAAGGGTGGGTACGGACGCCTGCGCACGGTTCTCGCGGCGGGCGGCGACCGGCTCTGGCTGGTGACGAGCGAGACCGACACCCGGGGCACGCCCGGCCCCGGTGACGACCGGATCCTCCGGCTGGAGGTGAGGTGAAGGAGGCGGTGACCGTGTTCGGTGGCCTGGACGAGTTCTTCGCGCCGTCGCGCAGGCACATCGAGGAGGAGCGCCGCAGGGAGGCCCTGACCAGGGAGGACCCCGGGGACGCCGACCCGGCCCGCGGTCCGGTGGACCTGTCCTCGGGCCGGGTGACGATACGACTCCCCCGGGCACGGCCCGAGGGCGCCGGCTCAGAGGGGCGTGTCGAGGAGGTGGAGGCGGTGGGCCAGGGCGGCGGCCTCGCCCCGGCCGGCGACGCCGAGCTTGGCGAGGATGTTGGAGACGTGGACGCTGGCCGTCTTCGGTGAGATGAACAGCTCCTCGGCGATCTGGCGGTTGGTGCGGCCGGCCGCGACCAGGCGCAGCACGTCCTGCTCCCGGGGCGTCAGGCCGAAGCTGTCGTCCCCGGGCTCCGCCGCGGAAGGGGCCTGCTTCTCCTGGACGAGGGAGAGGCGGGCCCGGGCCGCGAGGAGCTCCACGTCCTCGCGGAGCGGGCGGGCGCCGAGGCGGACGGCGGTGGCGTGGGCCTCGCGGAGCAGCACCGCGGCCTCCTCGCGCCGACCCCCCTCGACGAGCAGGGAGTCGGCGAGCCGGTGCCGGGCGCGGGCCAGCTGGTACGGGCGTTCGAGCGGCTCCCAGGCGGCGACGACGTCGGCCCAGCGGACGGCGGTCTCGCGGCCCTCGGCGCGGGCGAGCTCCTCGGACACCTGCTTCGAGTAGGCCTCCCAGACCGGCGCCGGGGTGGCGAGGCCGCGGACGCAGCGGCGGACCAGGTCGAGCGCCGCGGCGCGCCCCTCGTCGGCGGCGGGCAGCCCGCGGCTGTCGGCCTCGGCGGTGACGGCGGTGAGGACGAGCGGCCAGCCGTACCGGTGGGTGCCGGGCGGGAAGCCGGTCTCCGCCGTGGCGGCGAGCTGCTCCCGTACGTCCGCGAGCCGGCCCTCGGCGGCGGCGATGGCGATCGCGGCCTGTTCCATGGGCAGGGTGTACTGCGGGATCGGGTCGCGGGTGCCGTAGCGCGCGCGGGCCTCGGCGAGGTGCTCGGCGGCCCTGGCCGGCTCGCCGCGGAAGGTGGCGAGGTGGGCGAGCTGGAGCAGGGCGGTGCCGCCCGGCTTGGTGCTGCTCGCCCCGGAGCGGAGCAGCCGCTCGGCCTCCTCCTTGCCGCGCTCCCACTCGCCGAGCGCGAGCAGCGACTCGGCGAGGTTGGCGCGGATCCAGCCGGCGCTGTCGACGAGGCCGCGGGAGCCGGCCAGTTCGATGCCGGCGGTGGCGGTGTCCACGGCCTCGCGGGAGCGGCCGAGGGCCTCCATGGAGGAGGAGAGGTTCACATGGGCGCGGGCGGCCTCGTGGAACTGGCCGAGGGCGACGGTCCGTTCGCCGGCCTCGCGGATCGCGGCGAGCCCGCCCTCGGTGTCCCCGGCCGACACCAGGATGGTGCCGAGGGTGATCCGGGCGTTCAGCTCGATCGGCTCGGCCTTGACGAACCGCGCGTACTCGACGGCGCGTTCGGCGGCGGCGATCGCCTCGGGGCCGGGGTTGCGGAGCATGCCCCAGCCGGCCGCGCCGACGAGGACGGTGGCGTGGACGGCGGACGGCGGGAGGCCCTTGACGAGTTCCTGGGCGCGGGCGATCTCCGGCCAGCCGTCGCCCTTGCCGAGGTTGGACTGGAGCCGGGCCATCTCGGTCCAGAACCAGGCGGCGCGCAGGGGGTCGTTCTCGACGCTGTCGAGGATCCGGAGCGCCGTGCGGCAGATCTTCGCGGCCCGCTCCCGCTCTCCGGCGAGCCGGGCGGCGACGGCGGCCTCGGCGAGCAGGTCGAGGTAGCGCAGCGAGTCGGCCTCGGGGTCGAGGGCGCAGGCGGGGTAGGCGTCGGCGTAGTCGATGGGCCGCAGGGAGTGGCGGGCCTCGGCCGGGACCTTGTCCCACAGCTCCAGGGCCCGTTCGAGCAGGCTGAGCTGCTCGGCGTACGCATGCCGCTTGCGGGTCTCGACGGAGGCCTGGAGGACGGTGGGGAGGGCCTTCTCCGGGGCGTGCGCGTGGTACCAGTACGTGGCGAGCCGGGTGGTCCGCTCGTGGGGGCGGACGAGTCCGGGGTCGGCCTCCAGGGCCTCGGCGTAGCGCCGGTTGAGGCGGGAGCGTTCGCCGGGCAGCAGGTCGTCGCTGACGGCCTCGCGGACGAGGGAGTGGCGGAAGCGGTAGCCGTCGCCGTCGGGGACGGCGAGCAGGATGTTCTTGCCGACGCAGGCCCGCAGCGCCTCGATCAGTTCGTCCTCGGGGAGCCCGGCGACGGCGGCGAGCAGCCCGTACTCGACGGTGGAGCCGCCCTCGGCGACGATCCTGGCGACCCGCTGGGCGCCTTCGGGGAGCATCTCGACCCGGACGAGCAGGAGGTCGCGCAGGGAGTCGCTGAGCTGGCCGGGGGCGCAGCCGGCCTCGTGGGAGACGACGAGCTCCTCGACGAAGAAGGCGTTGCCGTCGGAGCGTTCGAAGACCTCTTCGACGAGTCCGGGGTCGGGTTCGGCGGCGAGGATGCCGGTGAGCTGGCGGTGCACCTCGGTCCGGGTGAAGCGGGAGAGTTCGATGCGGCGGATGGTGCGGAGCCGGTCGAGTTCGGCGAGGAGCGGGCGCAGCGGGTGGCGGCGGTGGATGTCGTCGGCGCGGTAGCTGGCGACGACCGTGATCCGGCCGCGGCGCAGGGTGCGCAGGAGGTAGGTGAGCAGGTGCCGGGTGGAGGCGTCGGCCCAGTGCAGGTCCTCCAGGACGAGCACGATCGTGCGGTCGGCGGCGAGCCGTTCCAGGAGGCGTACGGTCAGTTCGAAGAGCCGGGCGGTGGAGTCCTCGGCGGCGGGCTCGTGACTGCCGGGGTCGCCCAACTCGGGCAGCAGGCGGGCGAGTTCGCCCTCGTGGCCCTCGGCGGCGGCGGCGAGTTCGCCGGGCAGGTGGCGGTGGAGCGCGCGCAGAGCGGCGGCGAAGGGTGCGAACGGCAGGCCGTCGGCGCCGAGTTCGACGCAGCCGCCGAGCGCCACGACGGCGCCCTGGTCGCAGGCCGTGTCGAGGAACTCCTCGATGAGCCGGGTCTTGCCGACGCCCGCCTCCCCGCCGACGAGCAGGGCCTGGGGCTCTCCCGCGGCCGCGCGGGAGAGCGCCTCGGTGAGGGCGGTGAGTTCGCCGGCGCGGCCGACGAACACGGGGCTGACTGACCTGGTCTCCACGGCGCCGAGCATCGCACAGACTTCCATGCCGTCGCTCATACGGGGGTCACGCGGCCTTGGTGAAGCGACCGCGACCGCCGTCGGCGGCCTGGGCCTCGGCGTGGTGACCCCCGATCCGGACGCCGAAGACGCGCAGGCCCTTGTGGGTTCCCGCGGCCTCGTGGGCCAGGCGGTGGGCGGCGGCCTCGGCGACGAGCTCGGCGTGGTGCATGGTGTGGAGTTCGTACTCGAACATCGTGTGCTCCCTGGGTTTCTTCGGTTTCGGTATCGCTCTCTTGCGATGCCTCTACTTTCGTTTCCCAGGGGGTGCCGTCACATCGGGCGAGTGCCGCATGTTCGGGGTACGGGGGTCCTTAGGGGGGTCCTAGGGAGGCCTTAGGCGGGGTCCCCGGGTGCTCAGGACCCGGTGGTCGGGAGGCTCAGGAACAGGTCGAAGTAGGTACCGACCGACAGGAGCAGCCCGAGCCCGCCGAGGACGGCGCCGGCGACGGCAACCGCGCGGACCCAGACGGGGCGCCGGGGCAGGGTCAGCACGAGGACGCCGACGATCACGGCGAGGAGTGCGAAGACGCCGTTGACGAGGGCGGTGCTGTGCCAGGCGTCGCCGTAGATCTCGTTGATCTGCTGGGCCGGGGTGCCGCCTGCGGAGGTCTTGATCTGCCCGATGAGCGTCTCGCGCTCGGCGACGACCTTGCCGGTCCAGGTGCCGGTGAGGGCGACGGCGGAGAGGGCCGCGGAGACGACGGCAGCGGCGGCGGCGCCGATGCCGGTGGCCTCCGGCGAGGGGGCCTCCTCGCCGTCGAGCTCGTCGTCGTCCGGCTCGTCGTCCGGCTCGTCGAGCAGCTCGGCGGCCGTGTCCTCGACGGCCCCCGCGTCCGCGGCGGTCTCGGCGTCCCGGGTGGTCCCGGCGGCCTCGGCGCTCGTGCCCGCCGCCACCTCGTCGGTCTTCGAGGCGGCGGTCTTCTCGGTCGTCTTGGTGTCCATGCGGCGCACGCTAGGCGGCCCACATGAGAGGCGGATTAAGACGCCTTCGCCGCGCGCCACTCGGGGGCGAGGACGGACCAGATCTCCGTGTCCGAGCGGCTGCCGCGGTACAGGTAGTTCTCCCGCAGCACGCCCTCCTTCGTCATGCCGAGGCGGCGGGCGACGGCGATGCTCGGCAGGTTCTTCGTGGAGGCGTACCAGTCGACGCGGTGGAGGCCGCGCTCCTCGATCGCCCAGTCGATGATGACCCGGCAGGCCCGGGTGATCAGGCCCTTCCCGGCGGCGGAGGGCTCCAGCCAGCAGCCGGCCTCGGCGGTGCCGTTCGCGGCGTCGAAGGTCCGGAAGAGGACGCCGCCGACGAGGGTGCCCTCGGACCAGATGCCGTAGAGCCGGCCGGTGTCGCTCGCGGCCTTCTCGGCGTACGAGGTGAGGTAGGCGCGGGCGGAGTCGAGGTCCGCGACGACGTCGGGAAGGCCGATGTGCTGCCCGACGAACTCCCTGCCCCGGTGCATGTGGGTCAGGAATTCCTCGGCCTGCCAGGGCTCCAGGGGCCTGAGCTCGGCGCCGTCGTCACCCAGCGATATCGCGAACATCGTCGTTCTCCTCCGCAGTCGGAACCGTCACGCGCTGTACGGGGATCTTCGCACGCGCGTCCGCCGCCTCGCGGCACTCGGGCGGTTCGATGCTGATCCGGGGCAGGACCCGGTCGAGCCACTTCGGCAGCCACCAGTTCGCGCCGCCGAGCAGGTGCATCAGGGCCGGGACGAGGAGGGTCCGCAGGATGAAGGCGTCGAGGGCGACGGCCGCCGCGAGCGCGATGCCGAACATCGCGATGACCCGGTCGCCGCTGAGGACGAAGGCGAGGAAGACGGAGATCATGATGACCGCGGCGGAGTTGATCACGCGGCTGGTCTCGGCGAGGCCGACCCGGACCGCCCGCCGGTTGTCGCCGGTCTCCAGCCACTCCTCGTACATGCGGCTGACCAGGAAGACCTGGTAGTCCATGGAGAGTCCGAAGAGGACGGAGACCATGATCACGGGGAGGAAGGGTTCGATCGGTCCGGCGCTGCCGAGGCCGAGCAGCTCGCTCCCCCAGCCCCACTGGAAGATCGCGACGACGATGCCGAAGGCGCCGGCGACGGCGGCGACGTTCATGGCGGCGGCCTTGAGCGGGATGCCGAGGGACCGGAAGGCGAGCAGGAGCAGCAGACAGCCGAGGGCGATGACGACGCCGACGAAGAGCGGCAGCTTGCCGACGATGATCCCGGCGAAGTCGTCGTACGAGGCGGTGACGCCGCCCACGAGCACGTCCAGGGAGGTGCCCGCCTCGGCCCTCGGGATGACGTCGTCGCGGAGCCGGTCGACGAGCTCGCTGGTCGCCGTGGACTGCGGCGAGGAGTCGGGCACGACGGTGAGGACGGCGGTGTCGCCCGCGCTGTTGTACGTGACCGGGGAGACGGACGCGACGCCCTTGGTGGCGCCCAGCGCGGCCGGCAGCTGGTCGAGGGCGACCCGGTCGTCGGCGCCGTCGAGGCCGGCGACGAGGGTGAGGGGGCCGTTGACGCCGGGCCCGAAGCCGTCGGCGAGCAGGTCGTACGCCTTGCGGGTGGTCGCGGTGGCCGGGTTGTTGCCCTGGTCGGAGGTGCCGAGGTGGAGCGACAGGGTCGGCAGCGCGAGGACGGCCATGACGAGGACGGCGACCCCGCCGAGGAGCTTGGGGTGCCGCTCGACGAAGGCGGACCAGCGGGCGGCGAAGCCGGTGGGCAGCTCGGGCTGCGGGCCGCGCTCGGCGAGCACCCGGCGTTCGCGCCGGGACAGCGCCTTCGTACCGATGAACGACAGCAGCGCGGGGAGCAGGGTGACGGAGGCGGCGACCGTGAGGAGCACGGTGAGCGAGGCGGCGATGGCGACGCCGTTGAGGAAGCTGAGCCGCAGGATGAGCATGCCGAGGAGGGCGATGCAGACGGTGGCGCCGGCGAAGACGACGGCGCGGCCCGTGGTGGCGACGGCGGTCTCGGCGGCCTCCGCGACGGAGCGGCCGCGTTTGAGGCCTCTGCGGTGCCTGGTCACGATGAAGAGGGCGTAGTCGATGCCGACGCCGAGGCCGACGAGCATGCCGAGCATGGGGGCGAAGTCGGCGACGGTCATCAGATGACCGAGGAGCACGATCCCGGAGTACGCGATGCCGACGCTGACGAGCGCGGTCGCGATCGGGAGCGCGGAGGCGGCGAGCGAGCCGAAGGCGAGGAAGAGGACGACGGCCGCGACGGCGACGCCGACGATCTCGGCGATGTGTCCGCCGGGGGCCTCGGTGAGGGCGACGGCGCTGCCGCCGAGCTCGACCTGGAGGTCGTCCGTGGCGGCGGCCTTGGCGGTGTCGACGAGGGCCTTGGCCTGGGCCTCGGGGATGTCGTCGGACTGCGCGTCGAAGGTGACGGTGGCGTAGGCGGTGTGGCCGTCCTCGCTGATCTGGCCCCTGGCGTCGTCGTACGGCGAGGTGACGGCGGCGATGCCGGGCAGCTCGGCGACCTCGTCGAGCATGCCGCCGATGCGTTCCTCGACGGCGTCGGCACGGACGCTGCCCCGGTCGGTGTGCCAGACGATGGTGTCGCTGTCACCGCCGAGGCCGTGGAAGCCCCGGTCGAGGAGGGCGGTGGCCCGGCCGGACTCGGTGCCCGGGGCCTCGTAGTCGTTGGAGTACGCGCTGCCGGCGAGGGTCGCGCCGGCGGCGGTCCCGCCGAGCGCGAGGAGCCAGAGGAGAACGACGACGAGACGGTGACGGACACACCACCGTGCGATTGCGGCCAAGGACGTACTCCTGACTGGATCTGTACTCGCGCCCCACTGTTACAGCCAAACGTGATCGTTTGCCCGTTTCGTGGCGATCCTCACAGAGTGCGCCGTGGGGCCGAGGCCCTGGATCATCAGGTCCCGCTCGGGGTGACGCAGTGGCCGGGGCCGGCCGGGAGGACCCGCGTCTCGGCGTACAGGTCGGCCATGGCGACCTTGGTACCCGTGGCCGCCCGGCCCGCCTTCCACCGGCCCTCGGCGAAGAGCGGGTGGAGGTGGCCGTCCTTCGGGGCCGAGCAGTCGTGGTTGGCGACCTCGCTCGCGTAGGCGCCCAGGACGAGCTTCCCGCCCCTCGACGTGACCGTGAACTGGCGCCGTACGGCGATCCGCGCCACCTCGGGGACGCCCGGGACGACCTCGTGGCCCGCCTCGGCCCGCACCAGCGCGTAGACGAAGGAGTAGTCGACGTGCACCACCAGCTCCCCCGCCGCCGAGACCTCGTAGTTCATCGTGCCCCGCGTCCGGATGCCGTTCTCGTCCAGGTACACCTCCTGGGGGTCGAAGCGGGTGACCATGTCCTTCCGTACGGCGTCGTCGACACCGCGCGGATCGAGCAGGGCGAGCGCCGCCGCGGGCTCGGCGCCGGCCAGGGTGTCCTCCGAGGCGTTGGTCTCGGCGAGCAGGGTCTTCACGTCGTCCAGTACGGCGGTCATCTCCTTCGCGGTGAGCCCGCCGGACTCGAGGGGCACGGGGGTGTAGATCCCGTCGGCCCCGTCCGCCCAGCCGGAGGCGGGCGAGTTCCGGAACGGCATGTCGGGCGTGTACGGCCATTCCAGGGGCCAGACCTCCTCGTGGAGCGTCTGCGCGCCGAACGGCTCGTACGGCGGCCGCTCCCCCGTCACATCGCTCAGCCAGTACCCGAACCCGCCGAGCAGCAGCACACCGGCGCCGGCCGCGAGCCCGATCTTGAGCCGCCGCACCCTCCTGTCCCGTCGCAGCGCCTCCTCGCGACCGGGATCGTTCGCCTGCGTGCGCAGCCGGGCGACGTAATCCCTGGGTTCCACCGACATTCCCTGTTCCCTCCCCTGCTCCGTCAGGGGTCGACGGAGCGGAGCGGAGCCTCTCATATGCGGCGCGCGCCGTCATCGCGGTTTTCCCTTGTTCGGCGGGTGGGGTTCGCGAGCATCCTGAGCGCGACGCACGGCCACGGCGCGGCATGAGGGGAAGTCGTATGGCCAGACGCAAGGTCATCACGGTCAGGGTCAGCAAGCGGGTGCTCTGGATCGGCGGCGAGGCGTATCCCCTGCAGAACATCGCCCGGGCGACGACGGTCAGGATCAAGCCCCAGCGGGCGAAGGCCGTGGGGCGTTTCCTGAAATCACTCCTGGTCACGGGCATCCTGGCGGTCGCCGGGCTCGCCGTCGCCCAGTCCGGCGAGGTGTCGGGCGGCGACCAGGAGCTGATCACGAACGGGGTGGAGATCACCGCGGCCGTGCTCGTGGCCGCCTTCCTCGTCCAGCTGATCGTCGTCCTGGTCACGAAGACGTACTACGCGCTGGTCATCGAGACCTCGGGAAACCCGCGCGCGGTGCTGGTCAGCACGGACCGGAACGAGGTGCACGAGCTCGTGCGCGACATCATGCGGGCCATCGACGACCCCGCGTTCCCCGGCTTCGTCAAGCAGATGGTCACCAACAACATCAGCATGCGGGACGTCTACAACGCGTCCGGTGCGGGCAGCGTGGGGAGGATGGGCAGTGACCGGTGACGGTGAGTTCCACATCAGCATGCGCGACGTCTACAACGCCTCCGGGGACGGGGCCGTCGGCCGCATCGAGTTCCACCAGCACGGCGCGCAGGACCCGCAGGCCGTCTACGAGGCCGTGATCCGCGCGATCGAGACCCTCAGGGGCCAGGTGTCCGCCGAGGACCGCGAGGTCCTCGACACGTCCCTGGAGACCCTCCGCCAGGGCGACGAGGCACCGCCCGGCGCCTTCCGCCGGGCCCTCGGCACCGTCTCCGGCGTCGCCGCCCTCGTCGGCGAGGTCGGCGTCCCGCTGGCGGAGGCGGTCCGCCGGCTCCTTCCGTTGATCACGGGCTGACGTCGTACGGTTCACCGGAACTCGCACCAAACGATCTTGCCGGGGTTGCGCGTCCCCACGCCCCAGCGGTCTGCGAGCCTGTCGACGAGGAGAAGACCCCTGCCCGACTCCCCCGAGGGCTCACGGACGGCCGGCGTGCCGCCCCCGCTGTCGTGGACCTCGATACGGAGGGGGCCGGGGCGCTCCAGGTAGAGGTGGAGGCGGTAACCGCGGCCGGGCGGGACGCCGTGCAGGAGGGCGTTGGTCGCGAGCTCGCTCACGCACACCAGTACGTCGTCCGCACGTGCGTCCATTCCCCAGTCGGCCAGAGCCTTGCGGGTGAAGTCGCGAGCCTGGGGGACGGAACGGCGTTCGCGACGGTAGAAGGCCTCGCGGAACAGGGGGAGTTGGTCGCTCATGACGATCACGGTGGCGCCTCGCGCCCCACGCGCCCCAGGGCATCGAGCCGTACAAATTCTTTGTACGGGTCCGGAACGCGTCGCGTACGTACGGAGCGGGGAAGGCACCGCTCATGCAACGCGGCACGAACTCCAGGAAGAAGGTCCCGTCATGGGAAGTGGTCGGCGCCCTGGTGGCGCTTTACCGGAAGCAAGCGGGCCTGACCCAGCCCCAGTTGGCCACCCAGGCGTGCGTGGCGCTGGAGACGCTGGGCTCGATCGAGCAGGGGCGGCGGGCGCTGCGGCTTGGGCTTGCGGGTGAGCTGGACGGCATCCTGAACACCAGAGGCGCGCTCGCGGTGGCGGTCGGGAAGGCGCCGAAGAAGGAGCGGTACCCGGCGTTCGCGCAGGAGTTCATCGACCTGGAGGCGCAGGCGCTCAGCATCTGCTCGTACGAGAACGCGGTGGTCCCGGGTCTGCTCCAGACCCCCGAGTACGCCCGCGCGGTCTTCGACTGCCTGTACCCGCCGATCACTCCCCAGGAGGCGGAGGACCGGATGCTCGACCGGCTCGACCGCCAGCGGCTCTTCGAGCAGAAGCCGTGGCCGCCGATGATGTCCTTCCTCCTGGACGAATCCATCCTGGAGAAGACGATCGGCGGCCGGGAGGTACTGCGCGGACAGATCCTCCGTCTGCGCGAGATGGCCGAACTCCCCTTCCTCGCCCTCCAGATCATCCCGAAGTCGCGGACGACGCACGCGGGACTCGACGGGCCCATGGTGCTCATCGAAACACCCGACCACGAGCACGTCGCCTACATCGAGGGGCAGCGGGTGAGCTTCCTCGTCGACGACCCCGACGAGGTCGGCCTCCTCCAGGCCAAATATGGAATGCTGCGCTCACAGGCCCTGACGCCCGAGGACACCATGGGCCTGCTGGAACGTCTGGCAGGAGTGACATGAGCGCAGCAGCACTTTCGTGGTTCAAGTCCAGCTACAGCGGCAGCGAGGGTGGGAACTGCCTCGAAGTCGCCTATGACTGGCGCAAGTCCAGCTACAGCGGCAGCGAGGGCGGCGCCTGCGTCGAGGTGGCCGCCCACCCCGCCGCCGTACACGTCCGGGACTCCAAGCTCGGCGAGACCAGCCCCGTCTTCACCGTCTCCCCGGCCGCCTGGGACTCCTTCGTCGGCGCGACGGCCTGAGTCCGAGCGGCGCACCGGCCGATGTCCCGGGTGTGGTCATCGAGCCGGCGGCCGGCGGTGCCGGTCAGCGACGCTGCGGCTGCTGACCGGTCCCGGCGCCGGAGCGCTCGGCGTCGGCGGCGTGGAGGACCTCGCGGATCAGCAGGTCGAGGTCGTCCGTGGTGGTGCGGTAGTTGCAGAGACACGCGCGCAGGACGGTGCGGCCGTGGACGGCGACGGTGGCGAGGTAGGCGCGTCCGTCGTCCTGGACTCGGCGGGCGATCCGGGCGTGCAGGGCATCCGGCTCGCCCCCGCTCGGATCGGTGATCCGGAAGCAGGCGACCGGCCACGGGCCGCCTGCCAGCAGTTCCAGCCGGGGTTCAGCGGTGATCCGCTCGCGTAGCCCGTCGGCGAGGGCCAGGTAGTGCTCGACCAGGCCGGTGACGCCGTCGCGGCCCAGGTGGTGCAGCGTGGCCCACAGGCCGAGGGCGCGGGTGCCGGGACGGGTCAGTTCGATCGTGGCGTGGGACAGCCAGGGCAGCGCGTCCGGTTCACCGGCGGTGAGGTAGGAAGCCTGGTGGGCGAAGGCCGTGTGCAGGTGCTCGGGGTCCGGGACGAGCAGCGCCCCGCACCCCACCGGAACGCTGAGGGTCTTGTGCGGGTCCACGGTCAGCGAATCGACGCCGCCGATGCCCACGTATCGGGGTGCCAGGGCCGGGACGCAGGCACCGAGTCCGCCCCAGGCCCCGTCCGCGTGGTGCCACATCCCCGTACTCCTGCACACCTCCGCGACCGGTTCGAGCGGATCGACGGCGCCGGTGGCGGTGGTGCCCAGCGTGGTGACGGTGCAGAAGGGCAGCAGACCCGCGTCCAGGTCGGCGGTGACCGCGGCGCGCAGCGCGGCGGGGTCCAGCCGGTCGTGCGCATCGGTGGCGACGGGACGCAGCCGGTGGGCCGGCAGACCGATGCAGGCGGCCGCCTTGGCGACGGACATGTGCGCCTGGGCGCTGTAGTAGAGGGTCAGGCGGGCCTGGTCGCGGTCGAAGGCGGGGCCGTCGCCGGAGCCGCGCCGGGTGAGGAACCAGGTGCGCGCCGTGGCCAGGGCGAGCAGGTTGGCCATGGAGCCGCCGCTGGTCAGCACCCCGCCCGCGCCGTCGGGCAGACCGGCCAGGTCGGCGAGCATGCGCACGGTGCCGCGTTCCAGGTCCATGAGGGCGCTCTCGCCCATGCCGCAGGTCGCGTTGATGGCGCAAGCCAGCAGTTCGGCGACGACCCCGGCCGGCGCGGGCGGCGAGTTGATCCAGGCGAAGAACGCGGGATGCCCGTTCCCGGTCGGGTACGGCGCGATCTCGTCGCGCACGAAGTCCAGCACCCCGCCGAACTCTCCGCCCCGTCGCCGGAGCCGTCCCTCACGCAGCAGGGATCTCGTCCGCTCGGGCAGCGGACGACTCACCGGGCCCTGCGGCAGTTCGCTCACGTACCGTGCCGCCCACTCCGCCGCCGTGACGAGTTCGTCCCGCAGCACCTTGGCGTGGACGGAGGGCGGCTCCGGGGACAGACCGGATTCACGGAACCGGGGCGGAACGGGGTGATGCAGACGGTGAGCCATGGTGGTGCGTCGAACCTTTCGTCGTCACAAGGCCCCTGGTCAGCGAAGCGAGGGCCGTGATCGTAACGAGCCACTCGCATCGGCCGACACGCATACCGGCACATCTCGACGCGGCCGCCTGAAGAGATCCGCGCCCGTCGGCCACACCGCCAGGCGGGTCTACCCCCTTCGTACGAGAACGGCCCCGCACCGGAAGTCCGGTGCGGGGCCGCCCCCTTGAGCCGTACGAAAGCCCGTACGAGAAGCCCGTACGAGAACGGGATCAGCCCTCGCTGACGCCCAGCTTCTCCAGGATCAGGTCCTTGACCTTCGCCGCGTCCGCCTGGCCACGGGTGGCCTTCATGACCGCGCCGACCAGGGCGCCGACCGCCGCGACCTTGCCGCCGCGGATCTTGTCGGCGATGCCCGCGTTGCCCGCGATGGCCTCGTCGACGGCCGCGCCGAGCGCGCTGTCGTCGGAGACGACCTTCAGGCCGCGCTTCTCGACGACCTCGTCCGGGGTGCCCTCGCCGGCGAGGACGCCCTCGATGACCTGACGGGCCAGCTTGTCGTTGAGGTCGCCGCCGGCGACCAGGGCCGACACGCGGGCCACGTCCGCCGGCGTGATGGGCAGCTCCTCCAGGGAGACGCCCTTCTCGTTGGCGTTACGGGCGAGCTCGCCCATCCACCACTTGCGGGCCGACGCCGCGTCGGCGCCCGCCTCGGTGGTGGCGACGATCGCGTCGACCGCGCCCGCGTTGAGGATGGACTGCATCTCCTGCTCGGAGACGGCCCACTCCTCGCGGAGCCGGTTGCGGCGCACGCGCGGCAGCTCGGGCAGGCCGGCGCGCAGCTCCTCGACCCACTCGCGGGCCGGGGCGACGGGGACGAGGTCGGGCTCCGGGAAGTACCGGTAGTCCTCGGCGTTGTCCTTGATGCGGCCGGAGGTGGTGGTGCCGTCGTCCTCGTGGAAGTGACGGGTCTCCTGCACGATCGTCCCGCCCGAGGAGAGGACGGCCGCGTGCCGCTGGATCTCGAAGCGCGCTGCGCGCTCCACGGAGCGGAGCGAGTTGACGTTCTTCGTCTCCGAGCGGGTGCCGAAGGTCTTCGTGCCGTTGCGGCGCAGCGACAGGTTCACGTCGCAGCGCATCTGGCCCTTGTCCATGCGCGCCTCGGAGACGCCCAGGGCACGGATCAGCTCGCGCAGCTCGGCGACGTACGCCTTGGCGACCTCGGGGGCCCGCTCGCCCGCGCCCTCGATCGGCTTGGTGACGATCTCGATGAGCGGGATGCCGGCCCGGTTGTAGTCGAGCAGCGAGTGCGAGGCGCCGTGGATGCGGCCGGTCGCGCCACCGATGTGGGTGGACTTGCCGGTGTCCTCCTCCATGTGGGCGCGCTCGATCTCCACGCGGAAGACCTCGCCGTCCTCCAGCTGGACGTCCAGGTAGCCGTTGAAGGCGATCGGCTCGTCGTACTGGGAGGTCTGGAAGTTCTTCGGCATGTCCGGATAGAAGTAGTTCTTCCGGGCGAAGCGGCACCACTCGGCGATCTCGCAGTTCAGCGCGAGGCCGATCTTGATCGCGGACTCGACGCCGATCGCGTTGACCACCGGCAGGGAGCCGGGCAGGCCGAGGCAGGTCGGGCAGGTCTGCGAGTTGGGCTCGGCGCCCAGCTCGGTCGAGCAGCCGCAGAACATCTTCGTCTTGGTGCCGAGCTCGACATGGACCTCGAGGCCCATGACGGGGTCGTACTCGGCGAGCGCCGCTTCGTACGACAGCAGTTCAGTGACAGTCACGGTGGAACTTCCCTCTCAGCCCAGCAGGACGTCGTCGTCGCCGAGCCGCTTCAGCTCGCGGTACAGGATGGCGAGGCCGGTGACGATGGCGGCGGCGGACACGACGGCGTCGACGAGCTTGAGCGTGTCGTGCTCGGCGCGGGCCTTCTTGATCTGCTTCGTCACAGCGATGGCGCCGAACGCGGTGGTACCCATGGAGAGGTACGTACCGGTCTTGGACTTCTTGAAGCCCTTGGCCTTCTGCAGTGCACTGGTGGAACTCACAGCGACGGAGCCTCCTCGAGCAGCGGGTGACCCCACTTTTCCACGAAGGCGGCCTCGACGGCGGCGCCGACCTTGTACAGCCGGTCGTCCTTCATGGCGGGGGCGATGATCTGCAGACCGACCGGCAGACCGTCCTCGGGCGCCAGGCCGCAGGGCAGCGACATGGCGGCGTTGCCGGCCAGGTTGGTCGGGATGGTGCACAGGTCCGCGAGGTACATCGCCATCGGGTCGTCGGCGCGCTCACCGATCGCGAAGGCGGTGGTGGGGGTCGTCGGGGAGACGATGACGTCCACCTCCTCGAAGGCCTTCTCGAACTCGCGGGTGATGAGGGTGCGGACCTTCTGCGCCGAGCCGTAGTACGCGTCGTAGTAGCCGGAGCTCAGCGCGTACGTACCGAGGATGATGCGGCGCTTGACCTCGTCGCCGAAGCCGGCCTCACGGGTGAGGGCGGTGACGTCCTCGGCGGACCGCGTGCCGTCGTCGCCGACCCGCAGGCCGTAGCGCATGGCGTCGAAGCGGGCCAGGTTGGAGGAGCACTCCGACGGCGCGATCAGGTAGTACGCCGACAGGGCCAGGTCGAAGGTCGGGCAGTCCAGCTCGACGATCTCGGCGCCCAGCTCCTTGAGCAGCTCGACGGACTCGTCGAAGCGCTGCACGACGCCGGCCTGGTAGCCCTCGCCGCGGAACTGCTTGACGACGCCGACGCGCATGCCGGCCACCGAGCCGTTGCGCGCGGCCTCGACGACCGGCGGGACCGGGGCGTCGATGGACGTCGAGTCGAGCGGGTCGTGCCCGGCGATCGCCTCGTGCAGGAGGGCCGCGTCCAGGACCGTGCGGGCGCAGGGGCCGCCCTGGTCGAGGGAGGAGGAGAAGGCGACCATGCCGAAGCGGGAGACGCCGCCGTAGGTCGGCTTGACGCCGACGGTGCCGGTGACGGCGGCGGGCTGGCGGATGGAGCCGCCGGTGTCCGTGCCGATGGCGAGCGGGGCCTCGTACGCGGCGAGGGCGGCCGAGGAGCCGCCGCCGGAGCCGCCGGGGATCCGGGTGAGGTCCCAGGGGTTGCCGGTGGGGCCGTAGGCGCTGTTCTCCGTGGAGGAGCCCATCGCGAACTCGTCCATGTTGGTCTTGCCGAGGATGACGACGTCGGCGGCCTTCAGGTTCTTGACCAGGGTCGCGTCGTACGGCGGGATCCAGCCCTCGAGGATCTTCGAACCCACGGTGGTCGGCATGCCGGCGGTGGTGAAGATGTCCTTGAGCGCGAGCGGCACACCGGCGAGCGGGCCGAGCTTCTCGCCGCGGGCGCGCTTCTCGTCGACGGCACGGGCCTGCGCGAGGGCGCCCTCGCGGTCGACGTGCAGGAAGGCGTGGACCTTCTCGTCGACGGCCTCGATGCGGGCGAGGTGGGCCTCGGTGACCTCGACGGCGGTCAGCTCGCCGGCGGCGATCTTCCCGGCGATCTCGGCCGCGGTGAGCTTGATGATCATGTTGTCCGTCATGACTTCTTAGTCCTCCCCCAGGATCTGCGGCACCTTGAAACGCTGCTGCTCCTGGGCCGGGGCGCCGGAGAGCGCCTGCTCGGGGGTGAGCGACGGACGGACCTCGTCCGCGCGCATGACATTGGTCAGCGGCAGCGGGTGGGAGGTCGGCGGTACGTCTTGGTCGGCGACCTCGGAGACGCGGGCGACCGCGCCGATGATGTCGTCGAGCTGGCCGGCGAAGTGATCGAGTTCTTCGCCCTTCAGCTCCAGACGCGCCAGCCGTGCGAGGTGGGCGACCTCCTCGCGCGTGATGCCAGGCATGCGGATCCTCACGGGGTGAGCTTGATGGTGTCGGACCATCCTATGGCGCCGGTGCCGCTGCCCGTTAAACGGTTTGCCCCAGGAGGGGGTGGGTCACTGCACGACCTGGCCCGAAGGGTGGTCCAGGTCGACCTCGGCGGCGATGTCGGCGGGGCGGCGCCAGCCGTGCTCGCCGCGGGCCAGGAGCCAGGCGGTGGCCTCGCCGGGCGGCATCGCGGCGGCGACCAGCCAGCCCTGGACGGCGTCGCAGCCCAGGTCCTGCAGGCGCTCCCAGGTCTCGTCGTCCTCGACGCCCTCGGCGACGACGAGGAGGCCGAGGGAGTGGGCGAGGTCGACGGTGCAGCGGACGATCTCGGCGTCCTCGGTGTCGACGGCGAGCCGCGCCACGAACGAGCGGTCGATCTTCAGTTCGCTGACGGGCAGCCGGCGCAGATGGACGAGGGAGGAGTAGCCGGTGCCGAAGTCGTCGAGGGACATCTTCACGCCGTGGCCGGTGAGGCCGTTCAGCGTGTCGGCGGCCCGCTGGGGGTCCTCCAGGAGCACGTGCTCCGTTATCTCCAGCTGGAGGGCGCCGGCCGGGACGCCGTGGCGGGCGAGCCGGGCGGCGACGGCGCCGGCGAAGCCGGGGGTGTGGACGTCGCGCGGCGAGACGTTGACGGCGACCGGGACGTTGAGGCCCTGGGCGCGCCAGCGGGCGACCTGGGCGAGCGCGGTCTCCAGGACGTACTCGGTGAGGTGCGGCATCAGGCCGGAGGACTCGGCGATGGCGATGAACTCGTCCGGCGGGACCTTGCCGCGCTCGGGGTGGACCCAGCGGACGAGCGCCTCCAGGCCGGCGACCTGGCCGTCGAAGCGGACCTTGGGCTGGTAGTGGAGTTCGACCTCGCCGGCGTCGAGGGCGCGGCGGAGGTCGCCGAGGAGGCCGAGCCGGTCGGGGGTGTTGGAGTCGCGCTTGGACTCGTAGACCTCGACGCCGGTGCGGTCGCGCTTGGCCTGGTACATGGCGACGTCGGCGCGGCGCAGCAGCCCCTCGGCGTCGAGGGCGTGGTCGGGGAAGACGGCGACGCCGGCGCTGGCCTCCAGGACGAGGGTGAGCCCGTCGAGGTCGAGCGGGGAGGACAGCTCGGCGACGAGGTGGCGGGCGACGCGCTGGGCGCTGGTGGTGGAGTCGGCGGTGGGCAGCAGGACGGCGAACTCGTCGCCGCCGAGCCGGGCGGCCTCGGCGCCGCGGGGCAGGGCGAGGCGGAGCCGTTCGGCGATCTGGAGGAGCAGCCGGTCGCCGGCGAGGTGCCCGAGGGTGTCGTTGACCGAGCGGAAGCGGTCGAGGTCGATCAGGACGAGGGCGGCGCGGACCCCTTCGCCCTCGGCCTCCTCCAGGGCGGTCCAGGCCCGCTCCAGGAGCCACTGGCGGTTGGGGAGCCCGGTGAGCGGGTCGCGGAGCTGCTCCTCGGCGCGGGCGCGGGCGATCCAGAGGGTGGAGTCGAGGGCGATGAGGGGGACGGCGAAGAGCGGCAGGACGATCGGCCGGGTGGCGGCGACGACGCAGATGAGGGGGGCGATGCCGAGCAGGGCGACGGCGACGAGCCCCTGCCTGAGGAGGGCGGTGCGGGCCATGGTGGGCAGTCCGCGGCCCTGGGGGGCCAGCGTGTACCACAGGAGGAGGCGGGTGACCGCGAGGTAGAGGCCCGCGGCGAGGACGACTTCCGGGACGTCCCCGATGGTCCAGTCGAGCGGTTGCCAGGGCTGGTCGACGGTCGGCACGTCCCCGAAGGCGGCGAGGACGAGGGCGGCGGCGCCGACCCCGAGGATGTCGGCGGCGCCGTGCAGGAGGCTCTGGCGCCAGCGGTGCCTGCGGGCGGCGCCGACGAGGGCGACGACGGTCAGCGAGACGAGCCCGGCGGGCACCCAGCCGTACAGCAGGAGGACGGCGAGGGTGAGGGCGGCGCCGGAGCCGGTGCCGCCCCACCAGCGGTCCCGGCCGAGGGCGACCAGGTGGCCGACGATGAGGCCGGTGAGGACGGCGAGGGACCAGCCGGCGACGCCGCCGGGGAAGAGTCCGTGGCCGGCGCTCAGGGCTCGCTGGAGCCCGGCGACGAGCACGACGGCGGCGATGCCCACCACGGCTGCGGGCAGCCGGGAGGGGAAGCCCAGGGGGACCACACGGCCGTGCGGCCGTGGGACCGGGGCGGCGCTCTCGGTCGGTTCCATTCCCGTCCCTCTCACAGGCGGCGGTGCCGTCGGTCTGCGATGGGCCGCGGTGACGCGGCCGTCCGTCGTCCGGCCGTACGTCGTCCGTCGTACGGCCGCTGTCGGGCGGCCGCTCCTGGTACCACGGGGCCGATGTCCTGACGCCATGACCGGCAGAGCCCTCGCGCGGGCGTGCAGGACTGGACGCACGGTCACCACACTAGGCCGCCGAGGGCTTCGACGGGCAGCGCTCTCCCTCTCTTGCCCGAATGCGACCAGCCCACCCCTAACGATCTGGTATGCGCCGAACGGGTGAGCTTCCGCGCGCTTCCGGGTGGCTACTCGGCGACGGGCACCGCAGCCTCCCGAGCTGCGTCGGGCCCCTGTTCGAGCAGGACGGAGAAGCCTTCCTCGTCCAGAACCGGAACCTTCAGCTGCATCGCCTTGTCGTACTTCGAACCAGGGTTTTCGCCGACCACCACGAAGCCGGTCTTCTTCGAAACGGAACCGGTCACCTTCGCTCCGAGCGCCTGGAGCGATTCTTTTGCGCCATCCCTGGTGAACTTCTCCAGGGTGCCGGTCACCACGACCGTCAGACCCTCCAGCGGACGCGGCCCCTCGTCCTCCCCGGCGCCCTCGTCCTCCAGGGTGACCCCGGCGGCGCGCCACTTGCGCACGATCTCGCGGTGCCACTCCTCGGAGAACCACTGCTTCACGGCGGCCGCGATGATCCCGCCGACGCCGTCGACGGCCGCCAGCTCCTCCTCGCTCGCCTGCTCGATCCGCTCCAGGGAGCGGAACTCACGGGCCAGCGCCTCGGCCGCGACCGGCCCCACGTGCCGGATGGAGAGCCCGTTGATGAAGCGGGCCAGCGGGCGGGTCTTCGCCGCCGCGATGTTCTCCAGCATCGCGAGCGCGTTCTTCTTCGGCTCGCCCTTCTGGTTGGCGAAGACCGTGACGATCTTCTCCTCGCCGGTCTTCGGGTCGCGCTTGGGCAGCCCGCTGTCCGCGTCGAGGACGTACGCCTTGATCGGCAGCAGCTGCTCGATGGTGAGGTCGAAGAGGCCGCCCTCGTCGGTGAGCGGCGGCTCGGCCGGCTCCAGGGGGCGGGTCAGCGCCGCCGCGGCCACCTTGCCGAAGTTCTCGATGTCGAGGCACTGCCGTCCGGCGAGGAAGAAGAGGCGTTCACGCAGCTGCGCCGGGCACGTCCGGGCGTTCGGGCAGCGGAGGTCGATGTCGCCCTCCTTCATCGCCTTCAGCGGCGTCCCGCACTCCGGGCACTCGGCGGGCATCACGAACTCCCGCTCGGTGCCGTCCCGAAGGTCGGCGACGGGCCCGAGGATCTCGGGGATGACGTCGCCGGCCTTGCGCAGCACGACCGTGTCGCCGATCAGCACGCCCTTGGCCTTCACGACCTCCTGGTTGTGGAGGGTCGCGAACTCGACCTCGGAACCGGCCACCGTCACCGGCTCGACCTGGGCGTACGGGGTGACACGGCCGGTCCGGCCGACGCCGACCTTGATGTCGATCAGCTTGGTGTTGACCTCCTCCGGCGCGTACTTCCAGGCGATCGCCCAGCGCGGGGCGCGCGCCGTGGAGCCGAGCCGGCCCTGGAGCGGGATCTCGTCGAGCTTGACGACGACCCCGTCGATCTCGTGCTCGACGGAGTGCCGGTTCTCCCCGAAGTACGCGATGAACTCCCTTACACCGGCGAGCGAGTCCACGACCTTGTTGTGCCGGGCGGTGGGCAGGCCCCACTCGTGCAGCAGCTCGTACGTCTCCGAGAGCCGGGAGATCCCGAAGCCCTCGCGGGCGCCGATGCCGTGGACGACCATGTGGAGCGGGCGGGAGGCGGTGACCTTCGGGTCCTTCTGCCGGAGCGAACCGGCGGCCGCGTTGCGCGGGTTGGCGAAGGGCTTGTCCCCCGCCTCGACCAGGCGGGCGTTGAGCGCCTCGAAGCCCTCCATCGGGAAGTAGACCTCGCCGCGGATCTCCACGAGCTCCGGGATGCGCTCGCCGCGCAACCGCTCGGGGATGTCGGCGATCGTCCGGACGTTGGGCGTGATGTCCTCGCCGGTGCGGCCGTCGCCGCGGGTGGCGGCGCGGGTCAGCCGCCCGTGCTCGTAGGTGAGGTTGACCGCGAGGCCGTCGACCTTCAGCTCGCACAGGTAGTGGTAGTCGGGGGTGCCGACGTCCCGCGCGACCCGCTCGGCCCAGGTGGCGAGCTCCTCGTCGTCGAAGGCGTTGTCCAGGGAGAGCATGCGCTCCCGGTGCTCGACGGCCGTGAACTCGGTCTCGTACTGCCCGGCGACCTTCTGGGTCGGCGAGTCCGGAGTCCGCAGCTCCGGATACTCCTCCTCCAGCGCTTCGAGCGCGCGCAGGAGCGTGTCGAACTCGCCGTCGCTGATGACCGGCTGGTCCTTCACGTAGTACCGGAAGCGGTGCTCCTCGACCTGCTCGGCCAGCTCGGCGTGCTTCTCCCGTGCCTCGGCGGGCAGGGCCCCCTGTTCGACTGCCACCGTTTCGTCCTCCCGTTACTCAGGGTTGTCCGCGAGCGACCGTGCCGCTCTGACGCAGTGGGCGAGCGCCGCCCGGGCATAGGCGGGCGAAGCACCCGCGAGACCGCACGAGGGCGTGACCACGACGGACTCCGCGAGAGTCCCCGGATTCAGCCCCAGCCTGCGCCACAGCGTCCTGACACCCATGACGCTACCGCCCGGGTCCGACAATGCGGTGTCGGTGGACGGCACCACACCGGCGAAGAGCTTCGTCCCGGCCTCCACGGCCTCGCCGATCGCCTCCTCGTCACGTTCGGTGAGGAGCGAGAAATCGAACGAGATGCCCGCGGCCCCGGCGCGGCGCAGCAGCGCGAACGGCACGTCGGGCGCGCAGGAGTGGACGATCACCGGCCCGTCGTGGACGGCCATGACGTCCCGCAGGGCGCTCTCCACGACCTGCCGGTCGACGGCCCGGTGGGTGCGGTAGCCGCTGGCGGTACGGATCTGCCCGCGCAGCACGGCGATGAGCGAGGGCTCGTCGAGCTGGAGGACCGGCCGGGCCCCCGGGACGCGCTTCTTCAGCTCTGCGAGGTGCGTGTGGAGGCCCTCGGCGAGCGAGCCGGCCAGGTCCCGGCACGCGCCCGCGTCGCCGAGTGCGGCCTCGCCGCCGCGCAGCTCCAGGGCCGCGGCGAGCGTCCACGGGCCGACGGCCTGGACCTTGAGCGGACCCTCGTACCCCTGGGTGAACTCCTCCAGGGCGTCCAGGTCCTCGCCGAGCCAGGAGCGGGCCCGCTTGGTGTCGCGGCCGGGCCGGTCGCTGATCCGCCAGCCGCTCGGCTCCACGTGCGCGTACAGGTCGACGAGCATGCCGATCGTCCGGCCGATCATGTCGGCGCCGGGTCCGCGCGCGGGCAGCTCGGGAAGGAACGGGAAGTCCTCGAAGGACCCGGTGGCCGTCTTCGCCGCCTCGCGCGCGTCGCCGCCGGGCAGGGAGCCGACGCCGGTGGCCGGCCCCCAGAGCTTGATCTCGTCCATGTCCTATCGCCCCGGGCGCACGGTCAGATCGTTGATCTCCGCGTCACGCGGCAGGTCGATCGCGGTGATGATCGCCGTCGCGACGGACTCGGGGTCGATCCACCTCGACGGGTCGTACTCCTTGCCCTCCTGCTGGTGGACCTTCGCCTGCATGGGGCTGGCGGTGCGGCCCGGGTAGACCGAGGTCACCCGCACCCCGTTGGCGTGCTCCTCGTGCCGCAGGGAGTCCGCGAGGGCCTTGAGGCCGTGCTTGGACGCGGCGTACGCGCCCCACTCGGCGTGCGCGTTGAGCCCGGCGCCCGAGTTCACGAAGACGACGTGGCCCTGGGAGACCCGCAGCTGCGGCAGGAAGTGGCGGGTCAGCTCGGCCGGGGCGACCAGGTTGACGTTCAGCTGGTGGTGCCAGGTCTTCGGGGTCAGCTCCCCGATCGGCCCGAGGTCGACGACACCCGCGATGTGCAGCAGGGAGTCCACCCGGTCGGGCAGGCTCTGGTGCGAGAACGCCCAGGACAGCCGGTCCGGGTCGGCGAGGTCCCCGACGAGCGTCCGCGCCCCGGGGAACCGCGCGGCGAGTTCCTTGGCCCGCCCCGCGTCGCGCGCGTGGAGCACGAGCTCGTCCCCGCGCGCGTGCAGACGGCGCGCGACGGCCGCGCCGATGCCGGAACCCGCTCCGGTGATCACATGTGTAGCCATGCGCACCATGCTCGCATCAGCGGGAGGCGATCTCCGCCTCCAGGTGGGCGAGGGCCGTCGGGCCGTCGTCCGCGAAGAGGACGAGGTCGGCGAGGGGGAGCGGGAGGAAGCCCTCCGACTCCATGCGCTGGAACTGGGCCTTGAGGCCGTCGTAGAAGCCGGCGGTGTTGAGGAGGACGACCGGCTTGGAGTGCTTTCCGTGCTTCTTCAGCTCCAGGATCTCGGTGGCCTCGTCGAGGGTGCCCGTGCCGCCGACCATGACCACGATCGCGTCGGACTTGGCGAGGAGCAGCGCCTTGCGCTCGGCGAGGTCGCCGGCGACGACCATCTCGTCGGCGTTCGGGCGGGCCTTGTGCGCGAGGAAGTCGACGGAGACGCCGACGAGCCGGCCGCCCGCCTCCTGGACGCCGTCCGCGACGACCTTCATCAGCCCGGTGTCGGAGCCGCCCCAGACGAGGGTGTGGCCGGCCTTGCCGAGGAGCGTGGCGAAGTCGCGGGCGGGGGCCGTGTACCCCTCGTCGAGGTCGGCGGCGGAGAGGAAGACGCAGATGTTCATGGGCTCCACCGTAGGGGGTCGCGGAAGAAAGTCCGGCGGGCGGCGATGAGTTCCGGCGGGGGCTCCGGTCTGCACTGCCATGGACGAGGTAAGCACCACGATGAGCGGGGTCCGGGGCCGGGTCGTGTCGCGGGACGGTACGGAGATCCCGTACGAGCGGTACGGGGACGGGCGGGCCGTCGTCCTGGTCGGCGGCGCCGGCGGGAGCGGGCGGGCGCTCGCCGGGCTGCTCGCCCGGCGCTTCTCCGTCGTGACGTACGAGCGGCGCGGGCCGGCCTCGGTGGAGCGGGAGATCGAGGACCTGGCGGCCGTCCTGGGGGCGGCGGGGCCGGGGGCGGCGGTGCACGGCACGGAGACGGGCGGTGCCCTCGCGCTCGCGGGGGCCGCGGCCGGACTGCCGGTGGACACGGTGTCGGTGTACGAGCCCGAACCCCTCGCGGACGGGCTCGTGGCGGCGGTCCACGCGCGCGTGCTCGTCGTCGACGGGGGCGCGAGCCCGGTGGAGACCCGGCACGCGGCCCGCGCCCTGACGGCGGCACTCCCCCGGGCCCGGCACCGCACCCTGACGGGCCAGACGCACGAGGTGGCCCCGCACGTCCTGGCGCCGGTCCTGGAGGAGTTCCTCGACGAGACGGTCTAGGCGGTCGCGGCCGTACGGCGCGTGGTCGTCGCGATCGTCGCCGAGCCCACCACGCGCGTGTCGTCGTACAGGACGATCGCCTGGCCGGGGGCGACGCCGCGGACCGGCTCGTCGAAGACGACCTTCAGCTCGCCGTCCTCCATCGCCGCGCTCACCGGCGTCTCGCCGCCGTGGGCGCGGAGCTGGGCCGTGTAGCGGCCGGGGCCCTCGGGGGCGGTGCCGCACCAGCGGGGCTTGATCGCGGTGAGGGCGGTGACGTCGAGGGCCTCGGCGGGGCCGACGGTCACCGTGTTGTTCACGGGCGAGATGTCGAGGACGTAGCGGGGCTTGCCGTCCGCGGCCGGGTGCCCGATCCGCAGGCCCTTGCGCTGGCCGATGGTGAAGCCGTACGCACCCTCGTGGGTGCCGAGCTTGGTTCCGGCCTCGTCGACGATGTCGCCCTCGGCCTTCCCCAGGCGGGTCGCCAGGAAGCCCTGGGTGTCGCCGTCGGCGATGAAGCAGATGTCGTGGCTGTCGGGCTTCTTCGCGACCGCGAGCCCGCGCCGCTCGGCCTCCGCCCGGATCTCGTCCTTGGTGGTGAGGGTGTCGCCGAGCGGGAACATCGCGTGCGCGAGCTGCTTCTCGTCGAGGACACCGAGGACGTACGACTGGTCCTTGGCCATGTCGGAGGCCCGGTGCAGCTCGCGGGTGCCGTCCTCGTTCAGGACGACGGTGGCGTAGTGGCCGGTGCAGACCGCGTCGAAGCCGAGGGCGAGCGCCTTGTCGAGGAGCGCCGCGAACTTGATCTTCTCGTTGCAGCGCAGGCACGGGTTGGGGGTGCGGCCCGCCTCGTACTCCGCGACGAAGTCGTCGACGACGTCCTCGCGGAACCGCTCGGCGAGGTCCCACACGTAGAAGGGGATGCCGATGACGTCGGCCGCCCTGCGCGCGTCGCGCGAGTCCTCGATCGTGCAGCAGCCGCGCGCTCCCGTACGGAACGACTGCGGGTTCGCGGAGAGGGCCAGGTGCACGCCGGTGACGTCGTGACCGGCTTCGGCGGCTCGGGCGGCGGCGACGGCGGAGTCCACGCCGCCCGACATGGCGGCGAGAACACGGAGAGTCTTAGTCATAGCCCCCCCAGGGTACGGGGCGCCGGGAACCGCGGTCGCGGTCGTCGGCGTTCTCCGTGACATGGGGAGTGAGTCGAAGGGCGCGGGGACCGGTGCGGGCAGTCGTCGGATGGGGCGGCGGGCCGTGCTGATCGGCGGTGCGGCCGCCGCGGTGGGCACGGTCGCGCTGGCCAGGGACGAGCTGGGGCGCCTGTACTGGCGGCTGCCGGGGATGGAGAAGAAGCGGGTCGAGGGAGAGCTCGACCACAAGGGCGCCGAGTGGACGTCGGCGTCGCGCGCGAACTGGCGGCGGGCCGACCGGCCGGACGACTACGTGATCGACCGGGTCGTGATCCATGTCGTCCAGGGGAGCTACGCGTCCGCCCTGAAGGTCTTCAAGGACCCGGCGCACGGGGCCGCCGCGCACTACGTGGTCCGCAAGGACGGTCATGTGGCGCAGATGATCCGCGAGCTCGACGTCGCCTTCCACGCCGGGAACCGCGACATGAACGAGCGGAGCATCGGCATCGAGCACGAGGGCTTCGTCGACCGGCCGCAGGACTTCACGGCGGCGATGTACGAGGGCTCGGCGCGGCTCACGGCCGACATATGCGCGCGGTACGGGATACCCGTGGACCGGGAGCACGTCATCGGCCACGTGGAGGTACCCGGCACGGACCACACCGATCCCGGCCCCCACTGGGACTGGGACCGGTACATGGGGCTCGTACGGAGGGCGCGGGCGGCGATCGGCTGAGCCCAGGGGGGCGAGGCCCGGCGCTCGGTCAGCTGAGGCCGGCGGTCCTCGCCCGTTCCACGGCCGGGCCGATCGCCTGCGCGACCGCCGCCACGTCCTCCTTCGTGGAGGTGTGGCCGAGCGAGAAGCGCAGGGTGCCCCGGGCCAGGTCCGGGTCGGTGCCGGTGGCGAGCAGGACGTGGCTGGGCTGGGCGATGCCGGCGGTGCAGGCGGAGCCGGTGGAGCAGGCGATGCCGGCCGCGTCGAGCAGCAGGAGCAGCGAGTCGCCCTCGCAGCCGGGGAAGGTGAAGTGGGCGTTGGCGGGGAGCCGCTCGACGGGGTCGCCGCCGAGGATCGCGTCGGGGACGAGCGCCCGCACGGCGGTGACGAGCTCGTCTCGCAGGGCGCCGACCTCGCGGGCGAACTCCTCCTGCCGCTCGGCGGCGAGCCGCGCGGCGACGGCGAAGGCGGCGACGGCGGGCACGTCGAGGGTGCCGGAGCGGACGTGCCGCTCCTGGCCGCCGCCGTGCAGGACCGGGACGGGGGTGTGCTCGCGGCCCAGGAGCAGGGCGCCGATGCCGTACGGGCCACCGATCTTGTGGCCGGAGACGGTCATCGCGGCGAGCCCGGAGGCGGCGAAGTCGACCGGGACCTGGCCGACGGCCTGGACGGCGTCCGCGTGCAGGGGGACGCCGAACTCGGCGGCGGCGTCGGCGAGTTCACGGACCGGCATGATCGTGCCGATCTCGTTGTTCGCCCACATGACGGTGGCCAGGGCCACGGACTCCGGGTCGCGGGCGATCGCCTCGCGGAGCGCGTCCGGGTGGACGCGGCCGTGGCGGTCGACGGGCAGGTACTCGACCTGGGCGCCCTCGTGCGTGGCCAGCCAGTCGACGGCGTCCAGGACGGCGTGGTGCTCGACCGGGCTGGCCAGGACGCGGGTACGGCGGGGGTCGGCGTCGCGGCGGGCCCAGTACAGGCCCTTCACGGCGAGGTTGTCCGCCTCCGTGCCGCCGGAGGTGAAGACGACCTCGCTCGGCCGCGCGCCGAGCGCGGCGGCGAGCGTCTCGCGCCCCTCCTCGACGGTCCGCCGGGCACGGCGGCCGGCGGCGTGCAGGGAGGAGGCGTTGCCCGTGACGGCGAGCTGGGCGGTCATCGCCTCGATCGCCTCGGGCAGCATGGGCGTGGTCGCGGCGTGGTCGAGGTAAGCCATGGTGGGTCGATTCTACGAGCCCGGCCTGCGGCGCCCGGCGCCCGGCCTGTTTCCGCCGCGCCCCGGGGTCGGTTCTCAGCCGCGCCCGGTTGTGGGCAATCGTTCCGCCGGGGCGGAACGGGTGGGCACAACGGACCCGCGCCTGCCGGCGCCGGAGGCCTCCGCGCCCTGACCCGCACCCCGTGCACAGCGCGCTCGTGGTGCGGGTCCAGGCGCGGAACGCGGAGGCGCCGCTGAAGGGCGCCGTCCCGTGTGCCCACCCTCCCCCGAGCTCTCGGCTTCGCTCGAGCAGGGGGGACCCCCTCGCCCCGGCGGAACGATTGCCCACAACGGGCGGGCCGGGGGCGCCGTCCCGGTGGGTCAGGTGCGCGGGGCTCGGGCCAGTTGGCGGGACTGGGCCACCAGGCGGTTCGCCGTGTCCCAGACCTCCGCGTCCTCCTCCAGGAAGCCGCCCGCCAGGTTGCGGGTCGTGATGGAGACCCGGAGCGGGCCGGGGGCCGGGCGGCAGCGGACGTGGGTGGTCAGTTCGACCGTCGGCGTCCAGCCCTGCAGGCCCAGCTCGAACGACGTCGGCGGCAGCGCGTCCACCGCGAGCAGCAGCGACAGGGCGTCCGGCTCGCGCCCGTCCGCCAGGCCGAACCAGGCCCGCATCTCGCCCTTCCCGGACGGCGCTCCGAGCGCCCAGCCCACGCAGGACGGGTCGAGCCGGAGGTCGAGCCGGTCCGCGATCGCCGAGGAGCCGGGGATCCTCGGGGCCGGGTTGTCCGCCGCGCTGAAGCAGTTCTCGACGGCCGCCATCGCCGGCGGCGTCGCCGTGGTGCGGACGTCGTCCGGGAGCGCGTCGAGGTCTCCGTACGAGGCGAGGACGCGGATGCGCTCCACCTCGGTGCCGTCCTCGGCGTACTGGAAGAGCGACGCCGTGCCCGTGGAGAGCGTCCGGCCGGTTCGGACGGTCTCCGTCCGGATCACCGCCGGGCCCGGCACGGACGGCGTCAGGTAGTGCGCCGAGATCGTGAACGGGTCCGGGTGCGGCAGGTGGTCGCCGAGGGCGCGGCCGAGCAGGGCGAGGAGGTAGCCGCCGTTGACGGCGTGGATGATCGTCCAGCCGGCGGAGAGGTCGGCGTCGTAGACGCCGGGTTCCCGGAGGATGACGGCGGTGTCGCGGTCGAACTCGTACGCAGCGGTGGTCGCCGTCTCGGTGCTCGTGCTCATGTTTTCGACGGTACCGCAGCTAGCTACTGAGCGGTAGCTTTTTCCGGCTCCTCGCGTGCGGAGGAACGGCGGTTCCAGGCGCGGGGCGCCCGCCAGTGGAAGCGCATCGCGAGCAGGCGGAGCACGAAGGCGGTCAGGACGGCGGCGCCGCTCGTGAACGCGTTGAGCGCGTCGAACCGGATGCACAGCACGACCATCGTCGCGCCCACGATCGCCGGGACGGCGTACAGGTCCCGGTCCCAGCGCAGCAGCGACGGCACCTCGTTCGCGAGCACGTCCCGCAGCACACCGCCGCCGACGGCCGTCGCGAGGCCCAGCACGGCGGAGGAGGTGAGGCCGAGGCCGTAGTCGTACGCCTTCGTCGTCCCCGTCACGCAGAACAGGCCGAGACCGGCCGCGTCGAACACGTTCACCGCGGTCTGGGTGCGCTCGACCTCCGGGTGCAGGAAGAAGACGAGGCCCGCCGCGACCAGCGGCATCAGGAAGTAGCCGAGATCGGTGAACGCGGCGGGGGGTACTGCGCCGATGACCAGGTCGCGGAAGAGACCGCCGCCGAGCGCGGTGACCTCGGCGAGGACGGCGATGCCGAAGACGTCGAAGTTCTTGCGGACGGCGAGGAGGGCGCCGGAGATGGCGAAGACGAAGATGCCGACGAGGTCGAGGGCGTGTTGGACGGAGGGGGTGAACAATTCGTGGAGCACGCCCCCATTGTTCCGGTTGTTCCGGTGGGGGAAGACCCGGGGAGACCGGAGGCCCCCGCCGTCGCATGACGGCGGGGGCCTCCGGTCTGGTGCCCGGGGGTCACTCCCCTGCGGCGTCGTCCTTCGCAGCCGGCTTGGAGACCGGCTCGGCCCCTTCCGGGGCCTCCGTCGACTCCGCGGCCTCGGCCGACTCCCCCGACTCCGGGGCGTCAGCCTGCTCCGGGGCCTTCGCCGGCTCCGTGGACTCCGGGGCCTCGGCCGAGGCCGGGGCCTCCGACTCGGGCTCCGGAGTCGACTCGGGCGCCTCCGGCGTCTCCGGGGCCTTCGTGATCGTGACCTCCACCGACTCGCGCGCCGACGGGATCGTCACCGCCTCCGCGTTCTCCGGGTGGTGGCACGCCACGCGCTGGCCCGGGCGGAGTTCCAGGAGCGGGGGCTCCTGGGTCTTGCAGACCTCCGTGGCCTTCCAGCAGCGGGTGTGGAAGCGGCAGCCCGCCGGCGGGGCGATCGGGGACGGGACGTCGCCCTTGAGCAGGATGCGCTCGCCCTTGACGCCCTTGCGGCGCGGGTCCGGGATCGGGACCGCGGACATCAGGGCCCTGGTGTACGGGTGCATCGGGGACTCGTACAGGGACTTGCGGTCGGCGAGCTCGACGATCTTGCCGAGGTACATCACCGCGATGCGGTCCGAGACGTGCCGGACGACCGAGAGGTCGTGCGCGATGAACACGTAGGTGAGGCCCAGCTCCTCCTGGAGGTCGTCCAGGAGGTTGACCACCTGCGCCTGGATGGAGACGTCCAGGGCGGAGACCGGCTCGTCCGCGACGACGAGCTTCGGCTTGAGGGCCAGGGCACGGGCGATGCCGATGCGCTGGCGCTGGCCGCCGGAGAACTCGTGCGGGTAGCGGTTGTAGTGCTCGGGGTTCAGGCCGACCAGGCCGAGCAGGCGCTGGACCTCCTTCTTCACGCCGCCCTCGGGCTCGACGCCCTGGAGCTTGAAGGGGGCCGAGACGATCGAGCCGACCGTGTGGCGCGGGTTCAGCGAGCCGTACGGGTCCTGGAAGATCATCTGGACGTCCCGGCGCAGCGGACGCATGCCCGACACCCCGAGGTGCGAGATGTCCGTGCCCTGGAACTCGATCTTCCCGCCGGTGGGTTCGAGCAGACGCGTGATCAGCCGGCCCATCGTGGACTTGCCGCAGCCGGACTCGCCGACGACGCCGAGGGTCTCACCGGGGTAGACCTCGAAGTCGAGGCCGTCGACCGCCTTGACCGCACCGGTCTGGCGCTGGAGCAGGCCCTTCCGGATGGGGAAGTGCTTCTGCAGGCCGGTGACCTTGAGGAGGGGTTCCATAGTCTCGCTCACAGCTTCGGCGCAATCTCTTCGGTCCAGATGCGGGTGCGCTCCTCCTGCGGCATGTGGCAGGCGGAGTGATGGCGCTCTCCGACGAGCGTCAGCTCCGGGCGCTGGGTGCGCGTGATACCGCCCTTGGGGACGTCCGCGTACGGGCAGCGCGGGTTGAAGGCGCAGCCGCTGGGGACGTTGATGAGGCTGGGCGGGTTGCCCTTGACCGGGATGAGCCGCTCGGTCTGCTCGCGGTCGATCCGCGGCATCGAGCCGAGCAGGCCCCAGGTGTAGGGGTGCTGCGGCTCGTAGAAGACGGACTCGGCCGGTCCGCGCTCGACGCAGCGCCCGCCGTACATCACGAGGATGTCGTCGGCGAGCTCGGCGACGACGCCGAGGTCGTGCGTGATGATGATGACCGCGGAGCCGAACTCCTTCTGGAGGTCGCGCATCAGGTCGAGGATCTGGGCCTGGACCGTCACGTCGAGCGCCGTGGTGGGCTCGTCGGCGATGAGGAGCTCGGGGTTGTTGACGAGCGCCATGGCGATCATCGCGCGCTGGCGCATACCGCCGGAGAACTCGTGCGGGTAGTTGTCGAACCGCTTGGCGGGCTCGGGGATGCCGACCCGGTCGAGGAGTTCGACGGCCCGCTTCTTCGCCGCCTTCTTGTCCACGTCGTGGTGGACGCGGTACGCCTCCACGATCTGGTGGCCGACCGTGTAGTACGGGTGCATCGCGGACAGCGGGTCCTGGAAGATCATCGCCATCTCGCGGCCGCGCATCTTGCGGACCTCTTCCGGGTCGCCGGAGAGGAGCTCGCGCCCGTTCAGCCAGATCTCGCCGGAGATCTTCGCCTTCTGCCGGCCGTACTGGCCGACGGTGTGCAGGCCCATGATGCCGAGCGAGGTGACCGACTTGCCGGAGCCGGACTCGCCCACGATGCCGAGGGTCTTGCCCTTCTCCAGCTGGAAGCTGAGGCCGTCGACCGACTTGACCAGACCGTCGTCGGTCGGGAAGTGGATCTTCAGGTCGCGGACGTCGAGGAAGGCGTCGCCGGGGGCGGACTTCCCGGTGTCGACGGGCTCGCCGACCGCCGCACCGGTCTTCGTCAGGTTGTCCGTCATGCGAGCCTCACTCGGGGGTCGATCACCGCGTACAGAAGGTCCACCACGAGGTTGGCGATGACCACGGCGGCAGCCGTGATGAGCGTGACCGCCAGGATCAGCGGCAGGTCCCGCTCGCTGACGGCCCGGTAGGCCGCCTGCCCGAGGCCCGGAAGGCTGAACGCGGTCTCGGTCAGGATCGCGCCGCCGACGAGGGCGCCGAGGTCCATGCCGAAGATGGTCAGGATGGGGGTCATGGTGGAGCGCATGGCGTGCTTGCCGAGCACGACCGACTCCGGCAGGCCCTTGGCCCGCGCGGTGCGGATGTAGTCCTCACCGAGGACCTCCAGCATGGTGGCGCGGGTGAGGCGCGCGTACATCGCCGCGTACAGGAAGGCGAGGGTGACCCAGGGAAGGAGCAGGCCGCCGAACCAGCCGCCGAAGGACTCGGTGATCGGGGTGTACGAGGACTTGAGCCAGCCCAGCTGCGTGCGGAAGACGAGCATGGAGAGCATGGCGGTGAAGAAGATGGGGAGCGAGACGCCGGCGAGCGCGGTGATCATCGCCGCGCGGTCGACGATCGTGCCCCGCTTGAGCGCGGAGACCACGCCCGTGGTGACGCCGAGCACCAGCCACAGCACGGCGGCGCCGAGGACCATGGACAGGGTGACCGGGAAGGCGTCGGTCAGCATCGTCCAGACGTCCTGCTCGGTGCGGAACGAGTAGCCGAAGCAGGGCGCGGCGCAGTGGATCGTGTCGCCGCCGCCGGTGTAGTCGCGGCCGACGAAGATGCCCGAGACGAAGTGCCAGAACTGCACCAGGATCGGATCGCCCAGGCCCAGCTTCTGCCGGATGGCCTCGATGGAAGCCGGATCCGCCTGCTTGCCGACGAACATCGCGGCAGGATCACTGCCGGTCATCTTGGGGATGAGGAAGAAGATGCTGAGCGTCACCAGTGTGACGACGAGCAGCATCACGACGACTGAGAAGAGCCGTCGGATTATGTATGCAAGCATGCGGTCGGCCGGGCGGCGGCCGGGGATCCCGATCGGGTTCCCCGGCCGCCGCCGTCGGCCATCACCTGCCCTTCGGACCTGGCGGCGGGTGGTGCGCCGGTGAAGCGGGTCGGATTACTTGACGACGCCGAGCGACGCGTAGTCGTAGCGGCCGTTGTAGGCGTCCGCCGTGTAGACGTTGGTCAGCCGGGAGCTGCGCCAGATGATGTTCTTCTCGTGGGTGAAGGGCAGGTAGACCGCGGCCTCCGACACCTTCGTGTTGATCTGCTTGTAGAGCTCGCCGGCCTTGGTCGGGTCGGTCTCCTTCAGCGCCTGGTCGAACAGGCCGTTGATGGCCTTGTCGTTCAGCTCGGAGAAGTTGTTGTTACCGCTCTGCAGGATGAAGCGGCCGTCGACCAGCGGCTGGAGGAAGCCCTGGCCGGTCGGGAAGTCGGCGCCCCAGCCCATGATGATGATGCCGTAGCCCTTCTCCTTGACCACCTTCGGCGAACCGATGATGCCGGAGGTCTGGGCGCCGTCGAACTGGTCGATCTGGGCGTCGATGCCGACGGCCTTCAGCGACTGCTGGAGGGACTCGGCGGTCGCGATCTCGATCTTCTTGTTGTTGCGGACCGCGATCGTGGTCTTGAAGCCGTTCGGCTTACCGCACTTCTTCAGCGCCTCCTTGGCCTTGGCCAGGTCGGGGGCGCCCGCGAGCTTGCCGTACGGGTCGGCCTTCGGGTCGGCACCCTTGATCGCCGGCGGCAGCATGTTGGTGGCGATGTCGCCACCGGCCTGCGGGCCACCACGGGCGGTCTGCAGGGACTTGGAGTCGGCCGCGTAGATGATGGCCTTGCGGCACTCGACGTTGGAGATCACCGTCTGCGGGAAGACCGCGTAGCGGATGAAGCCCGTCTGCGGGTTGTCGACGTTGCCCTTGTGCTGCTGGAGCACCTTCTGGCGGGCGGCGGCGCCGACACCCGTCGCGTTGAGGTCGAGGTCGTACTCGCCCTCGACCAGACGGTTGTCCATGTCGTCGGCGTTCGTGGTGAACGTGACGCTGATGGTGTCCGGGAGCGCCTTGCGGATCGTGTCGCTCTTCGCGTCCCACTTGTCGTTGCGGACGAGCTTCATCGACTTGTTCGGCGTGTACGACTGCCACTTGTACGGGCCGGAGGAGAAGGGCTTCAGGCCGTACTTGGCCTTGGTGTCCTTGTCCTGGCGGACCGGGGAGGCGGCGGGCATGGCCAGCATCTGCAGGAAGTCACCGTTGGCGACCGGCAGCTTGAAGATGATGGTCTTGTCGTCCGGGGTCTCGATCGCCTTCAGGCCGAGCTTGTCCGCGGAGGTGTCCTTGTACGGACCCTTGTACTCGCCCTTGGGGTCGAGGACCTGCTGCAGGTAGATCGGGCCGCCGGAGATGACGTCCTGGGCCCAGATGCGCTCGATGCCGTACTTGATGTCCTTGGAGGTGATCGGCTTGCCGTCCTCCCACGTCACGCCGTCCTTCAGCGTGAACGTGTAGGTGAGGCCGTCGGCCGAGACCTTGCCGGCGTCGGTGGCGAGGTCCGGGACCAGCTCCGTGGACTCGGCACCCGGCACGGCCTTGAAGGAGACGAGCTGGCGGGTGTAGTAGCGGGCGAAGTCCCACACGAAGCCGTAGTAGCCGCGCTGCGGGTCCCACGAGTCGGCCTCCTGCGAGCCGATGAACTTCAGCTCGCCGCCCTTCTTGTCGGAGGCGTTGGCTACCTTGTTCACCGCGGCGTTGAAGCCGGCCGCGCCGGCCGCGCCCTTGCTGCCACCGTCGCCGTCGCCGCCGCCACACGCGGTCGTGACGACCATCGTGGCCGCGGCAAGCAGCGCGCCCGCGGCGATTCTGCGCTGAGAGCTCTTCAGCATGGGTCCAGCAACCTCCGGGATAGTGGCGGCCGTTACGGCGGTCCGCCGATTGGGGATGGGCCTCCTGTCGCCAGCGGCAGGGGCGGGTCTTGCGTGTCGTCGGCGAACGGTCAGCGGGAGCCCTTCGGGTCGAGCGCGTCACGCACGCCGTCGCCGAAGAGGTTGAACGCCAGAACGGTGATGAAGATCGCGAGGCCGGGGATCACCATGAACAGGGGGTCCGACTCGTAGGTGGTGATGGCCGTCGACAGCATCTGGCCCCAGGAAGCGGTGGGAGGCTTCACACCCGCGCCGAGGAAGCTGAGCGCCGCTTCGGTGAGGATGTTGGTGGGGATCATCAGGGTCGCGTAGACCATGATCGGGGCGATCAGGTTGGGCAGCAGCTCGCGGCGCAGGATGTAGAAGCGGCCGGCGCCCAGGCTCTGGGCGGCCTCGACGTACTCGCGGTTGCGCAGCGAGAGGGTCTGCCCCCGGACGATGCGGCCGACGTACGGCCAGCCGAAGAAGCCGATCACCACGACGAGCGCGGCGATGCGGACGCCCGATCCGTCCAGACCGAGGAACTCGTTGGGCAGCACCGAGACCAGGGCGATCGTGAAGAGCAGCTGCGGGAACGCGAGCATCACGTCCATGATCCGGCTGAGGGCCGCGTCGACCCAGCCGCCGAAGTAGCCCGCGATGACGCCGAGGACGGTGCCGAGGAAGACCGCGAAGACCGCCGCCAGGAAGGCGACGAGCAGCGAGATCCGGGCGCCGTAGACGATCCGGCTGAAGACGTCGCGGCCGTTGACCGGCTCGACGCCGAAGAGGAAGTCGCCGTTGACGCCGCCCCAGGAGCCGATCGGCGTGCCGAACAGCGGGTCGATCTGGTCCTCGTGGAACTCGTCCGGCGGGTGGCCCAGGAGACTCACGATGACCGGCGCGAAGATCGCGACGAGGATCAGGAAGAGGACGACGAACGCGCCCGCGAGGGCCAGCTTGTCGCGCTTGAGGCGGGTCCAGGCGATCTTCCAGGGCGAGCGCCCCTCGATCGCCTTGCCGCCCGTGCCGGAATTGCCCGGAGTGCCGGATGCGTCGGGCGCGCCGTCGACGGTGGCGGTCGCCTCGCCCGCACTCGCCTCGTGCAGTGGTGCCGTCATCGTGGTGAGGACCCCTCTCGGCCGCCGGTAGCCGGCCCTTGCCCGCCGCGGGTAGCGGCTCGGTGGAACAACCTGCTGGACACCGGCTCGAAAGGAGCCGAACGTCCTGTGTTCCGGGGAGTCTTCAACGCGCTTGCGATCACCCGCCAGACCTGACGGGCAATGTTTGCTCAAACGTGATGCGGTGCTGCGACTTCCGTTATCCGGACGCCGTGATCACGTGAGCGGACCAACCGGGGCCCTCTCCCCCTCAATCGGACATGTCGCTCAACTGGTGTCGCGAGCTGTCGAATTGGGGTGAACGAAGGCCTCCGGAGCGGACTCCGGAGGCCTTTGCCGACAAGTGGGACACGAGGGACGTCTCAGTATCCGGACGGGGCCGGCGGCGGGTATCCGTACCCCGGTACGGCGGCCGAGCCGCGCCCGGCGTGCGCCTCGCGGTCGTAGAACGGGCGCGCGTTCGCCCGCAGCCACAGCGCCACCGGGTCGTACGCGTCGGAGAGCGCGACCGTCGAGACGGGCAGTCCGTCGGGGACGGCGCCGATCGACTGGCGCATCATCGAGCGGACGTGGTCGACGGCCGCCGGGGACGTGTCGTACAGGTCGAGACCGATGGCGAGGTACGGGGAGCCGATCGCCGGCTGCACCCAACCGCGGCGCAGCGCGCGGACGGCCGGGGTGCGGTGGGCGTTCTGCGTGAGCAGGGCGTAGAACTGCGGGATCTCCAGGGCGGGCTCGGTGACGCGCAGCGGCCCGGCGGGCATCCGGTCCAGACCGGTGGCGATCCGGCGCAGGTCGGCCCACGGGATGCCGACGCCGCCGCCGGGGGCGTGCGGGTTGAGCCAGACGCCCCAGCGGTCGGGATAGAGGGCGCGGGCGATGTCGCGGCCGGTGACGAGCTCGTGGGCGCGGTTCCAGCCGGAGGCGGCGAGCTCCTGGGCGGAGGTCACACAGGGTGCGTAGCCGAAGCCGTCGACCTCCATGTTCCCGTACTGGGCGTCGGGGGAGCCCGGGGCGCCCTGCCACAGCAGCATCCAGAGCTCGCCGTCGGCGAGGGCGTGCAGCAACTGTTCGTACGCGTCGTAGCGTCCGGGTGCCACCTGGCGCAGCGTGTGCTCGACCTGTCCCCCGGCCGCAGCGGTCGTGCTCACCCTGGGTCCCGCCCCTCTTCCGTCCACCACGTACGTCTTCCAGCGACGCGGTCAGTTCAGCGACTCGGTCAGTTCAGCTTAAACAGGGGGCCGGTCACACGGCGGCGCGCTGGTAGAAGGGGCGCACCCGCTCCAGCATCCAGTCGCCGACCGGGTCCTGCGCCATGTCGAGCAGGATGAGGTTGACCGGCCAGGCGACCTCGACCTTGCCGAGGGCGCGGCCGAGGGCGTCCAGGGGCGCGGTGCGGTCGGCGCCCTCCCAGTGGGAGAGCTGGACGCCGATGAAGAGGGCCGGTTCGGTGCCCTCGACGCTGGCGAGGGCGCGGCGGGCGGAGGCGACGGTGCCGATGGCCTCGAACTCGGCGGAGGCGGCGGCGAGGAAGTCGACCGGGTCGTCCTGCCAGTCGGGCTCGAAGAGCCGGACGCGGCCGCCGCTGGCGGGGCCGTCGAGCGGGGTGCGGCCGACGCGGCAGAGCTCGGCGACGGCGGGCGGGGGCAGCGGGACGCCGACGGTGCCGCCGGGGTTCACGACGATGCCGAGCTGCGGGGGCAGGCCGCGGGCGAAGTCACGGGCGGGGGCGACGGTGTACGACATGTGGTCGCCGACGCAGGCGAGGAACTGCTGCTCGGAGCTGAAGACGGGGACGAAGGCCGCGCCCTCGATCTCCATGGTGGCGAGGTCGAGGCCCTGGCTGTCGGGGCCGCCGCCGTTGGGCAGGGGCACCCAGACCTGGCTGCGGCCCAGCACCTCGACGAGGCGTCCCCCGGCCTCGGGGTTGCCCAGGGAGGCGGCAAGGACCTCTTCCAGCTCGTTGCCCGGCCACGTCACGTCCACGGTCGCGTTTCCCCTTCTCGCACGGCCTGCCGCACCGGCCGCCCGGCAGCACCCTAACGCCGCCGTGGCACCGCCGTGGCCAGAAGGGAAGGGTACGGGCGTCCCGGGACACCCGCGGGACGCTCCGGGGCCTCTCGGACCGCCCGCCGGAAGGCCTCTCGGGCCCCCGCCGGAAGGCCTCTCAGGCCGCCTGCCGGAAGCCGATCCTGCGGAGGGCGTCGGCGGCGTCCCGGTCGAGGAGGGTCGCCGAGGCACAGCCGTGCGGCAGGGTGCCGGACTCGGCGGCCCGCAGGAGCCGGCCGACGGCCCGCCGGTGCCGCGCGAAGGCGTACACGGAGACGCCCCGGCCCCGGGCGTGCTGGCCGGCCTTCGCGGTGTCCGGGGTGACGTCGAGGAGGACCAGGTGGAGCGCGCGGCCGCGCCGCCGCGCCTCGCGGGCGAGCCAGCCCCGCACCCAGGACTGGGTGCCGCAGTCGTGGACGATCAGGCTCGCGCCGGAGCGCAGGGCGCGGCGCAGTCCGGCGTAGTGGGCGATCCGCACGAGGGGGCGGTAGACGGCGTACGGGAGGAGGCGCGGCATGCGGGCCTCCCAGCGCTCGCGGGCGTCCTGGGAGTCGATGCCGCTGCCCTGGGCGGCGCGCTTCATCAGGGTGGACTTGCCGCTGCCGGGCAGCCCGGAGACGACGACGAGGTCGCCGGCGGCGAAGGTGAGGGTGCGGGGGCCGCGGCCGCCGCGCTCGCGCAGGTCCCGCAGAAGGCGGCCGCGGCTCCGGGCGCGGGCCCGCTGGGACGGTATGCCGGTACTCGCCGCATATGCGCCGGTGTGCTGGATCATCGTCGCTCTCCCCCTGTCGGGCCTCAGGAGACTTGAGGAGACCCTTGCCCAAGAAGTGTAAAGAAACGGTAATGCGGCACAAGCGATTTGCCCCGCCGACACCGCGTGCGATGATGTGCGCGCCAGGCGCGCACAGTCGCCGCACAACCGCATACCGGCCGCTCGAATCCGCGCGGGAGAGTTCCGGACCGCCGAGCGCGTCCGGGCGCCGAAGGAGCAAGACCCTCCCTTGAATCTCTCAGGCCCCGTACCGCGTGGATGAGGCAGATCTGAAAAGCGGGACACCCCGTGTGTCCCCACCCAAGGTGCAAGCCGACCACTCGGCGCCGATCGCTCGGCGCCGAGATGCCCTCGGTGAACCTCTCAGGTTCCATGACAGATGGGGAGGACGTCCTCGCCCGTCATGTGTTTTCGTCACCGATCACGCCCTTGGGACCCGGGAGCCACCCCATGAGCACTGCCCCCCGTCTGACCGCCCTCGATGCCCTGCATCGTTCGCTGGGCGCGACCATGACCGACTTCGCCGGCTGGGACATGCCGCTGCGCTACGGCAGCGAGCGCGACGAGCACAACGCCGTCCGCACCAAGGCCGGCCTCTTCGACCTCTCCCACATGGGCGAGATCACCGTCACGGGCCCGCAGGCCGTGGAGCTCCTCGACCACGCCCTCGTCGGCAACATCTCGACCGTGGGCAACGGCCGCGCCCGCTACACGATGATCTGCCAGGAGGACGGCGGCATCCTCGACGACCTGATCGTCTACCGCCTCGGCGAGACGGAGTACATGGTCGTCGCCAACGCCTCCAACGCCCAGGTCGTCCTCGACGCCCTGATCGCCCGCTCCGAAGGCTTCGACGCCGAGGTCCGCGACGACCGTGACGCGTACGCCCTGATCGCGGTCCAGGGCCCGGAGTCCCCCGGCATCCTGAAGTCGCTCACCGACGCCGACCTGGACGGTCTGAAGTACTACGCCGGCCTGCCCGGCACGGTCGCCGGCGTCCCCGCGCTGATCGCCCGCACCGGCTACACCGGCGAGGACGGCTTCGAGCTGTTCCTGAAGCCCGAGCACGCCGAGGGCGTCTGGAAGGCGCTGACCGAGGCGGGCGAGGGCGTCGGCCTGATCCCCTGCGGCCTGTCCTGCCGTGACACGCTCCGCCTGGAGGCGGGCATGCCGCTGTACGGCCACGAGCTGACCACCGCCCTCACCCCCTTCGACGCCGGCCTGGGCCGCGTCGTGAAGTTCGAGAAGACGACCAACGAGGGCCGCTTCGTCGGCCGCGAGGCGCTGGAGAAGGCCGCCGAGCGCGCCGAGACCGCCCCGCCGCGCAAGCTCGTCGGCCTGATCGCCGAGGGCCGCCGCGTCCCCCGCGCCGGCTTCTCCGTCGTCAAGGACGGCGTGGTCATCGGCGAGGTCACCTCCGGCGCCCCGTCCCCGACCCTCGGAAAGCCGATCGCCATGGCGTACGTGGACGCGGCCCACGCCACGCCCGGGACCGAGGGCGTCGGTGTGGACATTCGGGGCACCCACGAGCCCTACGAGGTCGTGGCGCTGCCGTTCTACAAGCGCCAGAAGTGACGAAGTCGTCTCACTCCTCGTCTCACCCCGCAAGACCCACGTTCATCAGCACTCCCCCGATCCAGGAGAATCAGGTCATGAGCAACCCCCAGCAGCTGAGCTACACCAAGGAGCACGAGTGGCTGTCGGAGGCCGTCGACGGCGTCGCGACGGTCGGCATCACGGAGTTCGCGGCCAACGCGCTCGGTGACGTCGTCTACGCCCAGCTCCCCGAGGTCGGCGAGACCGTCACCGAGGGCGAGACCTGTGGCGAGCTGGAGTCGACCAAGTCCGTCAGCGACCTGTACTCCCCCGTCTCCGGTGAGGTCGTCGAGGCCAACCAGGACGTCGTGGACGACCCGTCCCTGGTGAACACCGCTCCGTTCGAGGGTGGCTGGCTGTTCAAGGTCCGGATCTCCGAGGAGCCGAAGGACCTGCTCTCCATCGACCAGTACACCGAGCTCACCACCGCCGGGAACTGAGACCCCCTAGGGATCGATTCATGTCGCTTCTGAACACTCCCCTCCACGAGCTGGACCCCGACGTCGCCGCCGCCGTCGACGCCGAGCTCCACCGTCAGCAGTCCACCCTCGAGATGATCGCCTCGGAGAACTTCGCTCCGGTCGCGGTCATGGAGGCCCAGGGCTCCGTCCTCACCAACAAGTACGCCGAGGGCTACCCGGGCCGCCGTTACTACGGCGGCTGCGAGTACGTCGACGTGGCCGAGCAGATCGCGATCGACCGGATCAAGGACCTGTTCGGCGCCGAGTACGCCAACGTGCAGCCGCACTCCGGCGCCTCGGCGAACCAGGCCGCCCTCTTCGCGATCGCCCAGCCCGGCGACACGATCCTGGGTCTCGACCTGGCGCACGGCGGCCACCTCACCCACGGCATGCGCCTGAACTTCTCCGGCAAGCAGTTCAACGTGGTCCCGTACCACGTGGACGAGGCCGGTCTGGTCGACATGGCCGAGGTCGAGCGCCTCGCCAAGGAGCACCGCCCCAAGGTGATCATCGCGGGCTGGTCCGCCTACCCGCGCCAGCTGGACTTCGCCGAGTTCCGCCGGATCGCCGACGAGGTCGAGGCCTACCTGTGGGTCGACATGGCCCACTTCGCGGGCCTGGTCGCCGCCGGTCTGCACCCGAACCCGGTCGAGTACGCGGACGTGGTGACCTCCACCACGCACAAGACGCTCGGCGGCCCGCGCGGCGGCATCATCCTGGCGAAGAAGGAGTTCGCGAAGAAGCTGAACTCCGCGGTCTTCCCCGGTTTCCAGGGCGGCCCGCTGGAGCACGTGATCGCGGCCAAGGCCGTCTCCTTCAAGGTCGCGGCCTCGGAGGAGTTCAAGGAGCGCCAGCAGCGCACCCTGGACGGCGCCCGCGCGCTGGCCGAGCGCCTGGTCCAGGACGACGTCACCGCCCACGGTGTCTCCGTCCTGTCCGGCGGCACGGACGTGCACCTGGTCCTGGTGGACCTGCGCAACTCCGAGCTCGACGGCCAGCAGGCCGAGGACCGTCTCCACGAGGTCGGCATCACGGTCAACCGGAACGCCATTCCGAACGACCCGCGCCCGCCGATGGTCACCTCCGGTCTGCGCATCGGCACGCCGGCCCTCGCGACCCGCGGCTTCCAGGCCGAGGACTTCGCCGAGGTCGCCGACGTCATCGCCGAGACCCTGAAGCCGGGCTTCGACGCCGACAAGGCCGCTGCCCTCAAGGCCCGGGTGACCGCTCTGGCGGAGAAGCACCCGCTGTACCCCGGCCTGAAGTAATTTCGTACGCTTTAGTTCCGGTTTCGTTCGGACGAAGCTCCGGGGCACCACGCACACTGGACAGTGAGCGTGGTGCCCCGATCCATGCTCAGCCTTTCTGCTCCACCCCGGCAGACAACGGCGTCTAGCCCCCACAAGGAGTCCTTCCGTGGCCATCTCGGTCTTCGACCTGTTCTCGATCGGCATCGGCCCGTCGAGCTCCCACACGGTGGGCCCGATGCGGGCTGCCCGGATGTTCGCCCGCCGCCTGAAGAACGAGGGCCTGCTCGCCCACACGGCGGCGATACGAGCGGAGCTGTACGGCTCGCTCGGCGCGACCGGCCACGGTCACGGCACCCCGAAGGCGGTCCTGCTCGGCCTGGAGGGCAACTCGCCGCGCACCGTCGACGTGGAGACCGCCGACGACGAGTTCGAGCGGATCAAGGCGAGCGGGAGGATCAACCTGCTCGGCGCCCACGAGATCCCGTTCTCCTTCGACGACGACCTGATCCTGCACCGCCGCAAGGCGCTCCCGTACCACGCCAACGGCATGACGTGCTTCGCGTACGACGCCGAGGGCGGGCTCGTCCTGGAGAAGACGTACTACTCGGTCGGCGGCGGCTTCGTCGTCGACGGGGACGCGGTGGCCGGCGAGAACCCGATCATCCCGGACGACACCGTCCTGAAGTACCCCTTCCGCACCGGCGACGAGCTGCTCCGCCTCGCCAAGGAGACCGGCCTCTCGATCTCCTCCCTGATGCTGGAGAACGAGAAGGCCTGGCGCACCGAGGACGAGATCCGCGCGGGCCTCCTGGAGATCTGGCGGGTCATGCAGGCCTGCGTCGCGCGCGGCATGTCCCGCGAGGGCATCCTGCCGGGCGGCCTGAAGGTCCGCCGCCGCGCCGCCACCCTGGCCCGCAAGCTGCGCTCCGAGGGCGACCCGACGGCGCACGCGATGGAGTGGATCACTCTGTACGCGATGGCCGTGAACGAGGAGAACGCGGCGGGCGGGCGGGTGGTCACCGCCCCGACGAACGGCGCGGCCGGCATCATCCCGGCGGTCCTGCACTACTACATGAACTTCGTGCCCGGCGCCGACGAGGACGGCATCGTCCGCTTCCTGCTCGCGGCGGGCGCGGTCGGCATGCTCTTCAAGGAGAACGCCTCGATCTCCGGCGCCGAGGTCGGCTGCCAGGGCGAGGTCGGCTCGGCCTGCTCGATGGCGGCGGGCGCGCTCGCCGAGGTCCTCGGCGGCACCCCGGAGCAGGTGGAGAACGCGGCCGAGATCGGCATGGAGCACAACCTGGGCCTGACCTGCGACCCGGTCGGCGGGCTCGTCCAGATCCCGTGCATCGAGCGGAACGGCATGGCGTCGGTCAAGGCGGTCACGGCGGCGAAGATGTCGATGCGCGGCGACGGCAGCCACCTGGTCTCCCTCGACAAGGTCATCAAGACCATGAAGGAGACGGGCGCCGACATGAGCGTGAAGTACAAGGAGACCGCCCGCGGCGGTCTCGCGGTGAACATCATCGAGTGCTGAGACCCCGCACGGCAGCGGCCCGCCCCGGAGTCCCGGGGCGGGCCGCTGCCGTGCTCGGACGCTCAGGCGCGGACCCAGAGGACGATGACGTCCTGGCGGTCGGCGCTGAAGGGCTCGCAGGAGAAGATCGGGCCCCAGATCTTGTAGCCGGCCCGGCCCGCGGCCTGGCAGTCGGCGTACGAGGAGTAGGAGCTGTTCGCGTAGTAGCCCGGGCCGGGGCCGGCCTGGGCGGCGCCGGCGGCGCCGAGCGCGAGGGCTCCGGCGGACACGGCGGTGGCGAGAACGGCTGCGGTGCGGCGGTACATGGCATTGCCTCCTGAAAACGCCGGGATGCCCCGGCGGAGTGCGTGACGATGCGATGTGGTGCGGAAAGTCCGGCTGCGCAGCCGTGGATGACCGTACCGTCACGGACAGTGGCACACAATAGGTCTAGGCCAATCCGTCGGAGGTCGCCGGAAACCGGCTCCGCCGTCGGGTTTCCGCTGTAGTGTCCGCGCCATGACCGTCGAACACATGGACGCCGCGTGCGTCGATCTGACCCGGACCCTGCGGCGCCGGGGCGGGCTCGTCCTCGCCGTCTTCGGCCTGGTCTGGGCGCTCGCGGGCGGCTCGGGAACGTCCGTCGCGACGCCGGTCACCGTCGTGGCGCTCGCGGTGACGATCGCCGCGGCGGAGCGGGCGTTCCGGGGCACCGCCGGGCCGGTGGCGCGCACCGTACGGCTGCCGGAGAAATGGAACCGCGGGGTCGGTCTGGTCAACGCGGCCGAACTGATCGCGGTCTTCGCCGTGATCGCCGCGTCGAACGCCTCGGGACGGCCGGAGCTCGTCCCGGTCGGGATCTGCCTCGTCGTGGGGCTGCACTTCTTCCCCCTGGCCCGCCTCTTCGACCAGCGGCAGTACCGGTGGGCCGCGATCCTCCTCACGGCGGTCGCCCTGGCCGGGCTCGCCGTCCTCGCGGCCGGCGCCGGCGCGGAGACCGTACGCGCGGTGGTGGGCCTGGGCGCGGCGCTCGTGCTCTGGGGCACGTCCTTCCACGTCACCCTGCGGGGCTGACGCGGGCGACCCACCGAGGTCCGGGCGGGCGGCGACTCAGGTCGCTCCGCCCGCCCGGACCCGCGGGGTCAGGCTCAGGCCTTGCTGTAGTGCGCCCAGAACTCGTCCCAGGACAGCACACCGTCGCCGTTGTCGTCGCGCTGCTTGATGAGCGCCTCGGCGACCGACTCCGTGACGTGGAAGTCGCCCAGCTGCGCCATGACGTGCTTGTACTCGGCGGCGGTGATGAAACCGTCGCCGTCCACGTCGAACTTGTTGAATGCCGTGCGTGCCGAGTCGATGTCCGCCACTGCGTCCGCCCCTTCTTGGTGCTTTTCTGACGGGGGTCAGATTAGCTGGCCGCGCGCTGCAGGATGATGGGGGCATGAGCGACGAGGTGGCACGGATCCTGGCGGCGGCGGCACGCGGGGCGTTCCCGCCCCCGGACGGTTCGACGACGGTGGTGCCGCAGCCGGGCCCCCGGGACGCGGGGGTGCTCGCCTTCACCGCCCACTCGGTGGTCTTCACGGACGCCGACCCGGAGTGGGTACGGGACCGGCTGGCGGCCACGTCGAGCGATCCGCTCGCCGCGAGCATGAACCCGGCCTTCCTCCTCGCCCTGATGGCCCGCACCGGCCGCCACATGAACACGATCGACCTGCTCACGGTGGCGGACGCGCTGCCGGGCCCTCCCCCGCTGGAGCTCCGCGCGATCGACGACCCGGAGCACCCCCGGGTGGCGCGGGCGCTGAAGTTCCGTGACGACGTCCGGGTGTGGGCGGCCGACGGCGGGGTCCTCGCCCTGGGACGGGGCGTCGCGGGCCGCTGGGAGGCGGCGATCGAGGTGGACGAGGAGGTGCGCCACCGGGGCCTGGGCCGGGCCCTGGCGACGGCGGCGCGCCACCTCACCCCGGGCGAGGTGGTGTGGGCCCAGCAGTCGCCGGGCAACGCCCGCAGCGTCCGGGTCTTCCAGGCGGCGGGCTACCGCCCGGTGGCCTCCGAGGCGCTCCTGATCGCCGGCTGAACCGCTACCGGAAGATGCCCGTGTGGCCGAGGGAGTAGCGGCCCGGCTGGGGGTAGACGGCGAGTCCGTGGGGGCCGCTGCCGACGGGGATGCGGGCGAGCTGCTTGCCGGTCGTGGTGTCGATCGCGTACACCTCGGCGTCGTACCGCCCGGACAGCCACAGGACCTTGCCGTCGGCGGAGACCCCGCCCATGTCGGGGGAGCCGCCGTTCGGGAGCTTCCACTTCTTGGTGAGCCTGTTCTGCTGGAAGTCGAAGACGGAGACGGTGCCCTCGCCGCGGTTGGAGACGTACATCTCGCGCGAGTCGCGGCTGATGTAGAGGCCGTGGCAGCCCTTGCCGGTGGGGAGCAGGGTGGGGGTGGTGAACTTCTCGCCGTCCAGGACCCACATGCCGTGGGCCATCATGTCGGCGACGTAGAAGGTCTTGCCGTCCGGGGAGATCTTCACGTCCTGCGGCATGGCGCCCTCGAGGGGCAGCTTCTGCTGGCCGATCACCTCCATCTTCTCGGTGTCGACCTTGAGGAGTTCGCCGGAGAACTCGCAGGAGACGATGAAGTACCGCCCGTCGGCGGAGAAGTCGGCGTGGTTGACGCCGTAGCAGCTGACGGGGACGGACTTCTTCCGTTCCATGGTGTGCGGGTCGCGGAAGACGAGCTCGCGGTCGAGCGAGGCCATGACGACGGCGTACTTGCCGTTCGGCGTGAAGTAGAGGTTGTACGGGTCGTGGACCTCGACGGGCTTGCCGGCGACGCCGGTGGCCGGGTCGATGGGGGTGAGCGTGTGGCCCCGGTCGTTGTTGACCCAGAGGGTCTTCATGTCCCAGGAGGGGACGACGTGCTGGGGCTGGAGGCCGACCGGGATGGTCTCGACGACCTGGTAGGTGGCGGGGTCGATGACGGAGACGGTGTTGGAGTTGGTGTTGGGGACGTAGACCCGGGAGGGGAAGTCCTTCACCACCGGGGAGAGCCGGTTCGGCCGGTCGGCGGCGTAGACGTCGTGCGGGTCGAGCAGGGGCGGCATGCCGGGGAGCCCGGCGGGGGCGGTGGCCGGCTTGCGCACGGCGGGGGCGGCGGCCTTCTTCACCGGGGCGGCGCCCTCGGGGTGGTTCGCGCTGCCGCAGCCGGCGAGGCCGACGAGGAGGGCGGCGGCGAGGAGGATCCGGGATCTCTTGTCGAGGTGTGCCATCAGCTCAGCAGCTCCGTGGTGGTGACCGCGCTCAGGCCGCGGCGGTCGAGTTCGGCGAGGAGGAGGGGCAGCGCGACGGCGGTGTCGGGGTAGCCGAAGTGCAGGCTGACCACGGATCCGGCGCGGACCGTCCCGGTGACGTTGCGGACGACGGCCGCGGCGCCGGGCGAGGTGTAGTCGAGCGAGTCGACGTCGTACGAGAGGACGTGCGGGTATCCGGCGCGCCGGGCGGCGCGCAGGACGGCGGGGCCGGCGTGCGGGGTGCGGGAGGGGCGGAACCAGGTGCCGACGGAGCCGGTGAGCCGGCGCAGCCGGGTGGCGCAGGCCTCGATCTCGGCGAGGGCGGCGTCCTCGGTCATGGCGTTGACGTCGATGTGGTGCTGGGTGTGGTTGCCGAGGTCGTGGCCGCCGTCGAGGACGCGCCGGGCCATGTCGGGGTGCTCGTCGAGCCAGCTGCCGACGGCGAGGACGGTGACGCGGGCGCCGGCCTTCTCGGCCTGGGCGAGGAGCCTGCCGGCGAGGGCGGGGTCGCCCTGGCCGTGGAAGGTGAGGGCGACCCGGGGACGGTCGCGGGGGCCGTGGGTGATCTCGTCCGGCTGCCCGGGGAAGCGGCGGGGCGCCGGGGCGGCGACGGGCGCGGGGGCGGGGTGGTGCCCGGCGGCGGAGGCAGGCGCGGAGGCGGGGTGGTGCCCGGCGGCGGGGGCGGGGCGGGGTTCCGTGCCGCAGGCGGTGGCGAGGGCTCCCGCGAGGGCTGCGGCCGCGCCCGCGCGGAGGGCTCCTCGGCGGTCGGTCGGCTTCACGCGACCATTTAAGAGGGATGTCGCCCGATTGGTCACGATTAGGCCAATTCAGGACGTTTGTGGCGCCACTCCAGGCGTCCAACATGCGGACGATCCCGGGAAACACCCGATGAACCGCATAGCCATTCACTGTTTACAAGGTGAGTGCTGCACGTCACCAACGATTCATCATTGAACTGTCCGTTTTTGACCCACCTTGCCCCACTAGGGACTTTTGGCGGCAAGGCCCCCCGTCTGCCATAGTCGGAGACACGACCCCCATTGACCCGGGCCAGGTCGACATAGCAGCCGTGGATACACCCCCCCGTCCACGGCGCACCACACGAAAGCCCCCAAGCGCCTCACCACAGGCGCACGGGGGCTTCCGTGCATCAGGGGGCAGTCCGGGGCGGCGGCGTCAGGACCGGTCCACGACCCGCATCTCGAACCAGGTCGTCTTGCCGCGCGGCGCCAGGTCCACGCCCCAGCGGTCGGCGAGCTTGTCGACGAGGAAGAGGCCGCGGCCGCTGATGTCGAGCTCGTGCACCGGCATCAGACAGGGCAGCCCCCGCGAGGGGTCGCGCACCTCGATCCGGATCCAGCCGCGGCGCCGCTGTAACCGCAGCGCGAAGACACGGGCCCCCGTGTGCCGGACGGCGTTCCCGACGAGCTCCGAGACGAGGAGCACCGCGTGCTCGGCGAGCTGCGGGCCGAGACCCCACTGCCGCAGCACGACGTCCCTGGCAAGCCTGCGGGCCACCCACGCGGACTCGGGGCGGGACGGCAGCCGGACGTCCTCCTCGGCCGGGTTGCCGTACAACTCCACTGCCTCGGCGGCCTGTTCGTCGTCCACGGCCGGTGACCACCGCGGCGCGGCGGCGCTCGCGCGCTGCCGCGGTTGTTCCCTACCCTCCAGGCCCGCCATGCCCCCCATCATGGAGGCAACGAGCCTTCCGCGGGGGCCGTTCCGATGGAATCGGCCCCCGCCCGTGAAGGATCGTCAGGCGAACTTCGCCTTCCCGGGGCCCTCCTCGACGAAGCTGCGCATCCCGGTCTCGCGGTCCTCGGTGGCGAACAGGGCCGAGAACCAGGTCCGCTCGATGGCGAGACCGGTGTCGATGTCGGCCTCCAGGCCCTGGTCGATCGCCTCCTTCGCGGCCCGCAGGGCGACGGCCGGGCCCTGCGCCAGCTTGGCGGCCCAGGCGTGCGCCTGCTCGTACACCTCGGCGGCGGGGACGACCCGGTCGACCAGACCGAGCGTCAGGGCCTCGTCGGCCTTCACCATCCGGCCGGTGAAGATGAGGTCCTTGGCCTTGGAGGGGCCGATCAGCCGGGACAGGCGCTGGGTGCCGCCCGCGCCGGGGATGAGGCCGAGCAGGATCTCCGGCTGGCCCAGCTTGGCGTTGTCGGCGGCGATCCGGTAGTCGGCGCAGAGCGTGAGCTCGCAGCCGCCGCCGAGCGCGTACCCGGTGATCGCGGCGACGACCGGCTTGGGGATGCGGGCGACGGCCGTGAAGGAGTCCTGGAGCGCGCGCGAGCGCTTGACCATGGCCACGTGGTCCATGACCTGCATCTCCTTGATGTCCGCGCCGGCCGCGAACACCTTCTCGCCGCCGTAGAGGACCACGGCCCGCACGTCGTCGCGGTCCGTCACCTCCTGGGCCAGCTCGCGCAGCCGGTCCTGGGTGGCGATGTCCAGGGCGTTCATCGGGGGGCGGTCGAGACGGATCGTGCCGACGCCATCGGCGACTTCGAGGTTCACAGTCATGGGGAAAGGTTAGTGGCCGTTAACGCGAAGGGGCCCGGTGCTGTTGCTCACAGCACCGGGCCCCTTCAGGAGGGATCTAGGCGATCCACTCCGACCAGTCCATGTTCCAGCCGTTCAGGCCGTTCTCCGGAGTGATCTGCTTGTCCTTCGAGTTCTTCACGATCACGACGTCGCCGATGATCGAGCGGTCGTAGAACCAGGCGGCCGGCGTCGAGCTGTCGCCCGCGCCCCGCGCGTCCTCCAGGCCGACGCAGCCGTGGCTGACGTTGCTGGAGCCGAAGGTGGAGGACGGCGCCCAGTAGTTGCCGTGGACGAAGGTGCCCGAGTTGGACAGGCGCATCGCGTGCGGCACGTCCTTGATGTCGTACTCGCCGCCGAAACCGACCGTGGCCCCGTTCATGCGGGTCACCTTGTACTTCTCGCTGATGACCATCTGACCGTTGTACGTGGTCGTGGACGGCGCGCCCGCGGTGATCGGCAGCGTCTTGATGATCGCGCCGTCCCGCTCGACCTTCATCGTCTTGGCGCTCGCGTCGACGGTGGAGACCTGACGGCGGCCGATGGTGAAGGAGATCGTCTTCTTCTGCTTGCCGTAGACGCCGGGGCGGCCCTCGACGCCGTCCAGGTTCAGCGCGACCGTCACCTTGGTGCCGGCGGCCCAGTAGTCCTTGGGCCGGAAGTCCAGGCGGTCGTTGCCGAACCAGTGGCCCTCGATCTGGACGGCCGGGACGGCCGTCACCTTGATGGCCTTCTCGACGGCGTCGGGGTCGGTGATGCCCCGGCTAAAGTTGATGGACACCGGCATGCCGACGCCGACGGTCGAACCGTCCTCGGGCGTGTACTGGCCGATGAAGGTGTTCTTCGGGACCAGCGTGGTGAAGGTGGTGTCCTTCGCCGACTCGCGGCCGTCGGCGTCCTTCGCGATCGCGTGGACCTTGTACTGGGTGGCCGCGGCCAGGTGCGCGGTCGGCGACCAGCTGGCACCGTCCGCGGCGATCTTGCCCTCGATCTCGGAGCCCTTGGAGTCGGCGACCGTGACCGTGGTCAGCTTGCCCTGCGCCGCGGTGATCTTCAGCGCCCCGCTGGTGGCGACCGAGTCGGCGCCGTCCTTCGGAAGGATCGTCACGACGGCCTGGGAGGCCGCGTTCTCCTGCTTGCCGCCGCCCTGCGCCGCCGGCCCCTGTCCCCCCGCACCGCCGCCGGTGGCGGTCTCACCGCCGCCGCACGCGGTCAGGACCAGGAGCATCGCCCCCGCCGCCAGGGCCTGCAGCCTGACGCCCCCGCGTCGCCGCCTGCTCTTGACCGATGCCCCCGATATCGGCTGCCCGTTCACTGTGGTCGTCTCCCCTCGCACGGCCTGGCAACGCCACGGCCCCACCCCCGTGCGCATCCACTCGCGCACACAGCGCTAGATAATCACACCGCAGGACACGAAAGTTCCTCGTGAATGTCACCGTTCGGCACCAGTCGACTGGTACGGGGCGGCCCGGATCCCCTGGATCGCGGAGCCGGACTTCCACTCGTCCCACTCCAGGTTCCAGCCGCCGAGACCGTTGTCGGGGGCGACCTCCTTGTCCTGCGAGTTGACCACCTCCACCACGTCGCCGACCAGCGTCCGGTCGAAGAACCAGCCCGCGGGCGAGTCCGCGCTGCCGCCCTTCTCGTCCCGCAGCCCCACACAGCCGTGACTGACGTTCGCCGAGCCGAAGGTGGAGGCATCGGCCCAGTAGTTGCCGTGCAGGAACGTCCCCGAGTCGGTCAGCCGGATCGCGTGCGGCACGTCCTTGATGTCGTACTCGCCGCCGAAACCGACCGTCCTGCCGTCCATCCGGGTCACGTCGTACAGCTCGGTCGCGACCATCTTCCCGTTGTACGTGGTCGTCTTCGGCGCGCCCGCGGTGATCGGCACCGTGGCGAGGAGCTCGCCGTCCCTGCGGACCTCCATCGTGTGCGCGGCGGCGTCGACCAGGGAGACCTGGGAGCGGCCGACGGTGAAGCCGACCGTCTTGCGCTGGATGCCGTACACCCCGGGCGCCCCCTCGACGTCGCGCAGCCCGAGCTCGACGGTGACCTTCGTGCCGGGCCGCCAGTACGCGGCGGGGCGGAAGTCGAGCCGCTCCTTGCCGAACCAGTGGCCGACGACCTCCACCGGAGGCTCCGAGGTGATCCGGATGGCACGCTCCACCTCGGCGCGGTTCTCGATCGGCCGGTTGAAGCCGAAGGAGACGATCATGCCGGTGCCGACCGTGGAACGGTTCTCCGGCTTGAAGTAGCCGATGAAGCGGGACTCGGGGACGGCGGTGGTGAAGGTGGTGTGCCGGGCCGAGCGGCGCCCGTGCGCGTCGAGCGCGACCGCGTCCACGCTGTACTTGGCGGCCAGCGCGAGCCGGGTGCCGGGCCGGGGCCGCCAGCGCAGCCCGTCCGCCGAGACCGCCCCGGCGACCTCGGCACGCCGGCCGTCCTCGACCTGGACGACGGTCACCCGTTCGAGGCGCCCGCTGTCCACCTTCACCTCGACGGGCCCACCGGCCGGCACCGCCCGGCTGCCGTCCTCCGGGCTCACCCGGATGACGTCACCCGGGGCCCGCGCCTTGCCCGGCAGGCTGATGTCGATGCCGCCACCGCCGTCCGCCACCGTGCAGCCCACGAGGCCCGCCAACAGTCCCGCCACCGCGAGGGCGCGCCCCGCCCGCTTCCATACGCATGTCACGCCCGGCCCAACGACGGCCACCCTCCAGGGGAAACGTGCGTGCGGGTCATGTTGGGAGGACGGCCGTGCGGGCAGAACAGGGGGAGGACCACACGCGGGAGCTGCGGCCGGGACGCCGCCGCTCCCCCGGGTGCGGGCCCGACGAGCCGCGGGAGGCCGGGACGGTGACGAGCGCAGCCGAGCAGGAGGCGGTGTCCGAGCGTGCCCCGGAGCGGGCCGGCCCACCGGTGTGGCCGGGGGCGCCGACGCCGCTCGGGGCCCGTTGCCGGGTCGGGCCCGGTGGGGTGACGGGGACCAACTTCGCCCTGTGGGCGGGCGGGGCGGAGGCCGTGGAGCTGTGCCTCTTCGACGCCGGCGGGACGGAGACACGGCTCCCGCTGACGGAGCTGACGCACGAGATCTGGCACGGCTTCGTGCCGGGCGTGGGGCCGGGGCAGCGGTACGGCTACCGGGTGCACGGCCGCTGGGACCCGTGGACGGGCGCCCGCTGGAACCCGGCGAAGCTCCTCCTCGACCCGTACGCCCGAGCGGTCGACGGCGACTTCGCGCTCCCCGCCGAGGTGTACGGACACGTCCGGGACTGGCCGCAGCAGCACGTGGCCGACACCGTCCGCGACGAGCGGGACTCCGCCCCGTACGTCCCGAAGGGGGTCGTCGTCCATGACGACGACGACTGGTCCGACGACCGCAGGCCCAAGACGCCCTGGCAGGACTCGGTCATCTACGAGCTGCACGTGAAGGGCTTCACGAAGCTGCACCCCGGCGTCCCGGAGCAGCTGCGGGGCACGTACGCGGGGCTGGCCCACCCGGCCGCGATCGACCATCTCGTACGCCTCGGGGTGACGGCGGTCGAGCTGCTCCCGGTCCACCAGTTCGCCCACGAGGACCACCTCCTCCGCCGCGGCCTGCGCAACTACTGGGGCTACAACTCGATCGGCTACTTCGCCCCGCACGCCGGCTACTCGTCCTCGGGGACGGCCGGGCAGCAGGTCGGCGAGTTCAAACGGATGGTGCGGGCGCTGCACGCGGCCGGGATCGAGGTCATCCTCGACGTCGTCTACAACCACACGGCGGAAGCGGGCGAGCTGGGCCCCACCCTGTCCCTGAAGGGCATCGACAACCGCGGCTACTACCGCCTGCAGTCCGACGCCCGCCGGTACGCCGACTACACGGGCTGCGGCAACACCCTGCACGTGGTGCAGCCGCAGGTCCTCCGCCTCATCACCGACTCCCTGCGGTACTGGGTGACGGAGATGGGCGTCGACGGCTTCCGCTTCGACCTGGCGGCGGCCCTGGCCCGCTCCTTCCACGACGTCGACATGCTCTCCCCCTTCCTCGCGGTCATCGCCCAGGACCCGGTCCTGAGGAGGGTGAAGCTCATCGCGGAGCCCTGGGACGTGGGGAACGGCGGCTACCAGGTCGGCGCGTTCCCGCCCCTCTGGACCGAGTGGAACGACCGCTACCGGGACGCCGTGCGGGACTTCTGGCGCGGGGCGCTGCCCGACGTGCGGGACCTCGGCTACCGGCTCTCCGGCTCCAGCGACCTGTACGCCTGGGGCGGGCGGCGGCCGTACGCCTCGGTCAACTTCGTCACCGCGCACGACGGCTTCACCCTCCGCGACCTCGTCACGTACGAGCGCAAGCACAACGAGGCCAACGGCGAGGGCAACCGGGACGGCACCCACGACAACCGCTCCTGGAACTGCGGGACGGAAGGCGAGACGGACGACGTCGCCGTCAACGCCCTCCGCCTCCGGCAGCAGCGCAACCTCCTCACCACCCTCCTCCTGTCCACCGGGGTCCCGATGCTCGTCGCCGGCGACGAGACGGGCCGCACGCAGGGCGGCAACAACAACGCGTACTGCCAGGACAACGAGCTCGGCTGGCTGGACTGGTCGCTCCCCGACGACCCCGGCCGGGCGGGCCTCCTGGCCCTCACCCGCCGCCTCCTCGCCCTGCGCCACCGCCACCCCGTCCTGCGCCGCCGCGCCTTCTTCTCCGGCCGGCCGCAGGGCGCGGACGGGCTGCGGGACCTCGCGTGGTTCACCGCCGAGGGCACGGAGATGACGGAACGGGACTGGTACGCGCCGACGGCCACGCTCGGGCTCTACCTGTCGGGCCGCGACATCCCGGGCCGGGACGCGCGGGGCGAGCAGATCACCGACGACAGCTTCCTCGCCGTCCTGCACGCCGGCGCCCGGCCCCTCGGCTTCCGCCTCCCGGGGGCGCCGTGGGCGACGACGTACGAACTCCTCGTGGACACGACACGAGAGGACCAGTCGACGCCCCCGGACACCCACCACGCGGGCGGCACCACGCTCACGGTGGGCGCCCGCTCGGTGGTGCTGCTGCGGGTCCGCGAGTGACGCGCTGTCAGGCGCCGCCCAGGATGCCCCGGTCGTAGCCCGTCGCGACCGCCGCCGCGCGGTCCTTCACGCCCAGTTTCGCGTAGATGTGCGTCAGGTGGGTCTTCACCGTCGCCTCGCTGATGAACAGCTCCGCCGCGATCGCCCGGTTCGCCGTGCCCTTCGCGACGAGCGCGAGGATCTCGCCCTCGCGGGCGGAGAGCGCGGTGTCGGCCGCGGCCGGCGCGCGGACGGCGGTGACGAGGCGGGAGGCGACGGTCGGCGAGAGGACCGTACGGCCCGACGCGGCGGCCCGTACGGCCGCGAACAGCTCCTCGCGGGGCGCGTCCTTGAGGAGGTAGCCGGTGGCGCCGGCCTCGATCGCCGGGAGGGTGTCGGTGTCCGTGTCGTACGTGGTGAGGACCAGGACCCGGGAGCGGGCCCCGCGCCGGGTGAGCTCGGCGATGGCGTCCACGCCGCCGCCACCGGGCATGCGCAGGTCCATGAGGACGACGTCGGGGTCGAGTTCCAGGGCGAGTTCGACGCCCCGGACGCCGTCGGGGGCCTCGCCGAGGACGCGGAAGCCGGAGCCCTCGGCGGCGAACATGCCGCGCAGACCGTCCCGTACGACGGGGTGGTCGTCGACGATCAGAAGCGTGATGTCAGTCATGGCGCGCCCAACGGTACGCGAGCGGAGATCGCCGTGCCCTCGCCCGGCGCCGTCTCCACGGTGACCGTACCGGCGAGGCGCTCCGCGCGGGCCCGCATGCCGTCGAGCCCGAACCCGCCTCCGTCGCCGCTCCGTTCGGGCCGGACGAGCGGGTCGAAGCCGTGGCCGTCGTCCCGTACGTCCAGGGTGATCTCGTCGCCCATGTAGGAGAGCGTGACGCCCGCCCGGCCGGCCCCGGAGTGGCGGGCGGCGTTCGACAGGGCCTCCTGGGCGATCCGCAGCAGCGTGGCGGCGACCTCGTCGTGGAGCGGCGCCTCGGTGCCGGTCACGGTGAACCGGGTGTCGACACCGGTCCGTTCGGCCCATTCGGCGACCGTCTTGCGGAGGGCCTCCGGGAGGTCGTCGTGCTCCAGGGCCACCGGCCCGAGGTTCCGCACGGAGCGCCGGGCCTCCCCGAGGCTGTGCCGTGCGAGGTCCGCGGCCCGCCGCAGGTGCGCCTCGGCGTGCTCCTGGTCGGGCGAGGCGGACGCGGCCTGGAGCTGGGTGACGATCCCGGTGAGGCCCTGGGCGATGGTGTCGTGGATCTCGGCGGCGAGCCGGCGCCGCTCGTCGGCGACCCCGGCCTCCCGGGCCTGGAGGAGGAGCTGGGCCTGGAGGGCGGAGTTCTCGGCGAGGGCCTGTTCGAGGCGGCTGTTGGTGCGGCCGAGTTCGGCGATGGTCTCGGCCCGCTCGGCGGCCTTCTCCGCGTCCTTCTCGGCGAGGTGGGAGAAGCCGAGGGAGAGGACGCCGTTGAGGACGAGGAGGCCGACGAAGGCGAGCCACTGCACGAGGGAGGTGGGCGGCAGGCCGCCGGACTGGGAGCCGGCCATGGTGACGGCGGTGACGAGGATCCCGGCGTGGGAGAGGCGGCGGGGCAGCAGCTGGACGGCGTCGAAGTAGCCGACGCAGGCGTAGATCGCGAAGAACGGGTTGATCCAGGTGAGGACGGCGGCGATCGCGGTGCGGACGGCGAAGTGGGCGACGGAGGCGGGCCCCGGAGCCCCCGGCACGAGCACGAGCGCGGCCCCCGGGGTGTCGTCGCCCCACCCGGAGGCCGCCACGATCCGCGCGCACCGCACGTTCCACGCCACCTGGAGGAGGAGCGCCGCCCCGACCAGCGCGGCGGCCGTCACCCGCTCCGTACCGTCCATGAACAGGTCCGCCGACCCCACGGCGATCACGGTGGCGACGCCGAGCAGTCCGTACGGTCCCCAGCGGAAGAACTGCCGCCAGCGCTCCTCGACGGTGGTGGGCACCCCGCAGCCCCCTCTCTACTCCCAGCGGAACCAGCGCACCGCGGCACCGGTCAGCACGGCCGTCCACAGGGCCATCACCCCGAGCGCGACCCCGGCGGGCCAGCCGCCCGAGGCGGCCGCGTCGAGGGCCTCGGACGCGGCGCCGAGCGGGGTGAACCCGACGATCCGCTGCAGCGTATCGGGCATGGACTGGACGGGCACCCAGACGCCGGCCGTGAACATGGAGGGGAAGAAGACGGCCGAGCCGACGGCGGTGGCGATCTTCTGGTTCCGGGACACCGCGCACACGGCCGCGCCGAGGGCCAGGGCGCCGGCGACGGCGAGCAGCAGGGCGAGCGCGTATCCCGCGAGGTTCTCCGGGAGGGCGACGCCGAAGGCGAGCCGCCCCACCGTGATCGCGAGGAGCGAGGAGACGAGCGCGGCGGCGCCGTGCAGCACGAGCTGGGCGGTGAGCAGCGTCGCGGGCCGGACGGGTGTGGTGGACATCCGGCGGAGGATGCCGCGTTCGCGGTAGGCGGCGAGGACCGGGGGCATGGCCTGGAGCCCGGACATGATCAGGGCGAAGAGCACGGACACGGGGACGTACACGTCGATGACGCGGCGCCCGCCGAGGTCGGGGGACGCCTCCCGGAAGGAGGGAATCAGGCCGAGGATCACGAGCAGCACCGTGGGCGAGATGATCACCCAGAACAGGGCTGCGGGTTCACGGCTGAAGAGACGGACCTCGGTGCGCAGGACGGTCACGGCGGGGCTGGAGGTACTCATCGGTCGGTTCCCGTCAGGTCGAGGTAGGCGTCGTCGAGGGTGGCGTCGGCGACCCGGAGCTGGCCGGCCGTGACGCCCTCGCGGGCGAGGAGGGAGATGAAGGCGGTGATGGTCTCCTCCGTGCCGGCGACGACCGTCCGGCCGTCGGCCGTCGCGACGGACACCGCGCCGGGCAGGGCGCACAGTGCCTCAGGGGCGATCGGGGTGTCCGCGTCGAAGGAGATCTCCTTGGCGGCGGAGGCCCGTCCGATCAGCCCCTCCGGGGTGTCGAGCGCGGCGATCCGCCCCCGGTCGAGGACGGCGATCCGGTCGCAGAGCCGCTGCGCCTCCTCCATGAAGTGCGTGACGAGCAGCACGGTCACGCCGGAGTCCCGGAGGGACTCCACGAGCGACCACACCTCGCGGCGGGCCCGCGGGTCGAGACCGGTGGTGAGTTCGTCGAGGACGACGACCCGGGGGCCGCCGAGGAGCGCGAGGGCGATGAACAGCCGCTGCTTCTGTCCTCCGGACAGCTTCCCGAACCGGGTCCGCAGGTGCGGGAGCAGCCCGAGCCGCCCGGCGAGCTCCTTCCGGTCGGCGGGCCGCTCGTAGAAGGAGGCGTACAGGTCGAGCGCCTCGCGGACGGTGAGCTTGGCCTGGAGGTCGCTCTCCTGGAGCTGTACCCCGAGCACCCGGGTGAGCTCGTCCCGCTGCGCGGCGGGGTCGTACCCACACACACGCACCCACCCCTCGTCGGAGGTCCGCAGCCCCTCGACACACTCCACGGTGGTCGTCTTGCCGGCGCCGTTGGGGCCGAGGATCCCGAAGATCTCCCCCTCGCCGACCTCGAACGACACCCCGTCGACGACCTTCCGGCCGCCGTACGTCTTGTGCAGTCCCCGCACCTCGATCGCTGTCATGCCCTCAGCCTGCCGAGGACGCGGAACACCGACCATCGGCCATCGCGCTCGACCCGGCATCAACCGATCGGCTGATGCCGCGATACGACCCGGCCGGAAAACCGGATGAGACGTGTCAGTGGTGAACCGTATGGTCGGACCTGATGCCCGAGAACCCAGACACCCTGCCCTCCGACCGCTCGACGGTCCGCGTCCTGCTCCGTCTCTGGCCGTACGTACGGCCCGTGCGGGCCCGGCTGTTCACGGCCGCGATCGTCGCGATCGTCGCCTCCTGCCTGTCTCTGGTGATCCCCCTCGTCCTCAAATGGCTGGTGGACGGCCCCGTCGCGAACGGCGACCCCGGGGGCGTCTGGCTGGGGGCGCTGTACCTCCTGCTCCTCGGCATCACCGAGGCCGTCCTGTTCGGCTTCCGCCGCTGGCTGGTGGCGCGCCCGCTGGCCGCCGTGGAGGCCCGGATGCGCGCCGACCTGTACGGCAGACTCCAGCGGCTCCCGATCGCCTTCCACGACCGGTGGCCGTCCGGGCAGCTGCTCTCGCGCGGGACGACGGACCTGATGCTGGTCCGGATGTTCCTGGCCTTCCCGCTGACCTTCCTCCTGGTCAACGGCGTGACGATCCTCGCCGGTTACGTCCTCCTGCTGGCCCAGGACTGGTCGCTCGGCCTGGTGCTCCTCACGCCGGTGATCCCCCTCGTGATCGTCAGCAACCTCTTCGAGCGCCGGTACGGGGTCGTGACCCGGAAGTCCCAGGACCAGGTGGGCGACCTCACCACGGTGGTCGAGGAGAGCGTCCTGGGCATCCGGATCGTGAAGGGCTTCGGCCGGCACCGCAGCCAGGCGAAGGCGTTCCACGAACTCGCCGGACACCTCCGCGGCACGGAACTGGCCAAGGCGCGGCTGCTCGCCGCCATCTGGGCGGTCATCACCGCCGTACCGGAACTGGCCATCGGAACCGCACTCGTGCTCGGCACGGTGCAGGTCGCCGACGGGAACCTGTCGGCGGGCACCCTCGTCGCCTTCCTGTCGACGGCCCTGGCACTGCGCTGGCCGGTGGAGTCGATCGGTTTCATGCTCGCGATGAGCAAGGACGCGGCGACCGCGACGGAACGGTACTTCGAGGCGATGGACGCCGAGGAAGAACCGGACACGGCTGCCGGCACCACCACCCACGACACCTCCGAGGGGGTCCGCTTCGAAGGCGTCACGTTCCGCTACCCGGACGCCCCGGAGGAGGCACCCCCCGTCCTGGACGGCATCGACCTCCACATCCGCCCCGGCGAGACCCTGGCCCTGGTCGGCGGCACGGGCTCGGGCAAGACGACCCTCACGGCCCTCGTACCGCGCCTGCACGAGGCGACGACGGGCCGCATCCTCCTGGACGGCGAGGACATCGCCCTCATGGATCGGGAGAAGCTCCGCTCCCTCGTCTCCATGGCGTTCGAGGAGCCGACGCTGTTCTCGGCGAGCGTCGGCGAGAACGTCCTGATGGGCGCGGAGGAAGCAGGCGACCCCGAACTGCGCCGCGCGCTGGGCGTCGCCCAGGCGGACGGCTTCGTCGACCGCCTGCCCGAGGGGACGGCGACACAGGTCGGCGAGCAGGGCCTCAGCCTCTCCGGCGGCCAGCGACAACGCCTGGCCCTCGCCCGCGCGGTGGTCGGCAGGCCCAGGTTCCTGGTCCTGGACGACCCGCTCTCGGCACTCGACGTCCACACGGAGGCCCGGGTCGAGGCGGCCCTGCGGGAGGTCCTCCGGGAGACGACGGCCCTGGTGGTGGCGCACCGCCCGTCGACGGTGATGCTCGCCGACCGCGTCGCGCTGCTCTCCCGGGGCCGGATCGCGGCCGTCGGCACCCATCAGGAACTGCTGCGCAGCAGCGCCGAGTACGCCTGGCTGATGACGGGCGAGGGGAAGAACCGATGACGGACACGACACTCGAGAAGAAGAAGAAGAAGACGGCCCCGGCGGAACCGTCGGACCCCTTCGACCGCGACGACCTGCCCGCGTCCCCGGGAGCGACGGGGGCCCTGCTCCGCTCCCTCCTGGCCCCGCACCGGACGCGGGTGGTGATCGCGGCCCTGATCCTCCTCGTCAGGGAGGCGGCGCTGCAGGCGGGCCCGCTGCTCGTCGCGTACGCCATCGACCGGGCGGTCCCGGCGTTCCGCGCGGGAGACCACGGCCCGGTCATCGCCGTGGCCCTCGGCTACCTCCTCTGCGCCGCGCTGTCGGGCGTCCTCCAGTACGCGTTCGTCCGCGGAGCGGCCCGGATCAACCAGGACGCGCTGCTCGACCTGCGGGGCCGGATCTTCCGCCACGCACAGGTACTGAGCGTCGACTTCCACGAGCGGTACACCTCGGGCCGCCTGATCTCCCGCTCGACCACCGACGTCGAATCGCTCCGCGAACTGCTGCAGGAGGGCCTGCAGGAACTGATCGGCGTGGTCCTCTCCTTCGTCTCCATCTCCCTGGTCCTCCTCTACCTGGACTGGGGCATCGGAGCAGTGGCGGTGGCCTCCTTCGTCCCCCTCTACTGGCTGATCCGCCTCTACCAGCGCCGAGCGGGCGAGGTGTACGCGGAACGCAGCACAGCCATCGCAGGCGTCATCGTGAAGTTCGCGGAGACGATGAACGGCATCCGCCCGGTCCGCGCGTTCCGCCGGGAACGGGCCAACGACACCGAGTTCGCGGCGCTCAACCACCGCCACGAACGCAGCAACGGCGACGCCCTCCTGGAGATGGCCCGCTACGTGGTGGGCTCCCGCCTGGTGGCGAACACCGCAGTGGCGGGCATGTGCCTCTGGGGCGCGTACCGGGTCGCCGCCGGAACGCTCGAACTGGGCGTACTGGCGGCAGCGGTCCTCTACATGCGCCGCCTGTACGACCCGATCGACCGCCTGGGCATGTTCCTGAACTCGTACGAGTCGGCAGCGGCGTCCCTCACCAAGATCGCCGGCCTCCTGGCCCAGGAACCGGGCGTCCCGGAGACGACAGCCCCCCGAGAACTCCCCACGCGCACCGGCAAACCCGGCAGGGAGATCACCTTCGAAGGCGTCGGATTCGCCTACCGAACAGGAGGCGAAGTCCTCCCGGGCTTCGACCTGAAGATCCCCGCAGGCCAGACGGTGGCCGTAGTGGGCGCGACAGGCGCGGGCAAATCCACCCTCGCGAAACTCCTGGCCCGCTTCTACGACCCGACGGACGGCCGAGTCCTCCTGGACGGGGTGGACCTCCGCGACCTGACGACACCGGACCTCCGCCGCGGAGTGGTCATGGTCACCCAGGAGGCCTTCCTCTTCTCCGGCACAGTCGCGGAGAACATCGCGATCGGCCGTCCGGACGCAACCCGCGACGAGATCGAGCAGGCGGCCAAGGCGATCGGAGCGCACGAGTTCATCACCGGACTCCCCGACGGCTACGACACGGACGTCCGCAAACGAGGCGGTCGCATCTCGGCCGGCCAGCGCCAACTGGTGGCCTTCGCCCGCGCCCTCCTCGCCGACCCGGCAGTCCTGATCCTGGACGAGGCGACGAGCTCGCTGGACGTACCGGGCGAACGGGCGGTGCAACGGGCGATGGACACGGTCCTCACCGGCCGTACGGCAGTGATCATCGCCCACCGCCTCTCCACGGTCGAAGTGGCGGACCGCGTCCTGGTCATGGAACAGGGCCGCATCATCGAAGACGGCCACCCGTCGACGCTCATCAAGGCCGAGGGCCACTACGCGAGCCTGCACCAGGCATGGCGCGACAGCCTGGTGGGGTGAGGGAGAAGCGGCCCCCGTCCCCGGCGCCCCCCGTCAGACCCGCCGCCGCAGCACCACGAGCGACAGCAAGGCCGCGAGGAGCATCAGGGCGGAGGCCCCCACAGCGGCCCCGGACATGGCCGACACGAACGCGTTCCGCGCGGCGTCGACAACACCAGGAGTGCCCCCCAAGGCACCCCCCAGCGTCTCCCGGGCGGCGGCCGGCGCGGACGAGGGCATCGCCGCGGTGTACACGGCCGCGCCGATGGACCCGAGGACGGCCATCCCCAGCGCACCGCCCAGCTCCGACCCCGCTTCGAGCACCGCGGCAGCGGCCCCCGCGCGCTCGGGCGGCGCGGCGCCGAGGGCGAGTTCGTTGGCGAGGGTCAACGCGGAGACGAGCCCGGCGGCGTAGACGGCGCTGCCGACGAGGACCACCCAGAGGGGCGTGGCGCGGTCGACGGCGGCCAGCCACGCGAAGCCACCGGCGGAGACGAGGAACCCGCCCCCCATGACGTACGCCCGGTCCACCCGCTGGGCGACCGCCGCGGCGAGGGGCGCGGCGACCATGACGCCACCGGCGGGGACGAGGCTCCAGAGGGCCGCTTCGAGGGGGCTCTGCCCGAGGACGGACTGCAGGTACTGCGTGAGGAAGACGGCGAAGCCGACGGTGGCGGCCATGGCGAGCAGGCTGACGAGGACGGAACCGCCGTACGCCGGGGTACGGACGAGCCGCAGGTCGACCATGGGATGGGAGAGCCGCGCCTGCCGCCGCACGAAGACAAGCCCGAGCACAACCCCGACGGCGATTCCCGAGGCGGGCACAGGAGCCCACCCGCTCTTGGCAAGCTCCTTGACCCCGTAGATCACAGGCAGCAGAGCAGCGAGGGAAAGCCCGGCACTGAGCACATCGAACCGGGCACCCCCGGCATCGCCCCTGGACTCACCGAGGAGAACGGGCGCGAGCACCAACAGCAGCACCATCGCGGGCAGGTTGATGAGGAACACGGACCCCCACCAGAAGTGTTCGAGCAGCGCGCCGCTGACGACGGGCCCGAGGGAGATGCCGCTCGCCATGACGGTGGTCCACAGGGTGACGGCCTTGGCGCGCTGGGCCGGGTCCTGGAAGAGGGTGCGGATCAGGGCGAGGGTGGACGGCATGAGGCAGGCGCCGGCGACGCCGAGGAGCGCGCGGGCGCCGATGAGGGTGCCGGGAGTGTTGGCGTAGGCGGCCGCGAGCGACGCGGCGCCGAAGAGGCCGGCGCCGAGGAGGAGGAGCTTGCGGCGCCCGACGCGATCGCCGAGGGAGCCCATGGTGACGAGGAGTCCGGCGAGCACGAAGCCGTACATGTCGAGGATCCACAGCTGCTGGGTCGCGCCGGGCCGGAGGTCGGCGGCGATGGAGGGGATCGCGAAGTAGAGGACGGAGACGTCCATGGAGACGAGGAGCAGGGGAAGCATGAGGACGCCGAGGGCGGTCCATTCACGCCGCCCGGCCCGGACGGCGGAGAGCTCCTGAGGAGATGCGGTGAGTGTCATGGGGGCAGCGAAGCAACACCCGGGCGTACACCACCACGCACGTCCTAGTGCACCCTCCGACTCGCCACCGGAACCCCTGTTCAAGGCCGCGTACGGCGCAACAGTGCACTAGTACACTCCCGGCCCATGACGACGGAACCGCCCTACCTGGCCATCGCCGCCGAGATCCGGCGCCGCATTCTCGCCGGGAAGCCGGCGCCGGGCGACCGGGTGCCGTCGACGCGGGCGATCACGCGCGAGTGGGGCGTGGCGATGGCGACGGCGACGAAGGCGCTGGCGGCACTGCGCCAGGAGGGCCTGGTACGGGTGGAGCCGGGCGTCGGCACCGTGGTGGTGGACCCGAAGCAGACGCGCCACTCGACGACGAGCACCCTCACGAGGACCCGCATCGTCCGCACGGCGCTGGACCTCGCGGACGCGGAGGGCCTGAACGCGGTGACGATGCGCCGACTGGCGACCCTGCTCGACACGTCGGCGATGGCGCTGTACCGGCACGTTCCGGGCAAGGGCGAGCTGGTGCGCCTGATGACGGACGAGGCGTGCGGGGAGGTGCCGTTGGGGCCGGCGCCGGCGGATTGGCGGCAGGGCCTGGAGCAGGCGGCGCGCTGGCTGCGCGCGGTGTACGCGCGGCACCGGTGGATGGCCCAGGTGATGGCCTCGCTCTCGCGGCCGGTGCTTTCGACGAACGCGATGGCGTACACGGAGTGGGTGCTGGGGGTGCTGTGGAAGACGCCGCTGTCGCCGTCGCAGAAGCTGCACGCGCATCTGACGCTGTTCGCGTTCGTCCAGGGCCTGGCGATGGCGGACGATCTGGAGGAGCAGGCGCGGCTCGACACGGGCCTGTCGGACGACGAGTGGATGGAACAGAACGAGCCACGGTTCGACGCGATGCAGTCGGGTGGCCCGTACCCCCTGCTCGACGCGATCGCCCATGACGGGGGGTTCGAACTGAGCCTGGAGTCTCTCTTCGAATTCGGCCTCCGCAGAACGTTGGACGGCATCGCGACCCTGATCGACGAAACGTCCGGTTAACGAACACGGACATTCGGGCAGCGGACGGTTTCCGGCCAACTTCCCGATGCACTCCTGACAGGTACCCGTCAGTTCTGTCACTCTCTCCCCGGTTCTTCGCACCAGAGTTCACCGCGTCACCCGATCGGGTTCCTACCCACACGGGTCCCGCGTCACAAGTACATGCTCCACAGCTCTCCTTGCTCCGCCCGGACGGACTCACCCAAGCCCGCCGGTACCCCCCTCGCATAAGGAGTCTGCGTGAGATCCACGCCCAGCCGTCGCGCCACCGCGACCGGCGCTCTGATCGCCGCCGCCGCCATGCTCACCCTCGGCGTCCAGGCCGGCACCGCCTCGGCCGGCACCTTCGGTGCCGCCCCCGCCGCGGCCTCGCCCCTCGGCAAGGTCAACCCGGGCAAGCTCCCGGCCGACCTCTCCCCCGCCCAGCGCGCCGCGCTGATCAAGGCGGCGGACGCCGACAAGGCCGCCACGGCCAAGTCCCTCGGCCTCGGCGCCCAGGAGAAGCTGGTCGTCCGTGACGTGGTCCAGGACCGCGACGGCACGACCCACACGCGCTACGAGCGCACCTACGCCGGACTGCCCGTCCTCGGCGGCGACCTGATCGTCGACGAGTCCAAGGCCGGCGCCACGACCGGGGTCATCAAGTCGAACCGCGCCGAGCTCAAGAACGTCGACCTCGCCGCCTCCGTCGCCCCGGCCGCCGCCGAGAAGCAGGCCCTCGGCCTCGCCGCCGCGGACGGCTCGAAGAAGACCGCCGCCGACCGCGCCCCGCGCAAGGTCGTGTGGATGGCCCAGGGCGCGCCCGTCCTCGCGTACGAGACCGTCGTCGGCGGCCTCCAGCACGACGGCACCCCGAACCAGCTGCACGTCATCACGGACGCCAAGTCCGGCGCGAAGCTGTTCGAGTGGCAGGGCATCGAGACCGGCATCGGCAACACGATGTACAGCGGCCAGGTCACCCTCGGCACCGCGCCCTCGTACTCGCTGACGGACACCACCCGCGGCAACCACAAGACGTACAACCTCAACGGCGGTACGTCGGGCACCGGGACGCTGTTCACCAACACCACGGACACGTGGGGCAACGGCCTGGCCTCCAACAAGGAGACCGCGGGCGCGGACGCGCACTACGGTGCCGCGCTCACGTGGGACTACTACAAGAACGTCCACGGCCGCTCCGGCATCCGCGGTGACGGCGTCGGCGCGTACTCCCGCGTCCACTACGGCAACGCCTACGTGAACGCGTTCTGGGACGACTCCTGCTTCTGCATGACGTACGGAGACGGCACCAACAACACCAAGCCGCTGACGTCGATCGACGTGGCCGCGCACGAGATGACGCACGGCGTCACCTCCAACACGGCCGGCCTGATCTACAGCGGCGAGTCCGGCGGCCTCAACGAGGCCACCTCGGACATCTTCGCGGCGGCCGTCGAGTTCTACGCCAACAACGCCAACGACAAGGGCGACTACCTCGTCGGCGAGAAGATCGACATCCGCGGCAACGGCACCCCGCTGCGCTACATGGACAAGCCGAGCAAGGACGGCTCGTCCAAGGACTCGTGGTACTCGGGCATCGGCAACATCGACGTCCACTACTCCTCGGGCCCGGCGAACCACTTCTTCTACCTGCTCTCCGAGGGCAGCGGCACCAAGACCATCAACGGCGTGAACTACGACTCGCCGACCTCCGACGGCCTGCCGGTCACGGGCATAGGCATCGACAAGGCCCGCCTGATCTGGTTCAAGGCGCTGACGACCAAGTTCAGCTCCTCGACCAACTACGCGGGCGCCCGCACGGGTGCCATCGCCGCGGCCACCGACCTGTACGGCGCGAGCAGCCCCGAGGTCGCGGCCGTCCAGGACGCCTTCGCCGCGATCAACGTGGGTGCGCGCTCCGGCGGCGGCAACCCCGGCGGCGGCACGGTCTTCACCAACGACACCGACGTCGCCATCCCGGACTCCCCGGGAGCCGCGGTCACCTCGACGATCAACGTCACCGGCATCACCGGCAACGCTCCGAGCAACCTCCAGGTCGGCGTGGACATCATCCACACCTGGAGCGGTGACCTGGTCGTCGACCTGATCGCCCCCGACGGCTCGGTCTACAACCTGAGCAACCGGGCCGGCGGCAGCGCCGACAACATCCAGCAGACCTTCACCGTGAACGCCTCCTCGGAGGTCGCGAACGGCGCCTGGAAGCTCCGCGCCCAGGACAAGGCCGGCGCGGACACCGGTTACATCAACAGCTTCAAGCTGACCTTCCCGTAAGCGCGTGAGCGCGTGAGCGCTCACGCCGCACCGCACGGGAGCGGGAGCCCGGAGGGATTCTTCCCTCCGGGCTCCCGCGCGTCCGGAGCACCGGTCACACCCCGGGAGCTACCGCAGCAGCACCCCCGCCCCCTCCCCCGTCGTCCCGGACGGCAGGGCCGCGAGGCCGAGCTCGGCCGGGTGGGCGAGCAGCGGGTGGGCGGGCAGGACGCGGACGGTGCAGCCGAAGGAGCCGGTGCGGTCGAGCTCCAGGGTGCCGGCGTAGGGCTGCCGTCCGTCCAGGTCGGGGCCGCCCGCCGGCTTGAGGGCGACCGTCCGGGTGGCGGTGAGCGTGTCGTCGGCGTCGACGCGGCCGGTGACGGCCTGCACCTCGACGTCGTCGGGCTCCAGGCCGCCGAGCGCGACCCGGACCCGGACGACGGGCGTCGCGCCGAGTTCGGCGTCGGCCTCCGCGAGGTCGTCGCCGATCTCCACGTGGTCGACGGCCACCGCCGGCCAGGCCGCCCGTACCCGGGCCTTCCAGGCGGCGAGGTCCCGCGCCCGGTCCGGGGTGAGGGCGCGGCGGGAGCCGGCGGCGGGTACGTACAGCTGCTCGACGTACGCGCGGACCATCCGGTCGGCGAGCACCTTCGGGCCGAGGTCGGCGAGGGTCCGCCGGACCATGGCCGTCCAGCCGGCCGGCACCCCGTCGGGGCCGCGGTCGTAGAAGCGGGGGGCGACCCGGCGCTCGATGAGCTCGTAGAGGGCGGCGGCCTCCAGGTCGTCGCGGCGGTCCTCGTCGGCGGCGGCCGCGCCGTCGGCGGTGGGGATGGCCCAGCCGAAGTCGGGCTCGTACCACTCGTCCCACCAGCCGTCGAGGACGGACAGGTTGAGGCAGCCGTTGAGCGCGGCCTTCATCCCGCTCGTGCCGCAGGCCTCCAGGGGGCGCAGGGGATTGTTGAGCCAGACGTCGCAGCCGGGGTAGAGGCCGCGGGCCATCTCCATGCCGTAGTCGGGCAGGAAGACGATCCGGTGCCGGACCCGGGGGTCGTCGGCGAACCGGACGAGTTCCTGCACGAGCCGCTTGCCGCCGTCGTCGGCGGGGTGGGCCTTGCCCGCGACGACGAGCTGCACGGGCCGCTCGGGGTGGAGGAGGAGGGATCGCAGCCGGTCCTTGTCGCGCAGCATGAGGGTGAGCCGCTTGTACGAGGGGACGCGGCGGGCGAAGCCGATGGTGAGGACGTCGGGGTCGAGGACGGTCTCGGTCCAGCCGAGTTCGGCGGCGGCCGCGCCGCGCTGCCGCCAGGAGGCCCGCAGCCGTTCCCGTACGTCGGTCACGAGCCGTTCGCGCAGGGTGCGGCGCAGCTCCCACAGCTCCCGGTCGCTCGCGTCCGGGGAGAGCCGGCCGACCTCGGGGGCGACCCAGGTGGGGGCGTGGACGCCGTTGGTGATGGAGGTGATGGGCACCTCGCCGGCGTCGAAGTCCGGCCAGAGTCCGGCGAACATGGAGCGGCTGACGGCGCCGTGGAGGGTGGAGACGCCGTTGGCGCGCTGGGCGAGGCGCAGGCCCATGGCGGCCATGTTGAAGACGCCGGGTTCGCCACCCAGCGGGGTCTCGTCGCCGAGGGCGAGGATCCGGCCGAGGTCGACGCCGGGGAGGGCGCCGTCCTCGCCGAGGTGGCGGGCGACGAGGGCCCGGTCGAAGCGGTCGATGCCGGCGGGGACGGGGGTGTGGGTGGTGAACACGGTGCCGGCCCGGACGACCTCCAGGGCGGCGTCGAAGTCGAGCCCCTCGCCGCCGAGTTCACGGACGCGTTCGAGACCGAGGAAGCCGGCGTGGCCCTCGTTGGTGTGGAAGACCTCGGGGGCGGGGTGGCCGGTGAGCCGGGTGTACGTGCGGACGGCGCGGACGCCGCCGATGCCGAGGAGCATCTCCTGGAGGAGCCGGTGCTCGCTGCCGCCGCCGTACAGGCGGTCGGTGACGCTCCGTTCGCCGGGGGCGTTCTCCTCGACGTCGGAGTCGAGCATGAGGAGCGGGACGCGGCCGGCGCGGGCGATCCACAGATGGGCGTGGAGGCTGCGGCCTCCGGGCAGCGCGAGGGTGATGCGCGCGGGGGTGCCGTCGGCCTCGCGGAGCAGGGTGACGGGCAGCTCGCCGGGGTCGAGGACGGGGTACTGCTCCTGCTGCCAGCCGTCCCGGCCGAGGGACTGCCGGAAGTAGCCGTGCCGGTAGAGCAGGCCGACGCCGATCAGCGGGACGCCGAGGTCGCTGGCGGACTTGAGGTGGTCGCCGGCGAGGATGCCGAGGCCGCCGGAGTACTGGGGCAGGGCGGCGGCGACGCCGAACTCGGGCGAGAAGTAGGCGACGGCGGCGGGCGCGTCGCCGGGCCGGCCCTGGTACCAGCGGGGGGCGTGCAGGTACTGGTCGAGGTCGTCGGCGGCAGCGCGCAGCCGGGCCAGGAACTCCTGGTCGTCGGCGAGCGCGGCGAGCCGGGGCGCTTCGAGGGCGCCGAGTACCCGCACGGGGTCGGCGCCGCTCAGGCCCTCGGGCGCGAGGGACGCGAAGAGCGCCCGGGTGGGCTCGTGCCAGGACCAGCGCAGGTTGTGCGCGAGGTCGGCGAGGGGTCGAAGGGTGTCGGGGAGGACGGGACGCACGGTGAATCGACGGATTGCCTTCACGCTGTCCACCTTCGCAGGCAGTGACGGACCGGAGCGAAAGCACCACGCTGTGCGTCCGCGGCTGTCGTCCCGGAAGGCTAGGCCACCCCGCCGGTCCCCACCAGGGCGCGCGGGGGCCCTGCGGGCCCACCCTGGCCGACGGGCGGCGGGGCCCACCGCTGGAGACGAGGGCCTCGCGCCCACCGCCGGACGCGAGCTCCAGCGGGCCCGCCAGTGGCGGCGAGCACCATCGCGCCCACCGCCGGAGGCCCTACGTCACACCCCCACCGGTTCGACCGGCCTGCGCCGTTCGTGCTCGGCGAGCCGGTCGCGCGTCCGGTCGGTGACGTCGGGCCGCTCTCCGCGGGCCCTCGCAAGCGCCACGTCGATCACGACCTGGATCCTCTCGGCGTCGGCGCCCGGGTAGGCCACGCCCGAGGTCTTCTTCCGGTTGGTGACCGTGATCAGGGTCTGGCCCGTGGCGTCGTGCTGGTGGTGCAGCCACTTGCCGTACTCCCATTCACGCCGCTTGACAGCCCCCTGGAACACCACGCGGAGGTCGGTGACGGCGATCTCACCCGTCTCGGTGCGCTCGGTGTAGCCGGCTCCCTGACGGGTTCGCACCTCCACCAGCGCGCCGGTGGCCACCCAGAGCACCTTCTCTCCGGGCTTGCGCCGGCCCCAGCGGAAGTCCGGGCCGGTGAACTCCCTGACGGGCGGGTTTTCGGCCAGGTCGAGCAGCTCGGCGAGCCGGTCGTGTTCGCGCTGCCACTGGGCGATGTCGCGCGCGTACGTCTCCCTGGCTCGGATCCGGGCCTGTTCACGTGCGCGTGCGGCACGTTCCTCGGCGGCCACCCGTGCGTCCTCGCGCCACTGGGCGTACCGGACGATGACGCGGCGGCGGCCGCGCCACAGCAGCACGCCGCCGACGACCAGGAGGACGAGGGCTCCGAGCCACCAGAGGACGGCGCGCAGGGTCTCTCCGGTCGTCCACTCGTCGGACAGGCGGACGTCGAGGGTCCTGCGGGTGGTGTTGCCGACGGCGTCGGCGACCGTGACGATGATCGTGTACGTACCCGGCGGCAGGTTCAGGGTCTCGGTCTGACGGGCGCCGGTGAGCAGAAGCTGCCGGGTCGTTCCGTCGGGCAGGCGGATGGCGGCCCGGCGGCCCTTCTCGCCGGTGACATCGACGACGGCGTCGCCGTAGCGGGCCCGTTCCGCGTCGTAGGCGACGGTGAGTGCCGGGGGCGTCGTGTCGACGGTGAAGGCGGTCGAACGCGCGGTGCCGCGGCGGCCGAAGGGGTCGGTCAGGGTGACCTCCGCCGTGTACGCCCCGTCGGACAGCGTGATCGGCACGGTGGCCCGTCCGGACGGGTCGAGGAGGACGTCGGCCCGGGTGTCGGCGACCGTGAGGGTGCCCTTGCCGCCGCGCGGTCCGGTGATCCGCAGGGCGGGGGTCCGGGTCGAGTAGGCCTCCTCGTGGGCGATCTGGGGCCGGAGGCCGGCGAGGTCGACGACGGCCTGCTCGGTGCGGACCGTCGTGTTCCCGGCGGCGTCGCGGACGGAGGCCGTGATGCGATGCCTGCCGTTCGGCAGCCACAGCTCCTGGCGCACCGTTCCGGTCGGCCCGAAGGTGCCGGTCGCCTTCTCCTCGCGTCCTTCGACACGTATCTCGTACGTGTCGTCGAGCTCGCCGCCGAGCGTCACGGCGACGGCCGCGGAAGTCGGGTCGGCGGAGGCGGCGGCAAGCGTGGCGTCGGGCTTGGTGGCGTCCGCGGTGAGCGTGAACTCGGCTGTGGCGTCACTGCTGTTGCCCGCCGGGTCGACCGCCACGACCGTGTAGGTGTGGTCGCCGTCCTCCGCGGTGAAGCCGATCCGCTGGGCGGATCCGGTCGCGTCGGCCTTGGTCACCGTGACGCCGTCCGCGTCGTGCACCTCGATGGTCGAGCCGCGCTCGGCGGTGACGGTGAGCGTGACCCTGCCGCCCGCGCCCGCCGCGGGGCTCGTGACGGTCGGGATGTCGGGCGGCACGATGTCGTACGGCTCGGAGTTCCCGACACCCGAGCCGGCGCCGCTCCCCGTGTCACCGTCCGAGCCGGGCAGCGAGCCGCCGCACTCGCTGGTGTAGCCCAGGTCGCCGCAGACGTACGAGCCGGAGTCGGACGGGCAGGAGTGCCAGCGGTGGCACCCGTCCCGGTGCGCGGCGGCCGGGGCCGTGCTCCCCCAGGTCATCGCCAGGGCGAGGGCGGCGGTCACGGCGAAGGCCGGGACGCGTCTCGGACGGGCAGGTCTCTTCACGTGATGCGATCCCCCCGGATCGGCGGTGGCTCGTGCGCACCGAAGGTGGGGATGGTGTCAGACGGGACACCAGTGCCTCAACTCGCAAATGTTTTCCCCTGCGAGGGGAACCGGGTCGCCCCACAAAGACGGGGCTTCTTTCTTGTCCGGGTCGTGTGCTTGCCGGTGTCGCTACGTCCGAGTAGTTAACAAGGCGCCGGATTGCCCACCCGAGAACCGTGGGAAGGCTCCTGCGGTACGACCCCCGAACCCGTCTCCCCGAGCCCTCTGTTCCTCTCTGTTCATCCCTGTGGACCCGCCATTCGAGTGAACGCGGACAGGAGCCGTCATGCCCGCAACCCGCCGGCCGTCGACGGAGCTAAAAAGAGCGCACCACCATCCGCACCCCCGACAACCGTCAGGTGATGCTGTCGACTTCTCGGCCTCGAAGGACCGAGTTCGTCACCCGATCCGCGAAAGGCCGTGATTGCAAGTGGAGCGCGACCGGCTGCCGCGTGGTCCCCTGCGTCCGGAATCAGCGTGGGCTGGTTCTGGGGCGGTTGACCGCGCCCCGCTTCCGCACGGCCTCGCCCCGGTGGGCGATGTTGCGGGAGCCGTTGTGGTCCGCGTGCAGAACGGCCCCGCAGGACCGGCAGACGAACCGTGCCTGGGTCACCCTGTTCGTGCGGTGGGTGTGCTTGCACTCCGAGCACTGGCGGGAGGTGTCGCGCGGGTCCACGAAGACCACGGGCACCCCCGCCCGGCGTGCCTTGTACTCGACGAAACCGCCGAGTTGAGCGAACGCCCAGGAGTGCAGTCGTGCCCGCTGGTCCTTCTTGGCCGTAACCCTCTGCCGGATGCCCGAGAGGTCTTCCAGGGCGATCCCGCGCGAGGTGCGTTCAGCGGTGGCGACGATCTTCTTGGCGATGATGTGGTTGGTGTTGGCGGCGTGCCTCGCCTCACGGCGACGGACACGCTTCAATACCCGCTTCGCGGACTTGGTGCGCTTCCTCTGCAGCTTCTGCCGCAGGTCACGGTGCCGCTGCCGGTACCGGTTGAGCCTCCGTCCGGCCATGATCTCGCCGTCCGAGGTGGTGGCGATGTTGACGATGCCCAGGTCCACGCCGAGGAAGCCTTCCGGCTCGAACGCCTCGGGCTCGGGCAGGTCGACGGTGGCGATCAGGAAGAACATGCCGTCCCGCAGCACCAGGTCCGACTCCCCTTTACGGGAAGCCAGGAGATCGAATGCCTGATCCGAGCAGGCGAACGGGATGTGCTCGATCCGACCGGCCACCGTCCAGATCGACACCGTGCGGGCGTCGAGGTTCCACGTCAGGATGCGGTCGTCGAACGGCTGGGCCGCGTCCTCACGGAAGACGATCGGCTTCGACTCCGCCCGGAGACGGCGCTTCGAACCCTCCCGGCCGAGGTTCCCGGCCTTGGCGTCCGCCTTCAGGGTGGCGTAGGCGTCGCAGACCTTCTTCACCACCCGCACAGCGGGCTGGGCCCCGAGGTCATAGTCCGCCTTGAGAGCGAAGTACACCTCCCGCTGCAACACGTTCCGCCGCTTGAGGTCTTCGGCGAACGCCACCTCGGAAGCATGGTTCGCGGCCCGGTTGCAGGCACGCAGGGTCGCTGCCAGCGCGTCCGCGTCATGCGTGGACGCAGGCGACAACTTCACCTGCGCTGCGAACTTCACGCAAATCACGCTAGTAAGATCGACCATCGGAGAGCAAATTGCCCTCAGAGCACGCCGGAGAGAGCACCGCGACCATGCGGCTCCGCTCCAAGGACGCCTCCCCTTCCGTCCACGAAGGACCCGGCTCCCAGACGGGAAGCCCTGTGAATCCGCTCATGGGACGCATTCCCGTACTGGACGTCCGCCCACTGGTCGACTGCGGCCGGCGCCCCGCGAAGGCGGTGGCCGGAGAGTCCTTCGAGGTGACGGCGACCGTCTTCCGCGAGGGCCACGACGCGGTCGCCGCCAATGTCGTGCTGCGCGGGCCGTCGGGCCGGCCAGGACCCTGGACCCCGATGCGCGAACTCGCCCCGGGCACCGACCGGTGGGGTGCCGAGGTCACCCCCGACGCCGAGGGCCTGTGGACGTACACCGTGGAGGCGTGGAGCGACCCGGTGGCCACCTGGCGCCACACGGCGAGGATCAAGATCCCGGCCGGGATCGACTCCGAACTGGTCCTCGCCGAGGGCGCGGAGCTGCACGAGCGGGCCGCGAAGGGCGTCCCGAAGAAGGGCGGCGGCCGGGAGGCCGTGCTCGCGGCGGCGGACGTGCTGCGCGACGTGTCGCGCCCCGCGGCGGTGCGGCTCGCGGCGGCGCTCGCCCCGCAGGTCGTCGACGCCCTGGACCGCCACCCGCTGCGCGAACTCCTCTCCGCCTCCCCCGCGTTGCCGCTCCAGGTGGAGCGCGAGCGGGCCCTGTTCGGCTCCTGGTACGAGTTCTTCCCGCGCTCGGAGGGCGTGCGGAAGGTCAAGGGTCGTACGGTCCCGGGGAACTTCCGCACCGCGGCCGAACGGCTCCCGGCGGTCGCCGCGATGGGCTTCGACGTCGTCTACCTGCCGCCGGTGCACCCGATCGGCGAGACCCACCGCAAGGGACCGAACAACTCCCTGTCGGCGTCGCCGAGCGACGTCGGCGTGCCGTGGGCGATCGGTTCGCCGGAGGGCGGGCACGACGCGCTCCACCCGGACCTGGGGACCTTCGAGGACTTCGACGCGTTCGTCGCGCGGGCTCGGGAGCTGCGCCTGGAGATCGCGCTGGACTTCGCGCTCCAGTGCTCCCCGGACCATCCGTGGGTGGAGAAGCACCCGGAGTGGTTCCACCACCGTCCGGACGGTTCGATCGCGTACGCGGAGAACCCGCCGAAGAAGTACCAGGACATCTATCCGATCGCGTTCGACAAGGACATGGACGGGATCGTCGCGGAGACCGTGCGGGTGCTGCGGTTCTGGATGGACCACGGCATCCGGATCTTCCGCGTCGACAACCCGCACACCAAGCCGGTGGTGTTCTGGGAGCGGGTGATCGGCGAGATCAACGGCGCGGACCCGGACGTGATCTTCCTGGCGGAGGCGTTCACCCGCCCGGCGATGATGCGGACGCTCGGCGCGATCGGTTTCCAGCAGTCGTACACGTACTTCACCTGGCGCAACACCAAGGAGGAGCTGACGGAGTACCTCACCGAGCTGTCCGGGGAGACGGCCGCGCTGATGCGGCCGAACCTCTTCGTGAACACCCCCGACATCCTGCACGCCTACCTCCAGGAGGGCGGCCGGCCCGCGTTCGAGGCGCGGGCGGTGCTCGCGGCGACGCTGTCGCCGTCCTGGGGCATGTACGCCGGGTACGAGCTGTGCGAGAACACCCCGCTGCGGGACGGCAGCGAGGAGTACCTCGACTCGGAGAAGTACGAACTCAGGCCCCGCGACTGGGAGTCGGCGGAGCGGTCCGGGGCGACGATCACCCCGCTGATCACCGCCCTGAACCGGATCAGGCGCCGCCACCCGGCCCTCCGCCGGCTGCGGAACCTGACCTTCCACGACACCGACAACCCGCAGGTGATCGCGTACTCGAAGCGCTCGGGTTCGAACATCGTTCTGGTGGTCGTCAACCTCGACCCGCACCACACCCATGAGGCTTCACTCTCGTTGAACATGCCGGAACTCGGCCTCGACTGGCACGAGACCGTGCCGGTGCGCGACGAGCTCACCGGCGAGACCTATCACTGGGGCAGGGCCAGCTACGTGCGTCTGGAACCGGGTGTCACGCCCGCGCACGTCCTCGTCCTGCGACCGTCCCCGCAGACCGGAGGGTCACCCACATCATGACTGTCAACGAGCCCGTCCCCGACACCTTCGAGGACACCCCCGCCAAGGACCGCGATCCCGACTGGTTCAAGCGGGCGGTGTTCTACGAGGTCCTCGTCCGCTCCTTCCAGGACAGCAACGGCGACGGCGTCGGCGACCTGAAGGGCATCACGTCCAAGCTGGACTACCTCCAGTGGCTGGGCGTGGACTGCCTCTGGCTTCCGCCGTTCTTCAAGTCCCCGCTGCGGGACGGGGGCTACGACGTCGCCGACTACACGTCGGTGCTCCCCGAGTTCGGCGACCTCGCCGACTTCGTGGAGTTCGTCGACGCGGCCCACCAGCGCGGCATGCGCGTGGTCATCGACTTCGTCATGAACCACACCAGCGACCAGCACCCGTGGTTCCAGGAGTCGCGGCGCGATCCGGAAGGCCCGTACGGCGACTACTACGTCTGGGCGGACGACGACAAGCAGTACGCGGACGCCCGGATCATCTTCGTCGACACCGAGACCTCCAACTGGACCTTCGACCCGGTCCGCAAGCAGTACTACTGGCACCGGTTCTTCTCGCACCAGCCGGACCTCAACTACGAGAACCCGGCGGTGCAGGAGGAGATCCTGTCCGCGCTGAAGTTCTGGCTGGACCTGGGGATCGACGGCTTCCGGCTCGACGCGGTGCCGTACCTGTACCAGCAGGAGGGCACCAACTGCGAGAACCTCCCGGCCACCCACGCCTTCCTCAAGCGGGTCCGCAAGGAGATCGACGACCACTACCCGGACACGGTGCTGCTCGCCGAGGCCAACCAGTGGCCGGAGGACGTCGTCGACTACTTCGGCGACTTCCGCTCCGGCGGCGACGAGTGCCACATGGCCTTCCACTTCCCGGTCATGCCGCGGATCTTCATGGCCGTGCGGCGCGAGTCCCGCTACCCGGTCTCCGAGATCCTGGCGAAGACCCCGGAGATCCCCTCCGGCTGCCAGTGGGGCATCTTCCTGCGCAACCACGACGAGCTCACGCTCGAGATGGTCACGGACGAAGAGCGCGACTACATGTACGCCGAGTACGCCAAGGACCCGCGCATGCGGGCCAACATCGGCATCCGGCGGCGGCTCGCCCCGCTCCTCGACAACGACCGCAAGCAGATGGAGCTGTTCACCGCCCTGCTCTTCTCGCTGCCCGGCTCGCCGGTGCTGTACTACGGCGACGAGATCGGCATGGGCGACAACATCTGGCTCGGCGACCGGGACGGGGTGCGGACCCCGATGCAGTGGACCCCCGACCGGAACGCGGGCTTCTCCTCCTGCGACCCGGGACGGCTCTACCTGCCGGCCATCATGGACCCGGTCCACGGCTACCAGGTGACCAACGTCGAGGCGGGCATGGCCTCGCCGTCCTCGCTGCTCCACTGGACGAAGCGGATGATCGAGATCCGTAAGCAGAACCGCGCCTTCGGGACGGGGACGTACACGGAACTCCCGGCGTCCAACCCGGCGGTGCTCGCCTTCCTGAGGGAGGACGGCGACGATCTGGTCCTCTGCGTGAACAACTTCTCGCGGCACGCCCAGCCCACCGAGCTCGACCTGCGGCGCTTCGACGGCACGCGACCCGTGGAGCTCATCGGCGGGGTGCAGTTCCCGGCCATCGGACAGCTGCCCTACCTCCTGACCCTTGCGGGACACGGCTTCTACTGGTTCCGTCTCAAGAAGGCCTGAGCCGAAGCCAGTTCCGGGTGGGGCGGTTTCCCCCGTCCCACCCTGGGCACTGTGAACGACACACGATTCGGGTCCATACGGGCCTTCTCGCCAGGCCCATACGGATCTTCCCTTTCCGACACGTCCCGCACATCCGGACAGCCACAGCCGCAATCCGGGACAATCTGCGCATTTGAATGCCTACGAACTCCACTTGCGCACCCCGGGGAAAGGACGCGATGCCATGCCGGAGACCGCATCCACCACCCGGGCCCCGGACGCCCTCCTCCCGTCCCTCGCCCCCCTGCTCCACGAATGGCTGCCACGGCAGCGCTGGTTCGCGGGCAAGGGCCGCCGGGTCACCGGATTCACGCTGGACGCGGCGACCGAGCTGCTGCCCCTGGACGGCACCGGGCCCGGACTCCTCCACCTCCTCGTACGAGTCGAACAGCCCGGCCGCCCGGCCGACACCCCCGCCGACTGCTACCAACTGCTCCTGGGCGTACGGACCCAGCTCCCGCCCCGCCTCGGCCCCGCCCTGATCGGGCGGATCAGGCAGGGGCCGCTCGCCGGACGCGCCGTGTACGAAGGGCTGCGCGACCCGCGGCTCGCCGGCCTCCTCTACGAGCGGCTGCGCACCCCGGGCCGCACGGGCCCCCTCCGCTTCCACGCCACCACGGCGCTGCCGCCCGCCCTGGCCCCGCGCATGCTGGACGCCGAGCAGTCCAACTCGTCTCTGGTCTTTGGAGATTCGTTCATCCTGAAGATCTTCCGGCGCGTCAGCCCCGGCGCGAATCCGGACCTGGAACTCCCCCTGGCGCTGAGCCGGGCCGGCTGCGCCCGGGTCCCGGCGCCCGTCGCCTGGTTCGAGTCCGGGGCCTCCACCCTCGGCGTCCTCCAGCCCTACCTCCGGGACTCCCGGGACGGCTGGCGGCTCGCCCTCGACTCGCTCGCCGACGGACGGGAGTTCACGATCGAGGCCAGGGCCCTCGGCCGCGCCACCGCCGAGGTCCATCTGGCCCTCGCCGAGGCGCTCCCCACCCGGCGCCTGGCCCGCGCGGAGACCGAGCAGCTCGCCGCCGCGATGGACCGGCGCCTCCACGCGGCGGCGCAGGCCGTGCCGGCCCTGCTGCCGTACGTGCCGGGCCTGCGGGCCGTGTTCGCCGCGGCGAGCGGCGGGGCCGCGGTGCAGCGCATCCACGGGGACCTGCACCTGGGGCAGACCCTGCGCGGCTCCGACGGCGGCTGGGCCGTCATCGACTTCGAGGGCGAGCCCGCGAAGCCGCTGGACGAACGGCGCAGCCCCCAGCCCACCGTCCGCGACGTCGCCGGAATGCTCCGCTCCTTCGACTACGCGGCCCGCACGCACCGGCCCTGGAACGCGGACTGGGCCTCCCGCTGCCGGGCGGCGTACTGCACGGGCTACGCGGAGGCGTCGGGCACCGACCCCCGGGCCGACCCGGCGCTCCTGCGGGCCTACGAGACGGACAAGGCGGTGTACGAGGTGGTCTACGAGGCCCGCCACCGTCCGGACTGGCTCCCGGTCCCGATGTCCGCGATCGAACGCCTCGCGGCCCGATGAACCGCGACGTGTCGGGCCCACGACGGGCGGGCCCGACACGTTCGGCGCAGTCCGGCCGCCCGCCGCACCGCCCCCCGCCTGCGAAAGCCCGACACGCCCCGTTCGGCCGAGTGTCCCGGCCCCTCGCATCACCGTTCCGTTCCCGTAGCCCCTTCCCCTGCCCCCAGGAGGCACCCCCGTGACCGGCCGTTCCTCAGGCAAGAAGTCCAGCACCGTACGGAAGGCGCCCGCGCTCGACCCGGGTGACCGGGCCCGGCTGCTCGCCGGGGAGCATCACGATCCGCACGGTCTGCTCGGCGCGCATCCGGTGAAGGGCGGGGTCGTCATCAGGGCGCTGCGCCCGTGGGCGAAGGAGGTCGCCGTCCTCACCAAGGGCAAGCGGCTCCTGATGGACGACGACGGCGACGGACTGTTCTCGGTGTTCGTCCCGCTGCTGCGGAAGGTCCCGGCGTACGAGCTGCGGGTGCGGTACGACGGGGACGAGATGCCCGTGCACGACCCGTACCGCTTCCTGCCGGCCCTCGGCGATCTCGACCTGCATCTGATCGGCGAGGGCCGGCACGAGGAGCTGTGGACGGCGCTCGGCTCGCACCCCATGACCCACGAGGGCGTGGCCGGCACCCGCTTCGCCGTGTGGGCGCCGAACGCGCGCGGGGTGCGGGTCACGGGTGACTTCACGCACTGGGACGGCACGGCGCTGCCGATGCGTTCGCTGGGGTCGACGGGCGTGTGGGAGCTGTTCGTGCCGGGGGTCGGCGAGGGCGCGGTCTACAAGTACGACATCACGCGGCCCGACGGTTCGCACACCGTCCGCGCGGACCCGATGGCGCGTCGTACGGAGTGCCCGCCGAACACCGCGTCGATCGTCACCGCGTCGCACTACACGTGGGAGGACGCGGAGTGGATGGAGCGGCGCGGGGCGCGCCCGCCGCACGAGGCGCCGATCTCCGTCTACGAGGTACACCTGCCGTCCTGGCGGCCGGGGCTGACGTATCGGCAGCTCGCCGAGCAGCTGCCCGCGTACGTCCGCGATCTCGGGTTCACGCATGTCGAGCTGATGCCGGTCACCGAGCACCCCTTCGGCGGGTCCTGGGGCTACCAGGTCACCGGGTTCTACGCGCCGACGGCCCGCATGGGCACCCCGGACGACTTCCGGTTCCTGGTCGACGCGCTGCACCGGGCGGGGATCGGGGTGCTCATGGACTGGGTGCCGGCGCACTTCCCGAAGGACGACTGGGCGCTCGCGGAGTTCGACGGGCGTCCGCTGTACGAGCACGAGGACCCACGCCGTTCGCACCATCCCGACTGGGGGACCCTGGAGTTCGACTACGGCCGCAAGGAGGTGCGGAACTTCCTCGTCGCCAACGCCGTGTACTGGTGCCAGGAGTTCCACGTGGACGGGCTGCGGGTGGACGCGGTCGCGTCGATGCTCTACCTGGACTACTCGCGGGAGCACGGCGAGTGGGTGCCGAACGAGTTCGGGGGCCGGGAGAACCTGGACGCGGTCCGCTTCCTCCAGGAGATGAACGCCACGGTGTACCGCCGCTGCCCCGGCGTCGTCACGTTCGCCGAGGAGTCGACGGCCTGGGACGGGGTGACGCGGGCGACGGACCAGGTGGGTCCCGGCGGCTTCGGCGGTCTGGGCTTCGGCATGAAGTGGAACATGGGCTGGATGCACGACTCGCTCCAGTACGTGGAGAAGGAGCCGGTGCACCGCAAGTACCACCACCACGAGATGACGTTCTCGATGGTGTACGCGTACAGCGAGAACTACATCCTGCCGATCTCGCACGACGAGGTGGTGCACGGCAAGCGGTCGCTGGTGTCGAAGATGCCGGGCGACTGGTGGCAGCAGCGCGCCAACCACCGCGCGTACCTGGGCTTCATGTGGGCGCACCCGGGCAAGCAGCTGCTCTACATGGGGCAGGAGTTCGCGCAGGGCGCGGAGTGGTCGGCGGACCACGGGCCCGACTGGTGGCTGCTCGATCCGGCGTACGGGGCGGAGGCGGACCACCGGGGGGTGCGGGACCTCGTCCGGGACCTGAACACGGTGTACACGGCGACGCCGTCGCTGTGGGAGCGGGACACCGTCCCGGACGGTTTCCAGTGGGTGGCGGGGGACGCGGCGGAGGACAACGTCTTCGCGTTCCTGCGGTTCGACGGCTTCGGCTCGCCGCTGCTCGCGGTGTGCAACTTCTCGCCGGTGGTGCGGCACGACTACCGGCTCGGGGTGCCGGACGCGTTCGCGGCCTGGGCGGAGGTCCTGAACACGGACGCGGCGCGGTACGGCGGCTCGGACGTGGTGGGCACCGACCCGGTGAAGACCGAGTCGGTGCCGTGGCACGGCCGCGAGGCGAGCGTGCGGATGACGCTGCCGCCGCTCGCGACGGTCTGGCTCAGGCCGGCCTGATCACACCGAGCCGCTGGGTGGCCCTGGTCAGCGCCACGTACAGGTCGTTGACGCCGTGCGTGGCGCCGGTCCGGATGCCGTCCGGATCGACGACGAGGACCGTGTCGAATTCGAGGCCCTTCGCCTGCCGGGGGTCGAGGAGGACGACGGGCCGGGTGAGGTCGGGCTTCGGGCCGTACGAGGCGTCGGGGAGCGCCGCGATCAGACCGGGGTGGAACTCCGCCGGGGCGATCACGGCGGTCCGGCCCTCCTCCCGGAGTTCGGCGGCGACCGCGTCGGCGGCCTCCTTCACCGGGTCGTCCACGGTCCGGTCCCAGGGCTCGACGCCGGTGGAGCGCACCGAGCGGGGCGGTTCGAAGCCGGGGTCGTCCTCCCTGCGGACCTCGGCGGCGACCGCCATGATCTCGGCGGGCGTGCGGTAGTTGACGCCGAGCCGGACGTGGTCCCAGCGGTCCTCGACGTACGGGCCGAGGATGGACTCCCAGGCGCCGACGCCGGCCGGGTCGCCGGTCTGGGCGGGGTCGCCGACGAGGGTCATGGAGCGGCTGGGGCTGCGGCGCATGAGGAGCCGCCAGGCCATGGCGGAGAGCTCCTGGGCCTCGTCGACGATGATGTGGCCGAAGGCCCAGGTGCGGTCGGCGGCGGCCCGCTCGGCGGCGGTGCGGTGGTCGGCCTCCTCGTGCCGCTCGGCGAAGCGCTCGGCGTCGATGATGTCGTGGGCGGAGAGGACCTCGGAGGCGTCCTTGTCGAGCTCCTCCTTGTCCTCGAACTCGTAGGTGCGGGAGGCGAAGGAGACGTCGAGGACGCCCTGCGCGTACTGGATCTGCTTCTGCCGCTCGGCCTCCTCGGCGGCGCGGGCGGCGGAGTCGTCCTGGCCGAGGAGTTCGGCGGCCTCGTCGAGGAGGGGTACGTCGGCGGGTGTCCAGGCCCCGCCGTCGCGGCGGATCGCCTCGGCGTCGGCCTCGGATCCGAGGTGCGTGGGCTCGGCGAGGTAGTCGGCGAGGAACTCCTGCGGGGTGAGCGGCGGCCACAGGGTGTCGATGGCGGCGTGGACGTCGGGGTTGGCGGCGATGCCCTTGGCGAGCAGGGCGATGTCGTCGGGGCCGAGGAAGTTGGGGCCGCCGTAGGGGTCGGCGCCGATGCGGTCGGCGAGCTGCTCGGCGAGCGCGTCGAGGATCCGGAAGGCGAAGTAGGGGCGGGCGAGGTTGTGCGGGAGGAAGGTCTCGCGGGCCTTGTGGCGGGCTTCGAGGGCCATGTCCCAGTCGATGACCAGGTCGCCGTCCTCGTGGGGCACGATCAGCGGTTCGCCGCGCTCGGGGACCTGCTGGCGGTCCCGTACGGCTTCGGCGAGCGCGTCGGCCATGGCGGCGGCGCCCTTCACGGCGGCGGCGCGCGGGGTGTCCGTACCGGTGGCGCGGACGCCGGGGAACAGCTCGGCGGGGGTGGCGAGGAGGACGCCGGTCTCGCCGAGGGAGGGCAGCACGTTGCCGATGTAGCCGAGGAAGGCGGGGTTGGGGCCGACGATGAGGACGGCCCGCTTGGCGAGCTGCTCGCGGTGCGCGTAGAGGAGGTACGCGGCGCGGTGCAGGGCGACGGCGGTCTTGCCGGTGCCGGGGCCGCCCTCGACGACGAGGACCCCTCGGTGCGGGGAGCGGATGATGGCGTCCTGCTCGGCCTGGATGGTCTGCACGATGTCGTGCATGCGGCCGGTGCGGGCGGCGTCGAGCGCGGCGAGCAGCACCTCGTCGGCGTCCCGGCTCTCGTGGCCGGTGCGGGTGGCGTCGGCGAGGTCGAGGACCTCGTCGTGGAGGGAGACGACCTCGCGCCCCTGGGTGGTGATGTGCCGGCGGCGGGAGAGCCCCATCGGCTCGTACCCGGTGGCGAGGTAGAAGGGGCGGGCGATCTCGGCGCGCCAGTCGACGACGAGCGGGGTGCGGTTCGGGTCGTCCTCGCGGATGCCGAGCCGGCCGATGTGGTGGTCGCGGCCGTCCTTGAAGACGAGCCGGCCGAAGCAGAGCCCGCTCTCCCCGGCGTTGAGCGCGGAGAGCAGCCCGGACTGCTCGGCGACCATCACGTCCCGTTCGAGCCGTCCCTGGCTGCTGCCGACCCCGGGGGTGCGCAGCGCCCGCTCGACGGCGGCTTCGGCCTGGTCCCTCAGGTCGTCGAGTCGTGCGTAGAGATCGGTGATGAATCGCTGCTCATTCCGAAATTCCTCGGTTGACAATTCGACTCCCGGCGCGATACAGTGCGTTTATTGAACTTCTCCGCGTTTCCGGTGTGCCCGGACACGGAATCAATGAATATACGCGATGCAATACCCCGACTGTCAATTCTAGTCGGGGTATTTCTGTATGCCTCGGTGTCGGACCGCTCAGGCCAGCACGTCCTCCAGTTCCGCCAGGAGGCGGCGCTTCGGGCGGGCGCCGACGATCGACTTCACGGGCTCGCCCCCGCGGAACACCACGAAGGTCGGCGTCCCGAGGATCCCGTACCTCAGCGCGGTCTCCGGGCTGTGGTCCACATCGACCTCCACGATGCGCAGCCGCTCCGCCTCCTCGGCGGCGAGCGCGCCGAGCACCGGCTTCATCTGCCGGCAGGGCCCGCACCACTCCGCCGTGAACTTCACCAGGACCGGCAGCCCGGCGCCCAGCACCTCCGTGCCGAAGTCCGCGTCCGTGACCCGGGCCACGCCCTCCGCGTACGTCGTCATGTCCGTCACCCCTTCGTCTCCGTCTCCGCCGCGAGTTCGCACCGGGGCTCCGGGCCGTGCGGCAGTTCCGCCTCGGCCCGGAGCAGCTGGGCGCCCACCTGGGCGCGTACCGCCTGGAGCTGTTCGATGAGCCCGTCCAGCTCGGCGACCTTCCGCCGGTACACGGCGATCGACGCGGGACAGGAGTCCCCCGCCGGATGCCCCGCGCGCAGGCAGTCGACGAACGGCCGCGTCTCCTCCAGCTCGAACCCGAAGTCCTGCAGGGTCCTGATCTGCTGGAGCAGCCGCAGGTCGTCCTCGTCGTAGGTGCGGTACCCCTGCTCCGTACGCCGGGCGGTCAGCAGACCGCGGGACTCGTAGTACCGCAGGGTCCGCGTGGTCGTCCCGGCCCGCTCGGCCAGCTCTCCGATGCGCATGTCCCCGACGGTAGGCCTTGACGCCGACGTCAAGGCAAGGGCTCAGCGCGTGGACGACGGCAGGAGGGGTTTGCGGACCACCGGGGAGGACAGCACGATCGAGGTCGTGGTCCGGCCGAGGGCCGAGGTCTGCTCCAGGATGTCTTCCAGGTGGATGGTGTCGGTGACGGCGACCTTCAGGATCCAGCAGTCCTCGCCGACCACGTGGTGGACCTCCAGGACCTCGGGGCGCGCGGTCAGCTCCAGGGTGCGGGGGTGCTTCAGGTTGTAGCCGCCGTGCGGGTTCACGCGGATGAAGGCCTGGATGCCGTAGCCGAGCACGGCCGGCGAGACGTGCGCGCCGTAGCCGGTGACCGCCCCGCTCGCCTCCAGACGGCGGACCCGTTCGGTGACGGCCGCGGGGCTGAGCCGGACGCGGCGGCCGAGCTCGCTCAGCTTGATGCGGCCGTCGGTCTGCAGGAGGTCCAGGATCTGCCGGTCGATGGGGTCGAAAGCGGCCGCCGATGTTTCGTCGGTGGCGGCTCGCGAATGCCGTGGTTCCTTCGGCGGGACGGCCTGCACTCCCATGTTTCCCCCTTCAATCGGCAAGCGCACAACGTAACACTTGTGTGCAGAGACAAGGGAGTTGGGGGAGTTGGGATTCATGGACATCCTGGTGATCGGCGGGAACCGCTATTTCGGAAAGCGGCTCATCGCACTGCTGCGGGAATCCGGGCACCGGATCACGGTGCTCAACCGGGGTTCCTCCGCGGCCCCGGAGGGAATCGAGCAGCTGGTCGCCGACCGTGATGACGAGAGCGCTCTCGAATCCGTCCTCGCGGGCCGTTCCTTCGACGTCGTCGTCGACCAGGTCTGCTACACGCCGCGCCAGGCCGAGATCGCCCGTCGGGTGTTCGCGACGCGCACCCGGCGCTATGTGATGACGTCGACGGTCGAGGTGTACGAGTACGAGGACTCGGCCGTCCCCGTCGCCGAGTCCGCCGTGGACCCGGCCACGGTGACCGTCGACACGGGACTGCCCTGGGAGGACCCGGAGTTCCTCGACGCGCACTACGGGGAGGGGAAGCGGCAGGCCGAGGCGGTCTTCGCGGCGGACGGCGCGCCGTTCGCCTGGGCCTCGGTGCGGGTGGCGCACGTCCTCGGCGGCGCGGACGACTTCACGGGCCGGCTCGACCACTACGCGCGGCGCATCAGGGCGGGCGAACCGATCGCCGTGCCGGTGGTGAACCACCCGGCGACCTATGTGTACGTGGAGGAGATCGCGGCGTTCCTCGCGTGGGCGGTCGGGGCGGACTTCACCGGGCCGGTGAACGCGCACTCCCACTCCCCGCTCACGACCGCCGACATCTGCGCGGAGATCGAGAAGCTGGTGGGCGGCCGGACGGTGTTCCAGGAGGTGGAGGTCGGGGAGGTCTCGCCGTTCTCCTTCACCCGCTCGTACGCCATGTCCAACTCCCGTGCGGTGTCGCTCGGTTACACCTTCACGGACTCCGGCGAGTGGCTCGCCGAGGCCGTCTCGGAGACGATCGGGGCGGTGCGCCGATGACGCGGTACCGGATGCTGGGGGACGTACGCGTCGGGGCCGTCGGACTCGGCACGATGCCGCTGTCCATCGAGGGCCGCCCGGACGAGGCGCGGGCCGTCGCCACGGTGCACGCCGCGCTCGACGCGGGCGTGACGCTTCTCGACACCGCCGACTCGTACCACCCGCCGGGCGGCACACCGGGCGAGGGCGAGCTCCTCGTGCGGCGCGCCCTCGCCTCGTACGGCGGCGGTACGGACGGCGTGCTCGTCGCGACGAAGGGCGGCCGGGGGCGCACGGCGGACGGCGGCTGGACCGTGGACGGCCGGCCCGAGCACCTGCGGCGCGCGGCGGAGGACTCGGCGCGGCGGCTCGGCGGCGACGCGATCGGCCTGTACCAGCTGCACAAGCCGGACCCGGCGGTCCCGTACGCCGAATCGCTCGGTGCGGTCAGGGAGTTGCTGGACGCGGGCACGGTACGACTTGCGGGCGTCTCGAACGTGAGTACCGAGCAGATCGTTCAGGCCCGCGAGATCCTGGGCGACCGGCTGGTCTCCGTACAGAACCGCTACTCGCCGGCGGTGCGGGACAGCGAGGCGGAGCTGCGGCTGTGCGCGTCGCTGGGTCTGGCGTTCCTGCCGTGGAGCCCGCTGGGCGGGATCTCGCGGAGCTCCCTGGACGGGGCGTCGGCCCTCGAGGAGGACCCGGAGTTCGGCGCCTTCCACCGCGTGGCTCGCGCGCACGGCGTCAGCCCCCAGCAGGTGGCCCTGGCCTGGCTCCTCACCCGCTCGGAAACGGTCCTCCCGATCCCGGGCGCGAGCCGGCCGTCTTCGGCGCGGGACTCGGCGAACGCCGCAACCCTACGGCTCGCGCCGGAGGATCTGACGGCCCTGAACGCGGGCCGGTAGGCCCCGTTGTGGGCATGCGTTCCGCCGGGGCGGAACGGGTGGGCACAACGGAACGGCGCCCGTGCCGGCGCCAGAGGCTCCCGAGCCTGGACCCGCACCGCGAATGACGGCACCCAGGTGGTGCGGGTCCGGGCGCGGAACGCGGAGGCGCCGCTGAAGGGCGCCGTCCCGTGTGCCCACCCTCCCCCGAGCTCTCGGCTTCGCTCGAGCAGGGGGGACCCCCTCGCCCCGGCGGGACGATTGCCCGCACGGGGCGGGGGTGCGTCAGACGCCCGCTCGGGCCTTCTCCTCGCCTTCCGTGCGCTGGTCCGGCACCGCCGTCGCGCCGTGCCCGTCGTCCACCAGCGTCGTCTCGTCGAACGGGACCCGGCCCGCCAGGACCTCCGCCGCGCGTGCCTTGTCGATCTCCTTCGTCCACGTGCCGACGAGCACCGTCGCGACCGCGTTGCCCGCGAAGTTGGTGAGGGCGCGGGCCTCGCTCATGAAGCGGTCGATGCCGACGATGAGGCCGACTCCGTCGACGAGTTCGGGGCGGTGCGACTGGAGGCCGCCCGCGAGCGTGGCGAGGCCCGCGCCCGTCACCCCCGCCGCGCCCTTCGACGCGATGATCATGAAGGCGAGAAGGGAGACCTGCTCGCCGAGCGACAGCGGGTCGCCCATCGCCTCGGCCGTGAACAGCGAGGCCATCGTCAGGTAGATCGCGGTGCCGTCGAGGTTGAAGGAGTACCCCGTCGGCACGGTGATGCCGACGACCGGCTTGCTGACGCCCAGGTGCTCCATCTTCGCGATGAGCCGCGGCAGCGCGGACTCGGACGACGAGGTGGAGAGGATCAGCAGGAACTCGCGCCCCAGGTACTTCAGGAGCGACCAGATGTTGATCCCGGCGATCAGGCGGAGCAGCGTACCGAGGACCACGAAGACGAAGAGCCCGCAGGTGACGTAGAAGCCGATCATGATCACGGCCAGCGACTTCAGCGCCGCGGCACCGGTCGCGCCGACCACGGCCGCGATCGCGCCGAACGCGCCGACCGGCGCGGCCCACATGATCATGCCGAGGATGCGGAAGACGAGCCGCTGGATGTGTCCGATCCCGCGCAGGACGGGCTCCCCGGCGGAGCCCATAGCCTGGAGCGCGAAGCCGGCGAGGAGGGCGACCAGGAGGGTCTGGAGGACCTCGCCCTCGGTGAAGGCGGAGACGAGGGTCTTCGGGATCATCCCGAGCAGGAAGTCCGGCGTCGACTCGCTCGCGCCCTCGGCCTGCTTGGCTCCCGCCTCGGCGATCTCCTTGGTGAGGTGGAGCCCGGAGCCGGGCTCCAGGAGGTTGCCGACGAGCAGACCGATCGCGAGTGCGACGGTGGACATCACGAGGAAGTACCCGAGGGCGAGGCCGCCGACGGCGCCGACCTTCGCGGCCTTCCGTACCGAGCCGACGCCGAGCACGATCGTGCAGAAGATGATCGGCGAGATCATCATCTTGATCAGGTTGACGAAGCCGGTGCCGAGCGGCTTGAGCTCGACGGCGACGCCCGGCGCCAGGAAGCCGACCGTGATGCCGAGCAGTACGGCGCCGATGACGGCCAGATAGAGATAGTGGGTACGGTCCCGGCGTGCGGCCACGGGGTCCTCCTCGTGCTGATGGGTGTCCACGTCCCGGTGGACCTCCGCGACTATCCATCAGCCTGTGACCCGGGTCACGGTTACGTGCGTTTCGTTCACGGCGGGACGAGAACGATTCGGGAACGCGGTGCCGCCCCGCGCGTTCCCACGTGCACACTTACCCGCATGCGTCTCCGCCTCCCCCGCCCCCGCAGCCTCGCCGGCCAGCTCTTCGCGATGCAGGTCGTGCTCGTGGCCGTCGTCGTGGCGGGGTGCGCGGTCTTCGCGTACGTCACGGACCTCGCACAGGCCGAGGAGACCGCGCGGCGCCAGGCCACGGCGACCGCCGCGGCCGTCGCCGACTCGCCGTCCGTGGTCGCCGCCGCGCACTCGGCCGATCCGACGGCCGCCCTCCAGCCGTACGCGGAGTCGTTGCGCCGCCACGCGGGTGTCGCCTTCGTGGTGGTCATGGCCCCGGACGGCACCCGCTGGACGCATCCGGAGCCGGAGCAGATAGGCCGCACGTACCTCGGCCACATCGAGCAGGCGCGGCAGGGCCGGATCTACTCCGAGACGCACCTGGGGGTCCTCGGCCCGTCCGTGCGGACGGTGGCGCCGGTCCTCGACCACGGCCGGGTCGTCGCCCTGGTCAGCGCGGGCATCACGATCGACGAGATCAGCGAGCAGGTGCGGAAGCAGGTGACCGCGCTGCTCGGGATGGCGGGCGCGGCGCTCGCGCTCGGCGGCGCGGGGACGTACGTCGTGAACGCCCGTCTGCGCCGCCACACGCACGGCATGAACGCCACCGAGCTGAGCCGTGTGCACGACTACCACGAGGCCGCGCTGCACGCGGTGCGGGAGGGGCTCGTGATGCTCGACGGGCGGCGGCGGATCGCCCTCATCAACGACGGCGCGCGGGAACTCCTGGGCCTGGACGAGGCGGTCGTCGGCCGGCCGGCCGCGGACCTCGGCCTGCCGGCGTCGCTGACCGGCGCGCTGCTCTCCTCGGAGCCGCGCGTCGACGAGACGCACCTGACGGCGGACCGGGTCCTGGTCGTCAACACCCGTCCGGTGGTGGGCGGGGAGCGCCGCGGCACCGTCGTCACGCTCCGGGACCGCACCGAACTCCAGGCGCTCTCCGGCGAGCTGGACTCCGAGCGGGGCTTCACGGAGGCGCTCCGCTCCCAGGCCCACGAGGCGGCGAACCGGCTGCACACGGTCGTGTCGCTCATCGAACTGGGCCGGGTGGCCGAGGCGGTGGAGTTCGCGACGGCGGAACTGGAACTCGCCCAGGCGCTCACCGACCGGGTCGTCGACGCGGTGGGCGAACCGGTCCTCGCGGCGCTGCTCCTGGGCAAGGCGGCGCAGGCGAACGAGCGGGGCGTGGAACTGGTCCTCACCGAGGACAGCCGCATCGACGACGGCCGGGTGCCGGCGGCCCTGCCCGCCCGGGACCTGGTGACGATCCTGGGCAACCTCATCGACAACGCGGTGGAGGCGGCCGGCGGGACCCCGCACGCGCGCGTGACGGTCACGGTCGCGGCCCGCGCGGGCGACGGCGAGCTGCTGCTCCGGGTCGCCGACAGCGGCCCGGGCGTCCGCCCCGCCGACCGCGAGGCGGTCCTCGGCCGCGGCTGGTCCACCCGGGGCCCGGGCCGGGGCCTCGGCCTCGCCCTGGTGCGCCAGGCGGTCACCCGAGCCTCGGGCACGCTGCACCTCACGGACGCGGAGGAGGGCGGCGCACGGTTCACGGTACGGCTGCCGCTGGCCGCTGCCGCCGGGACGGACGGAACGAGCGCGCGGGTCCCCGCGGGCGCGACGATCCCCGCGGGTGGACCGGGTGCTGCCGCCGGGAAGATCCCCGCTGCCCCCACCCCGGAGGTCACCCCGTGAGCCCGCACCCCCTTCGCGTTCTCGTCGTCGAGGACGACCCCGTCGCCGCCGACGCTCACGCGCTCTACGCCGGGCGAGTCGAGGGGTTCACCGTCGTCGGGGTCGCGCACTCGCGGGCCGCCGCCGTGCGGGTGCTCGACCGGACCCCCGTCGACCTGATCCTGCTCGACCTCTACCTGCCCGACGGCCACGGCCTCCAGCTGCTGCGGGCCCTGCGCGCCGCCGGGCACTCCGCCGACGTCATCGCCGTGACCTCCGCCCGCGACCTGGCGGTCGTCCGCGAGGGGGTGTCCCTCGGCGTCGTCCAGTACGTCCTGAAGCCGTTCGCCTTCGCCACCCTCCGGGACCGGCTCGCCCGGTACGCCGAGTTCCGGGCGGCCGCCGGCGAGGCCTCCGGCCAGGACGAGGTGGACCGGGCCCTGGCCGCGCTCCGGGCCCCGCACCCCGCCGCGCTGCCCAAGGGCCTCAGCGCCCCGACGCTCGAAGCCGTCACCCGTACCCTCCGGGCCGACCCCGCCGGGCTCACCGCGGCCGAGGCCGGTACGGCGGTCGGGATCTCCCGGATCACCGCCCGCCGCTACCTGGAGCACCTGGTCACGGAGGGCCGGGCCGTGCGCGCCCCGCAGTACGGGCAGATCGGGCGGCCCGAGCTCCAGTACCGCTGGGTCGACGGGCCGGGACGCGGTTACTGACCGGTTCCCACGTTCCTACGACGCCGCACGTTGGGGGAACGCACCGTAGCCAGCCGTCACCCTTTGTACCTACCGTGGCCGGGTGCACCAACCCTCCCCTCCCTTCGACGCCCAGGCCGCGCGCCGCCTCCGCGAGGGCCTCGGCATGGCCTTCGGCCACGTCGCCTACGGCCTGCGCGCGCAGTACGGCCTCTTCGTCGACCCCGAGACCGTCGTCGCCTGGGAGCGCGGCCGGGCGGTCCCGAACGAGCAGGAGCTCACCGCCCTCGCGGGCGTCCTGTGGTGCTCCCCCGCCGAGCTGATCGCCGCCGCCTCCACGCTGCGCGAGCACCGGGTGGCGCGCGGGCTCTCCACCGAGGAGCTCGCCCGCCGGGTGGGCGTGGCACCGCACGCGTACCAGCGGATGGAGGACGAGGGCAGCTGGCGCGGCACCGAACGCCAGACGGCCGCCCTCGCCGAGGTGCTCGGTCTCGGCCCGCGCGCCCTGATCACCGCGACCGGCGGCGACGAGGCCCTCGCCGAGCTGCTGCGGGACGCGGCGACGACGCGCTGGCAGGCGTACGTGAAGCCGATGGTGAAGAGGGTGCCGCTGCCCAAGCGGATCGTGGAGTCCGCGCTCCGGCAGCTCCACACGGAGTACCACGCGCGGGTGGTCGCGACCAGCAGCTGGGGCGCCATCGGGACGACCGGCGACGAGGGCCGCGCCTACCTGGACGAGATCACGGCCCGCTTCTGGGCCGCGGTGGGCCCTTAGACCGTCGTCGGCCGTCGCCGTAGATTGGCCGCCGTGAGACGACACATACCCTTCGACCGACTCCACAACTTCCGTGATCTGGGCGGCTATCGGACCGCCGACGGCGGGACCGTGCGGTGGGAGATCCTCTACCGCTCCGACTCCCTCGGCAAGCTCGCGGACGCCGGCCCCACCGACCTGGAGCGCTTCCGCGCGCTGGGCGTGGGCACGGTGATCGACCTGCGCTATCCGTGGGAGATCGCCGGCAAGGGCCGCCTGCCCGAGACCGAGGAGGTCTCCTGGCACAACCTCTCCATCGAGCACCGCCCCTACGACCAGGAGGCGATCGACCCGGCCCTCGATCCCTGGCGCTACCTCGCCGACCGCTTCGCCGAGGTCGCCGAGGACGGGGCGGAGGAGCTCCGTACGGCCCTGGAACTGATCGCCGCCGCCGACGAACCGCTCGTCTTCCACTGCGCCTCCGGGAAGGACCGTACGGGTCTGCTCGCGGCCGTCGTCCTCGGCCTCCTGGAGGTCCCGGACGAGGAGATCCTCGCGGACTTCGCGCTCACCGAGCTGGCCACGGAGCGGCTGATCGACGACTGGCGGGCCGGGCACCCGGGCCGGGAGCCGCGCTGGCCGGGCTACGGCCGGGCGCCCGCCGACGTCATCCGGCTGTTCCTGGCGGACCTGCGCGAGCGTTACGGCTCGGTGTACGGGTACGTCACCGGCCACGTCGGACTCGACCCGGAGGTGGTGACGGCGCTCAGGTCCCGCCTGGTGGAAGCCTCCTGAGGCCCCTGCGGTCCTGAAGGCCCTGGGGTCCCCGGGGCCTGAAGGGCCCCCGGGCCCCCAGGGCCTTTCAGTCCCTCCGGTCGAAGTCGAACAGCTGGCCCGCCCCGTCCGGTGCGCACGGCGCCTGGGCGAGGCGGGCCCAGGCGGCCGCGCGGTCGCCGACGACGGTGACGCAGCTGCCGGGGGTCGCGGAGCCGACCGGGACGATCCGGTAGCCCTCGACCGGATCGCCGTACGCCTCCAGGGCGAAGGTCTCGATCCGGGTCGGGTCGTCGCACGCGGCGTCCTCGTACGCGGCGTCGGGTGTCCGGCCGCCGGAGGGTATGCCGGAGCAGCCGGGGCCGGAGTCGGGGTGGTCCGAAACGATCCGCCACCGGCCGCCGCCCGCCTCGGCCAGCGAGTAGCGCGGCAGGCCCGCGGCGGCGCACGGCACCTGGAGGACCTGGCCGGTTCGGGTACCGCGCCGCTCGCCGAGGCAGAACTCGGTGCCGGCCACCCGGATGCGGACGTCTCCGGCGGCGGGTGCGGTGGGGGTGCGGGGCGGGTGCCCGGTGTGCCCGTCCCGCAGGAAGGCGACGACGCTGAGGCCGGCGAGCACGAGCCCGGCGAGGGCGACGGCGGCGACGAGGCCGCGACGTATCCGGGAGCCGGTCGCGGGCGGGGCCTCGCCGGTGGCGCCGCACGGGTCGTCGGCGGCACCGGGCCAGACGGGACCGGCCACGGGGTCCTCGTCCTCCCGTGGATCAGGAGCGTGCTCCCCCGGCGTCATCCGCGCCTCCCACCGTCCGCCGTCCGCCATCCACCGGACAGCGTCGGGACGTGTCCGGGACGGTCCCAGCCTTGTTGATCTCGCGCCGGGGCTCAAGAGTGGAATCCGGCATTTCCGGGGGCGGTGCCGCGCATGGCGAAGTGGCCCCGACCGTCCACGGGGGGATGGTCGGGGCCACCGGGCCGCAGGAGCGGGTCTCCTAGAACACCGACTCCGCCTCGCGCATGCGGTCCGCCGGGACCGTCTTCAGCTGGGTCACGGCCTCCGCCAGCGGCACCATCTCGACGTTCGTGCCGCGCAGTGCCGTCATCCGGCCGAAGTCGCCGCGGTGCACGGCCTCCACGGCGTGCCAGCCGAAGCGGGTGGCGAGCACCCGGTCGTACGCGGTGGGCGTGCCGCCGCGCTGGACGTGGCCGAGGATGACGGGCCGGGCCTCCTTGCCGAGGCGGCGCTCCAGTTCGTACGCGAGGGCGGTGCCGATGCCCTGGAAGCGCTCGTGGCCGAACTGGTCGATCTCGCCCTTGCCGTAGTCCATCGTGCCCTCGGCGGGGTGCGCGCCCTCGGCGACGCAGATGACGGCGAACTTCTTGCCGCGGGAGAAGCGCTCCTCGACCATCTTGACCAGGTCGGCCGGGTCGAAGGGGCGCTCGGGCAGGCAGATGCCGTGGGCGCCGCTGGCCATGCCGGACTCCAGGGCGATCCAGCCGGCGTGCCGGCCCATCACCTCGACGACCATGACGCGCTGGTGGGACTCGGCGGTGGTCTTGAGCCGGTCCATGGCCTCGGTGGCGACGCCGACGGCGGTGTCGAAGCCGAAGGTGCGGTCCGTGGAGGAGATGTCGTTGTCGATGGTCTTGGGGACGCCGACGACGGGCACGCCGGCCTCGTGGAGCATCCGGGCGGCGGTGAGGGTGCCCTCGCCGCCGATCGGGACGAGCGCGTCGAAGCCGCTCTTCTCGATGAGCTCCTTGGCGTTGTCGCAGGCGGCGCGGAAGCGGTCGCGCTCCAGGCGGGAGGAGCCGAGGATGGTGCCGCCGCGGGCGAGGATGCCGCTGACGGCGTTGAGGTCGAGGGCGCGGTAGCGGCCGTCGAGGAGGCCCGCGTAGCCGTCCTCGAAGCCGATGACCTCGTCGCCGTAGTGGGTGACGGCCCGGTGCACGACCGACCGGATCACTGCGTTCAGGCCGGGGCAGTCGCCGCCTGCGGTGAGAACTCCGATGCGCATCGTGCTTGGTCTCCTGCTCGGTCGCGGTCCGTTATGAGCCACCGCAATTCTCACACGCGTCGCCCGAGGGGCGCGCTCGTCGTCGGTCCGCGCGTCCCCGGGGGCGGGCTCGCGGGGGCCTTTCGTCCCGGGTTTCCGGGCCCTTCGTCCGGCGGGCGACGTATCCATCGGCGGGGGTATTGTCAAGGGGGTAATGCCGCCCTATCGGGGCTTTCTGAGCACTGTCGATTGACGTACGGGCCGTTGACCGGTGCCGCGAGGGCACCGGTCGGCCCCTTCCGCAGGACTGGACAGGAGACCACGGCGTGACGCGCAGCGTGTACGTGACCGGGATCGACCGCGGTGACGGCCGCCAGGTCGTCGAGCTGGGAGTCATGGAGCTCCTCACCCGCCAGGTGGACCGGGTGGGGGTGTTCCGGCCACTCGTGCACCACCGCCCCGACCGGCTCTTCGACCTGCTGCGCTCCCGCTACCGGCTCGCCCAGGACCCGTCGACGGTCTACGGCATGGACTACCAGGAGGCCTCCGCGCTCCAGGCCGAGCAGGGCACCGACGAGCTGGTCTCCCGGCTCGTCGACCGCTTCCACGCCGTCGCCCGCGACTACGAGGTCGTCCTGGTCCTCGGCACCGACTTCGCCGCGACCCAGCTCCCCGACGAGCTCGCGCTCAACGCGCGCCTCGCCAACGAGTTCGGCGCCTCCGTCATCCCGGTGGTCGGCGGCAAGGGCCAGCCCGCCGAGTCCGTACGGGCCGAGGCGCGCAACGCCTTCCGCGCGTACGACGGGCTCGGCTGCGACGTGCTCGCGATGGTCGTCAACCGGGTGGCCGGCGAGGACCGCGAGGCCATCGCCGAGCGGCTCACGACCCGGCTCCCCGTCCCCTGCTACGTCCTGCCCGACGAGCCGGCGCTCGCCGCGCCCACGGTCGCCCAGATCACCCACGCGCTGGGCGCCTCCGTCGTCCTCGGCGACGACGCGGGGCTCGCGCGGGACGCCCTCGACTTCGTCTTCGGCGGCGCGATGCTGCCGAACCTCCTCAAGGCGCTGACCCCGGGCTGTCTCGTCGTCACCCCCGGGGACCGGGCCGACGTGGTCGTCGGCGCGCTCGCCGCGCACTCGGCCGGCACCCCGCCGATCGCCGGCGTGCTGCTCACCCTGAACGAGCGGCCCGGCGAGGAGATCCTCACCCTCGCGGCCCGGCTCGCGCCCGGCACGCCGGTCATCTCCGTGGCCGGCAACAGCTTCCCGACGGCGGCCGAGCTGTTCGCCCTGGAGGGCAAGCTGAGCGCGGCGACCCCGCGCAAGGCGGAGACCGCCCTCGGTCTCTTCGAGCGGCACGTGGACACCGCCGACCTCCTCAAGCGGGTCTCGGTGGCGCGCAGCGGCCGGGTCACCCCGATGATGTTCGAGCACGAACTCCTCGAACAGGCGCGGGCCGACCGGCGCAGGGTGGTGCTGCCCGAGGGTACGGAGGAGCGGGTGCTGCGCGCGGCGGACGTGCTCGTCCGCCGCGACGTCTGCGATCTGACGCTGCTCGGCGACGTCGAGGCCATCCGCAAGAAGGCCGCGGACCTGAGCGTGAAGCTGGGCGACACGCAGCTGATCGACCCGCAGACCTCGGAGCTGCGCGACGCGTTCGCCGAGAAGTACGCGGCGCTGCGGGCCCACAAGGGCGTCACCGTCGAGCTGGCGTACGACGTGGTCTCGGACGTGAACTACTTCGGCACGCTGATGGTGCAGGAGGGGCTGGCCGACGGCATGGTGTCGGGGTCGGTGCACTCCACGGCGGCGACGATCCGGCCGGCCTTCGAGATCATCAAGACGAAGCCGGGCGCCTCGATCGTCTCCTCGGTGTTCTTCATGCTGCTGGCCGACAAGGTCCTCGTGTACGGCGACTGCGCGGTCAACCCGGATCCGAACGCCGAGCAGCTCGCGGACATCGCCGTCCAGTCGGCGGCGACCGCGGCCCGCTTCGGGGTGGATCCGCGTATCGCGATGCTGTCGTACTCGACGGGCACCTCGGGCTCCGGCGCGGACGTCGACAAGGTGCGGGAGGCGACGAAGCTGGTCCGCGAGGCGCATCCGGAGCTGCGGATCGAGGGCCCGATCCAGTACGACGCGGCCGTCGAGCCGTCCGTGGCGGCGACGAAGCTGCCGGGTTCGGAGGTGGCGGGTCAGGCGACCGTGCTGGTCTTCCCGGACCTGAACACCGGCAACAACACCTACAAGGCCGTGCAGCGTTCGGCCGGCGCCGTGGCCGTCGGCCCGGTGCTCCAGGGTCTGCGCAAGCCCGTGAACGACCTCTCGCGCGGCGCGCTCGTCAGCGACATCGTCAACACGGTCGCCATCACGGCGATCCAGTCCCAGGCCCAGGAGCTCCCGGCATGACCTCCACCCCCACGCGCGTCCTCGTCCTCAACTCCGGCTCCTCGTCGGTGAAGTACCAGCTGCTCGACATGCGTGACGACAGCCGCCTGGCGCAGGGGCTCGTGGAGCGGATCGGCGAGGAGACCTCGCGGATCGTGCACACCCCCCTCCAGGGCGGCGAGAAGCGGGAGAAGAACGGGCCGATCGCCGACCACGCGGCCGCGCTGAAGGCGGTCGCCGAGGAACTGTCGGCGGACGGCCTGGGGATGGACTCCCCCGAGCTGGCGGCGATCGGCCACCGGGTGGTGCACGGCGGGCTGCGGTTCACCGAGCCGACGGTCATCGACGACGAGGTGCTCGCGGAGATCGAGCGGCTCGTTCCGGTGGCGCCGCTGCACAACCCGGCGAACCTCATGGGCATCCGTACGGCGATGGCGATGCGTCCCGACCTGCCGCAGGTGGCGGTCTTCGACACGGCCTTCCACACGACGATGCCGGAGTCGGCGGCGCGGTACGCGATCGACGTGGAGACCGCCGACGCGCACCGGATCCGGCGGTACGGCTTCCACGGCACCTCGCACGCGTACGTCTCGCGGGAGACGGCGCGGCTGCTCGGCAAGGAGCCGGAGGAGGTGAACGTGATCGTGCTGCACCTGGGGAACGGCGCGTCCGCCTCGGCGGTGCGGGGCGGCCGGTGCGTGGACACCTCGATGGGCCTGACGCCCCTGGAGGGCCTGGTCATGGGCACCCGCTCGGGCGACATCGACCCGGCGGTCACCTTCCACCTGAAGCGGGTGGCGGGCATGTCGACGGACGAGATCGACGTGCTCCTCAACAAGAAGTCGGGTCTCGTGGGGCTGTGCGGCGACAACGACATGCGGGAGATCCGCCGGCGGATCGACGAAGGCGACGAGCGGGCGGCGCTGGCCTTCGACATCTACGTGCACCGGCTGAAGAAGTACATCGGCGCGTACTACGCGGTGCTCGGCCGGGTGGACGCGGTGGCGTTCACGGCGGGCGTCGGCGAGAACGCGGCGCCGGTGCGGGCGGCCGCGATCGCGGGCCTGGAGGAGCTGGGGCTCGCGGTGGACGCGGACCTGAACGCCGTGCGGTCCGACGAGGCCCGCATCATCTCGCCGGTGTACGCGCGGGTCGCGGTCGCGGTGGTGCCGACCGACGAGGAGCTGGAGATCGCGCGGCAGAGCTACGCACTGGTGACCGGAGAAGTGAACGCCTGAGCGGACCCGCGCCCATTTGTATTTTCCACCAGACGGAATATTCCGCAGCGAAACAAACCGATAGGATCCGCCTCATGCGCCGTTCCAAAATCGTCTGCACGCTGGGCCCCGCCGTCGACTCGTATGAGCAGCTGAAGGCTCTCATCGAGGCCGGTATGAACGTGGCCCGATTCAACTTCAGCCACGGGTCCCAGGCAGAGCACCAGGAGCGGTACGACCGCCTCCGGCAGGTCTCCGCGGACATCGGCCGCGCCGTCGGCGTCCTCGCCGACCTCCAGGGCCCGAAGATCCGTCTGGAGACCTTCGCCGAGGGACCGGTCGAGCTGGTGCGCGGTGACGAGTTCACCATCACCACCGAGGACGTCCCGGGCGACAAGTCGATCTGCGGCACCACGTACAAGGGTCTGCCCGGCGACGTGTCCAAGGGCGACCAGGTCCTGATCAACGACGGCAACGTCGAGCTGCGCGTCGTCGAGGTCGACGGCCCCCGGGTCAAGACCATCGTCGTCGAGGGCGGCGTGATCTCCGACCACAAGGGCATCAACCTGCCCGGCGCGGCGGTCAACGTGCCCGCGCTTTCGGAGAAGGACGTCGACGACCTCCGCTTCGCCCTGCGGATGGGCTGCGACATGGTCGCCCTGTCCTTCGTCCGCGACGCCGACGACGTCAAGGACGTCCACAAGGTGATGGACGAGGAGGGCCGCCGGGTCCCCGTCATCGCCAAGGTCGAGAAGCCGCAGGCCGTGGAGAACATGGCCGACGTCGTCGCCGCCTTCGACGCGGTCATGGTGGCCCGTGGCGACCTCGCGGTGGAGTACCCGCTCGAGAAGGTCCCGATGGTGCAGAAGCGCCTCGTGGAGATGTGCCGCCGCAACGCCAAGCCCGTCATCGTCGCCACCCAGATGATGGAGTCGATGATCACCAACTCGCGGCCGACCCGCGCCGAGGCGAGCGACGTCGCCAACGCGATCCTGGACGGCGCGGACGCGGTCATGCTCTCGGCGGAGTCCTCGGTCGGCGCGTACCCGATCGAGACCGTGAAGACGATGTCGAAGATCGTCGCCGCGGCCGAGGAGGAGCTGCTCTCCAAGGGCCTCCAGCCCCTGGTCCCGGGCAAGAAGCCGCGCACGCAGGGCGGCTCCGTCGCCCGCGCGGCCTGCGAGATCGCCGACTTCCTCGACGGCAAGGCGCTGATCGCCTTCACGCAGTCCGGCGACACCGCGCGCCGCCTGTCGCGCTACCGCACGCAGCAGCCGATCCTCGCCTTCACGACGGACGAGGGCACCCGCAACCAGCTCACCCTGAGCTGGGGCGTGGAGTCCTTCCTGGTCCCGTTCGTCGACAACACGGACGCCATGGTCGACCTCGTGGACGCCGAGCTCCTCAAGCTCCAGCGCTACAACGCCGGCGACACCATGGTCATCACGGCCGGCTCGCCCCCCGGCGTCCCGGGCACGACCAACATGGTCCGCGTCCACCACCTGGGCGGCGCCGAGAGCGCGTGACACCGCGCTGACGCCATGACGGGGGCCCCCGTCCGGATCGGACGGGGGCCCTCGTCGTATTGCGGCTCCCGGAGTGGTACGGGGATCAGCTGGGCTCGATCGTGTTGCGGAGGCCCTTGATCTGGAGGTTGCCGCCGAACTGGCCCGCCTGCTTGATCTTCACGTTGCTGAACCAGACGAGCGAGATGTCCAGCGGCGGCGGGGACTCCGGGCTGAAGGTGATCGGGATGATGCCGAGGAGGTTGCCCTTCAGCTCCTCCGTGTACATCGTCACCGTGCCGCCGGTGATGGTCGACGTCGAGCCCGGCGTGGAGCGGATGTGCGCCGTGCGGCCGTCGGAGTGCTCCGTCATCTGGTGCAGGTCCTTGATGTCCACCTCGGACGCGGTGAACTTGAGGACCTTCTTGATCTTGCCGCTGCCGGTCTTCACCTCGACGATGCCGTGGTACTTGAGGCCCTTCAGGGTGAGCCAGGAGCTCTCCAGGCGCCAGGGCGCGTCCGGGAGCAGCGGGATGCCCGGCTCCAGTTCCGCGTCGGCGAGCGCCTGGGCGTCGTACTCGGGGCACGGGAAGCGGGGCTTGGCCCCGTCGGGTATGTCCGTGTCCTTCGTGACGTCGAGGCCCTTGACGCTGTCGGGCAGCTCCTCGACCTTCACGCCCGCCTCGTCGGCGGCCTTCTCGATCGCCGACTTCGTCCTCTGCGTGGCCTCGTCCGCCGCCTTCGGCTTCGGGGTCGCGGTGGTGGCGGTCGGGGCCGGAGCGTCGGTCGCCGGCGCCTTGTCGGCGGGGGGCTGCGTCTGCGTGGGCGCGGCCGTGGTCGGCGCCGTGGTGGGCGTGGGCGTGGCCGTCGGCGTCTTGTCGGGGCCGTCGAAGAGGTCCTTCAGGGCGTCGCCCAGGCCCAGCGGGTCCAGCGGGTTCTTGGACTTCGTCGGGGAGGGCGTGGCCGTGGGCGCAGGGGCGGTCGTCGCCTGAGCCTGCTGCTGCGTCTGCGGCGCGGCGGTCTGTCCGCCCTGCGTGGCGGTGGGCGTCGGGGTCGCGTCCGGCGTCGCGGTGGCGGAGGGCGTGGCGGTCGCCGTGGGGGTGTCCGTCGGCGAGGCGGTGGCGGTGGGCTTCGCGCTCTCCGTCGGCGTCGCCGTCTCCGTCGCGTCCGGCGTCGGCTCGTCCGAGCGCGTCACGCAGGGGCCGGGGGCGAAGGGGATGTCCTTGCTGTCCGCGAGGGCGAGCTTGGGCGTGAGGCCCATGCCCACGAACACCGCGGTCGGCATGGCCGCCAGGGCCATCGCCCTCCCCGCGGGTCCCTGGATCCTGTTCAGCAGCGACTTGCGCGGGGCCGCGTGCCGCGGGCCCTCCTTCGCGAGCGCCGACTGAGTCTCGTCACCCCGCACTGTTCCTCCCGCCGTTGGCGTCGATCGTCGTTTCGGTCGCCTGGTGCTCCGCCTCGCGCTGCTCCGGGAACGCGGGCACGACCTCGGTCTCGTACTCCGCACCGGCCTCGTCCGAGGCCTCCGGCCGGCCGTCGTGCTCTGCTGCGTCCTCGATCTCCTCGACCGGCCGTGCGGGCGCCCACGAAGCGGACATGGCTCCGCCGATGAGGGCGAACAGGTATCCGACGACGAGGCCGCCGAAGTTCGACACCGGGATGGAGACGAGTGCCAGGACGATCGACGCGACGCCCGCGAACACCCGCACGATGGGCTGGAACCACATCGTCAGTCCGAGCGTGATGAGCAGGACGCCGATGATCAGCGCGGCCGACCCGGCGGTCGTCTGCATGGCGATCGTCATGTTGCCGAGCCGCATGTCCCCGTACGGGAGATAGGCGATCGGTACGCCGCCGATCATGGTGAACAGTCCCGCCCAGAAGGGCCGGGTCTGCCGCCAGACCTTGAACCGGTTCTCCTTTACGGGGACTTCGCGGGAGGCGGGGATCTCGGCGCTCATGGAACAGCTCCCTGGAAGCGGTGTTGCTGAGAAAGATGAAGAAGGAACCTGGCGGGTGGGACCGCACGCGGCGGCCCCACCCTCCGGAACGGATCAGCCCTCAGGGGCCGGCCGGTCCTAGTAGCACTCGGCGTCGGTGCCCTTGTGCAGCGACAGGTGCAGGCCGGGAAGCGTGAAGGTCGCGGCCGTGGTGGCCCAGGCCTTCTGCCTCACGTTGCTCAGCGTCGCCGTCTCGGCGCGCTGGCCGAAGCCGTACGGGCTGGCCGCGGTGTTCGGCTGGATGCCCGGCTTGCCGTCGACCACCTTGCCGCCGAACTCGTTGAGCTTGCCGGCGGCGACGCCGATGTCGATGTTCTCGAACTTGGCGTCGGTCTGGAGGTCGGAGACATCGAGGTAGATGTCCTTCGCCTGGACCTTGTCCTTGTCATCGCCGGTCTCGGCGGCCTTGGTGCCGGCCTCCAGGCGGAGGGTGACCGAGTCGTTGATGAACGGCACCTTCGGCGTGACGACCGACTGGCACATCTTGGTGATCTTGGCGGTGGAGAAGCCGGACACCGCGACGGGGGCGGCGAGGTTCGAACCGTCGAGGTTCTTGCCCGTGTCCACGCTGCCGTACTGGACGAAGTTCGTACCCTCAAGGCTCTGGGCCGAGACCTTGAACTCCTGGCCGGAGATGCTGAAGGACGCGGCGAGCGCGCCCTGGGCCAGGCCGACACCGATCGCGGCCGTCGCGGCCACGCTCGGGACCATGACGACGGCGAACCGCTTCCATCTGGTTCCGCCACGAACCTGGGACTTCATGAGAATTCCTCCTTCTCGGACGTACATCTCCGGAGGGACCCCGGGGGGCCACCCTGGGATGGGAGAAGAGCTACGTCCTCGGGAAGGAGAGCGCCGAGGCATCAGGCGGCGCGATGCGCGTCCGAATCACCGGCGATCACCCCCGAGCGACAACCTTGGGCCACGCCTTCGAGCGCGACCTGATTGGACAGGCCCCGTTCGGTGAGAGCGGGAACCCCCCTGTCCACGACCGGTGCCGGAACACCGGTCCACTCGGTGGGGACCCTCGCCGCTCTCCCGGTTGGTTGCCGGGGTGGTGCGGTTCGGACCGAGCGTGGCCGATCGTGGTCCATTCCGGGCCCCCGCACAAGGGGGTTCGTTACTGGCTAGTAACGGGTGGATAACCGCGTCATGGCGGGACGGGACCGAACGGGCACGCTGGGTACGTTCGAACGACGGGGAATGTCAGGAGATCGTCGGATGAATCGGGACGGAACGCCGGGTTCGATTTACTGCAAGTAACAGCGGCCGCGATTACCAAGTTTTGGTAAAGCGCGGCCGCGTTTTGTCACCCTGCTGCCAAATCGTCAGACGATCCGGCACACGCGGAGACCTAGAACAGCACCCGGGCGAGGGCCTGCCGGGCCGCCGTCACGCGGGGGTCGTCGGCGCCGATCACCTCGAACAGCTCCAGGAGGCGGAGCCGCGCCGCGTTCCGGTCCTCGCCCGCCGTGCGGCGCACGGTCTCGACGAGGCGCCCGAAGGCGTCCTGCACATGACCGCCCACCAGGTCCAGGTCGGCGGCGGCGATCTGCGCGGCGACGTCGGCCGGGTTGTCCGCCGCGTTCCTGCGGACGGCGCCGGGGTCCAGATCCTGCACCCGGGTGAGCAGTTCGGCCTGCGCGAGGCCGAGCTTGGCCTCCGGGTGGGCCGGGTCGTCGGCGAGCACGTTCTTGTACGCCTGGACGGCACCCGCCAGGTCGCCGGCGTCGAGCGCGGACATGGCCGCTTCGAGGAGGGCGTCGTACGGGCCGGCCTGCCGCGCGGCGGGCGCCGAGCCGTCGGCGTCCGCGTCCACGGCGATGCCGGTGAGACCGAAGCGCTCCTCGCCGACCTGGATCAGCTGGTCGAGGGTCTCCCGGATCTGGGCCTCGGGCACCGCGCCCTGGAACAGCGGCAGCGCCTGACCGGCGACCACCGCGAAAACGGCCGGAATTCCCTGGATGCCGAACTGCTGCATCAGCATCTGGTTGGCGTCGACGTCGATCTTCGCGAGCAGGAAGCGGCCGTTGTACTCGACGGCCAGACGCTCCAGGAGGGGGCCGAGCTGCTTGCAGGGCTCGCACCACTCGGCCCAGAAGTCGAGGACGACAGGAACCTCGGCCGAGCGCTGGAGCACATCGCGCTCGAAGCCGGCCTCGTCGACGTCGATCACCAGGGCCGACGGGGGCACGGCGGCGGAACCGCCCTGCCGGGCGGATTCGGCGCGCACCTGCTCCGCCTTCGCCTTGGCCTCTCCGGCCGCCTTCACCGCGGCGAGGTCGACGACGCCGCTCATGGACATGTTTCGGGGCTGCATGGATACATCCTCCCCCTTCCGCGCGCGTAACCGGTAAGTCATGGCTGAACCGTGCCGTCCACGCATCTCCCGCCGGTGTGCGAGACGCGTGGACGCCACGGTTCTTCGTCTTCGGTGGCACCGGGTCCCCACCCGGTACCTTCTGTCGCACCGGATCCCCATCCGGTGCTGCGGTTGTCGCTCAGGCCGCTCAATGCCTTTCGCTACAGGTCGTAGCGTAACTCCAGGGACGGAGCCCGCGGGAGGGTGCGGACTCGATCCGTACGGTGAACTGCCTCACATCACCGGCCTCTGGCGGTATACCTACCGGCGGGTATGGTCGCTTGTCATGTGTAGCCGCACCAACCCCCGCAGCAGTCGTACCGGGCGCCCCCGCTCCACCGAGGCCGACGCGGCCATCCTGGAGGCGACCCGCGCGGCCCTGGTCGAGCTGGGCTGGTCCAAGCTCACGATGGGGGACGTGGCCGGCCGCGCCGGGGTGGCGAAGACGACCCTGTACCGCCGCTGGCCCAGCAAGAACGAGCTCGTGGTGGACGCCGTGGCCGTCCTCTTCGACGAACTCGAGATGCCGGACCTCGGTTCCCTCCAGGCCGACATCGAGCACGTGGTACTGCAGTTCGCGGCCCTCCTGGAGCGGCCCGAGACGAAGACGGCCCTGATGGCCGTGGTCGCCGAGTCGACCCGGGACGAGCCGCTGCGCGAGCGCATCCGCGCCTCGATAGTCGACCGCCAGAAGCGGCTGGTCCTGGCCGGCCGCGAGCGGGCGCAGCAGCGCGGCGAACTCCCGCCGGACCGCGACCCGCTGGCCGTGGACGCCACCGACGACCTGATCTTCGACGTCATCGCCGGCGCGGTCGTGCACCGCGCGCTGGTCAGCGCGGAGCCGGTGGACGGCCCCTGGGTGGCCCGCCTCTCCGCGCTCCTGGTGGGCGGCCTGGGCGCGGCGGCGGCCACGGGCTGAAAACGGCGGGCGCGGTCCACCCGCCGCCTCCTACCGTGGCAGCCGTGACGACTCACCTCACGGACTCCGTCCGCGCACTGCTCGACGACGTCAACCCGGCCGTACTGGCCACCATCCAGCCCGACGGCTCTCCCCAGACCTCGGTGGTGTGGGTGGGCCGCGACGGCGACGACCTCCTGATCTCCAGCCAGGACGGCCGCCGGAAGATCAGGAACATCCGGTCCGACGCCCGGGTCAGCCTGACCGTCCACGACCGCCACGACCCGCTCCGCTATGCCGAGATACGGGGTACGGCCACGGTCGCCGAGGACACCGGACGGGCGCTCGCGGTGGCGCTCGCCGAGCAGTACGAGGGCGAGGGCGCCGGGCAGGAGTACCGGGAGCTGCCGCCGGAGGAGGTTCGGGTGGTCGTCCGGATCACCCCGACGAAGGTCCTCGGCACGGCCGCGAAATAAGTCACCTCATACGGCAGGGGCGGTACGGGAGTTCCCGTACCGCCCCTGCCGTGTCTCCGTGCGGGGGATCAGAAGCCCGGGGGCTCCGTGTAGACGCCCCACTCGTCGCGCAGGGCGTCGCAGATCTCGCCGAGGGTGGCCTCGGCGCGGACGGCCTCCAGCATCGGGGCGATCATGTTCGAGCCGTCCCGGGCCGCCTTGAGCATCGCGTCGAGGGAGGCGCGGACCTTGGCGTCGTCACGGCGCTCCTTGCGCTCGCCGAGGACGCGGACCTGCTCCCACTCGACCTCGTGGCTGACCCGCAGGATCTCCAGGTCGCCGGTGACGGAGCCGTGGTGGACGTTGACGCCGACGACGCGCTTGTCGCCCTTCTCCAGGGAGCGCTGGTACTGGAAGGCGGACTCGGCGATCTCGCCGGTGAACCAGCCGTCCTCGATGCCGCGCAGGATGCCGGAGGTGATCGGGCCGATGGGGTGCTGCCCGTCCGGGTGGGCGCGGCGGCCGCGCTCCTTGATCTGGTCGAAGATCTTCTCGGCGTCGGCCTCGATGCGGTCGGTGAGCTGCTCGACGTACCAGGAACCGCCCAGCGGGTCGGCGACGTTGGCGACGCCGGTCTCCTCCATGAGGACCTGCTGGGTGCGCAGCGCGATCTCGGCGGCCTGCTCGCTGGGGAGCGCGAGGGTCTCGTCGAGGGCGTTGGTGTGGAGGGAGTTGGTGCCGCCGAGGACGGCGGAGAGTGCCTCGACCGCGGTGCGCACGACGTTGTTGTACGGCTGCTGGGCGGTGAGGGAGACACCGGCGGTCTGGGTGTGGAAGCGGAGCCACTGCGCCTTGTCGGTCTTGGCGCCGTAGACCTCCTTCATCCAGCGGGCCCAGATCCGGCGGGCGGCGCGGAACTTGGCGATCTCCTCGAAGAAGTCGAGGTGCGCGTCGAAGAAGAAGGAGAGGCCGGGGGCGAAGACGTCGACGTCGAGGCCGCGGGAGAGGCCGAGCTCCACGTAGCCGAAGCCGTCGGCGAGGGTGTACGCGAGCTCCTGCGCGGCCGTCGCGCCGGCCTCGCGGATGTGGTAGCCGGAGACGGAGAGCGGCTTGTACGCGGGGATGCTCGCCGCGCAGTGCTCCATCAGGTCGCCGATGAGGCGCAGGTGGGGCTCGGGCTCGAAGAGCCACTCCTTCTGCGCGATGTACTCCTTGAAGATGTCGGTCTGGAGCGTGCCGTTGAGCACGGCCGGGTCGACGCCCTGGCGCTCGGCGGCGACGAGGTACATGCAGAAGACGGGCACGGCGGGGCCGCTGATCGTCATCGACGTCGTGACGTCGCCGAGCGGGATGTCCTTGAAGAGGACCTCCATGTCGGCGGCGGAGTCGATGGCGACGCCGCAGTGGCCGACCTCGCCGAGGGAGCGGGGGTCGTCGGAGTCGCGGCCCATGAGGGTCGGCATGTCGAAGGCGACGGAGAGCCCGCCGCCGCCGGCGGCCAGGATCATCTTGTACCGCTCGTTGGTCTGCTCGGCGTTGCCGAAGCCGGCGAACTGGCGGATGGTCCAGGTCCGGCCGCGGTAGCCGGTCGGGTGCAGGCCCCGGGTGAAGGGGTACTCACCGGGCCAGCCGATGCGCTCGAACCCCTCGTAGGTGTCGCCGGGCCGGGGCCCGTAGACGGGCTCCACATCGTCCCCGGAGAGCGTGGTGAAGTCGGCGTCCCGCTTGCGGGCCTTGTCGTAACGGGCCTGCCAGCGACGGCGGCCTTCCTCGATGGCGTCAGCGTCCATGCTTCGAATTTACTAGGACGTCCTAGTAAATGTCGATGGCAAACCCCCGCACATCAGTGCGGGGGTGCATGCTCAGGCGTTGACCGGTGCCGGCTGCGCGCCGCTGACCAGCGGAAGCGTCTCGGCGACGACCTTGCGCTCGACGAAGAACGCGGCGGTCGGGATGGTGCCGGAGACCAGCACCCAGATGAGCTTGCCGAACGGCCACTTGGCCTTGGAGCCCAGGTCGAAGGCGAAGACGAGGTAGATGATGTAGAGGACGCCGTGGATCTGGGAGACCACGAGGGTCAGGCCCTCGCCGACGCCGAAGCCGTACTTGGCGACCATGCACGCGCAGAGGATGAGCAGCATGACGGCGGTCACGTAGGCCATGACGCGGTAGCGGGTCAGCACGCTGGATTTCATGCCGTCGAGCGTAACGGCACGATCCGGGCGATCTTCGCGGGGGTCGGGGTGCCCGTCAGCCCTCGTCGAAGTCGTGCGCCGCGACGCGCAGCGGGCGCAGCATCGCGAAGATCTCCGCACACTCCTCGGCGTCGTACGCGCCCAGGCCGAACTCCATCTCCATCAGGTCGCGGGTCGCGGCCTCGACCACCTCGCGGCCCTTCTCCGTGATGGAGGCGAGGGTGCCGCGGCCGTCGTTGGGGTTGGGCCGCTTCGCGACGAGACCCGACTTCACCAGGCGGTCCACCGTGTTCGTCACGGAGGTCGGGTGGACCTGCAGCCGCTCGCCGATCTTGGACATCGGCAGCTCGCCGGCCTTCGAGAAGGTCAGCAGCACCAGCGCCTCGTACCGGGCGAAGGTCAGCCCGTACGGCTTGACCACGGCGTCCACCTCGGCCAGCAGGATCTGGTGGGCTCGCATGATCGAGGTGATCGCGGCCATCGAGGGGACCGGGCCCCAGCGCTTCTGCCAGAGTTCGTCGGCTCGGGCGATGGGGTCGAAGGGGAGACTGAGCGGCTTGGACACCCGTCGACCATACCGACTGGTCATATGCCGGTCAGCCCCGTCTCGCCTTTCGGTCGCCGCCCCCGGTCGCCCGCAGCTCGGCGGCGGCGGCGAGCAGGCAGAGCGTGCCGAGGACGCCCGTGCCCGCGACGACCGTGTGCACGGGGGCGAACTCGGCCGCGACCCCGGCGCCGGCCATGCCGACGCCCTGGACGGTCATCATGCCCGCGGTCATCAGGGTCATCGCCCTCCCCCGCTGCTCCTCGGGGACGGCGGCGACGAACCAGGCGTCGAGGCCGAGGGTGTACGCACCGGTGGCGCCGGCCAGGAAGAGGGCGACGGCCGCGAGGGCGACGCCCGGCCGGGGGCCGTAGAGGAGATACGGCACCACGCTTGCGACGGCGAGCGGGAGCACGATCCGGGAGCGGGTCGCGGCGGACAGGAACGATCCGGCGAACAGCTCGCCCGCGATGGTGCCGACGGGCAGCGCGCACATGAGGAGGCCGAGGGCGGCGGTGGAGACGCCGATCTCGTCGGCGTAGGGGGCCGCGAGGGCCTCGGGGACGACGGCGAAGAGCGGCGGCACCCAGAACATCAGCATCAGGGCCCGCACGCGCCGGTTGCGCAGCACGGCGAAGGTGCCGGAGAGCCCTGGCGAGTCGGTCCCGCGGGCGGGGCGGCGTGCGGTGCCGAGGCGCAGCAGCAGGGCGGAGGCGAGGAAGGTGACGGTGGTGACGACGAGGGCGCCGCGGGGCGGGACGAGGGTGAGGAGGACGCCGCCGGCGGCGAAGCCGGTGAGGAGGGCGCTCTGCGACACGATCCGCAGCAGCGACCGCCCGAGGACGAAGAGGTCGCCCTCGCCGAGGACGTCGGCGAGGGTCGCCATGCGGGTGCCGTTGAAGACGGGCGAGACGACGGCGATGGCGCAGCGCAGCGCGAGCAGGCCGGCGACGGGGGTGGCGGGCACGGTCATCGCTGCGACGCACCCGGCGCAGACGAGGTCGCAGACGACGAGGATCCGCCGCGGCGGAAGCCGGTCGGTGAGCCCGGCGAGGAGGGTGCCGCCGAGGAGGTACGGCAGGAACCCGAGCGCGAAGGTGAGGGAGGAGAGGAGCGGCGACTTCGTCAGGTCGTAGACGAGCACGGTGAGCGCGAGCTCACTGACGACGACCCCGAGCAACGAGAACAGGTGCGCCACGAACACGAACCGGAACTCGCGGACGGCGAAGACGGCCCGGTAGCCGGGACGGGGGGCGGGGGCGGCGCCCGGCACGGGGGCAGGCGCCGCCTCGGGGACGCCGGCGGGGGCAAGTGCGGCCCCCGAGCCGCCCACCAGGGCGGGGGCGGTGCCGGGATCGGCGACCCGCGTGGCCTCGGGGGCCCGGGCCGGGGTCGCAGGTGCGGGCGCGGCGGCAGTCGTGACAGGCACCGGAAGTGCGGGGGCAGGGGTGTTCGCGGGCGCCGGTTCAGGCGTCCGGGTGTGGTTCTCGGGCATGGGCGCAGCGTGCCCCGGCAGGGACGACGGGTCCTAGACTTTCGGCTCCAGGCGAATGTTCAGCCACGTCCCCCGGAGGGTCCCGTGCCGTATCACCTGCGTTTCGGCGAGGCCGACCCGTTGCGGATCCGGTTCGCCGTCTCGCCGCTCTGGGAGACGCACTCCGCCGTGCGGGTGCTCGCGCGGCCCGAGAAGCAGGGGTACCACCTGCCGTGGATGCGGCGGATCGCGGGCGCCGCGCGGGAGCTCGACCTCCGGCCGCTGCACCTGCTCATGCCGCTGCGCGGGCACAACCCGGACTTCCTCTATCCCCCGCCCCTGGGCCCCGCCGCCGCCTTCGAGGACGAGATCGCCGCCGTACGGGAGATCGATCCGGCTCTCGCGCTCGACGACTTCGAGCGGGCGCTCGCCGAGACGCCGGGGGCCGCGGACACCGCGGAGGGGCGGCGGCTGCTCGCGGATCCCGCCGGGGCGGTGGAGCGGCTCGCCGAGCTGCTCCGGGGCGCCTGGGAGGCGCTGATCGCGCCCGAGTGGCCCCGGCTGCGGGCACTGCTCGAGGCGGACGTGGCGTACCACTCGCGGCGGCTCGCCGAGGGCGGGCTCGAACGGCTGCTCGGCGAGCTCCATCCGGCCTTCGACTGGGCTTCGGAGACGGCCACGCTGCGGGTGGACTATCCCGGGGAGCACGACCGGCCGCTGGACGGGCAGGGTCTCGTGCTCATGCCGTCGGTGTTCACCTGGCCGGACGTGGTGAGCGGGTTCGATCCGCCGTGGCAGCCGACGGTGGTCTATCCGGCGCGCGGGATCGGCGGCCTGTGGTCGGAGCCCCGGGACCGTACCCCCGAGGCGCTCGCCCGGCTGCTCGGCCCGGTGCGGGCGGACGTCCTGTGCGCGCTGGCGGAGCCGATGGGGACGACGGCGCTGGCCCATCTCCTGGGCCGGGCGCCGTCGTCCGTGTCCTCGCACCTGTCGGTGCTGCGGGACGCGGGGCTGCTGACCTCGCGGCGGTACGGCCACCAGGTGCTGTACGAGCGGACCCCGCTGGGCATCGCGCTGTCGCAGCCGGAGACGGACTGACCGTCAGGCGCCGAGGTGGCGCTCCACCGTCTCGACCTTCGCCGTGAGGCCGTCCGTCACGCCCGGGCGGATGTCGGCCTTCATGACCACCGAGACGCGCGGCGCGCGGGCCTCGACGGCGGCGACGGCGCGCTTCACGACGTCCATCACCTCGTCCCACTCGCCCTCGATCGAGGTGAACATCGCGTCCGTGCGGTTCGGCAGGCCCGACTCCCGGACGACCCGGACGGCGTCGGCGACGTACTCGCCGACCTCCTCCCCCACGCCGAGGGGGGTCACGGAGAACGCGACGATCATGCCTTCACCGCGCCCTGGGCCGCCTCGGCCCGCGCGCGGGAGGCGATGACCGCGTCCTCGGCCTCACGCTTCAGCTTCCGCTCGGCGTAGAAGCCGCCCAGGGGCAGCACCGAGAGGACGAAGTAGAGCGCGGCGGTGCCGAAGCTCCACTTGGTGCGGTTCCAGGCGTCCAGCCAGAAGAGGACGTACAGGATGAACAACACGCCGTGGATCGCGCCCATCACCGGCACCGCGTTGAAGTCCGTCGTCCGCTTGAGCACCGAGCAGACCAGCAGGAGCAGGAACGAGACGGCCTCCGGCGCGGAGACGAGCCGGAGCCGGTGGAGGGAGGAAGCGGTCTTGATGTCCACGGAGGGGGTCACCTTCGTTCGATCTTGTGAACGGATGCACAAGGGCCCGTCCATTGTGCACGGCGACTTTGCTGTCTCTTTAGCCGGGGGCCCAGTACCTTCCTCGGGTGGCAACGTTCCGACTCCAGGGCAGCAAAGTGCTCGCCGTCTCCATGACCGGTGACGCCGTCAAGGCGAAGAACGGCTCGATGGTCGCCTACGACGGCCAGATGGCGTTCAAGAAGATGAGCGGCGGCGGTGAGGGCCTGCGCGGCATGGTGACCCGCCGGCTCACGGGTGAGCAGATGGAGGTGATGGAGGTGCGCGGCCAGGGGACCTGCTGGTTCGCGGACCGGGCCTCCGAGATCAATCTCGTCTCGCTGCACGGCGACAAGCTGTGGGTGGAGGCGAGCAATCTGCTCGCGACCGACGCGGGGCTGCGCACCGGCACCACCTTCACGGGGCTGCGCGGCGGCGCCACCGGCAACGGCCTCTTCACCACGACCGTCGAGGGCACGGGCCAGGCGGCGATCATGTCGGACGGTCCGGCGGTGGTGCTCCGGGTGACCCCGCAGTACCCGCTCCAGGTCGACCCCGGCGCGTACATCGCCCACCAGGGCAACCTCCAGCAGCACTTCCAGTCCGGGGTGACCTTCCGCACCCTCATGGGCGAGGGCGGCGGCGAGGCCTTCCAGATCCGCTTCGAGGGCGACGGGCTCGTGTACGTGCAGCCGAGCGAGCGGAACACGATCGGGGGTGACGTCTGATGCCGTTCCGCGAGATCAACTCGAAGATGGTCGAGGCGACCGTCGTCCCCGGGCAGCGGATGTTCAGTCAGCGCGGCGCGATGCTCGCGTACCGCGGCGACGTCACTTTCACGCCGAACATCGCGGGCGGCCAGGGCGGCCTGATGTCGATGATCGGCCGCCGGGTGGCCGGCGAGGCGACCCCGCTGATGACGGTCGAGGGCAACGGCACGGTGATGTTCGGGCACGGCGGCCACCACATCCAGGTGATCGCACTGACGGGCGACACCCTGTACGTGGAGGCCGACCGGCTGCTCGCCTTCGACGGGACCCTGGAGCAGGGCACGATGTTCATGGGCTCGCAGGGCGGGGTCATGGGCATGGTCCGCGGTCAGGTGACCGGGCAGGGCCTCTTCACGACGACCCTGAAGGGCCACGGCTCGGTGGCCGTCATGGCGCACGGCGGCGTCATCGAGCTGCCGATCTCCCCGGGCCGCCCGGTGCACGTGGACCCGCAGGCGTACGTGGCGCACCACGGCGACGTGCGGAACAAGCTGTCCACGGCGCTCGGCTGGCGCGACATGGTGGGGCGCGGCTCGGGCGAGGCGTTCCAGCTGGAGCTGAGCGGCAGCGGCGCGGTGTACGTCCAGGCCTCGGAGGAGAAGCTGTGAGCACCCCTGTCATCCACGACCCGCACTCCCTGCCGTCGGACGACAACGTCAATCCGTACACCTTCTGCGTGGAGCTCAAGGGCTCCCAGTGGTTCCTGCAGAAGGGGAAGATGATCGCCTACTACGGGCGGATCGAGTTCAACGGCATCGGGCACGGCCGTCTCGACCGGCTGGTGCGGACGTCGTTCCACTCGCCGCTGCACGCGAGCGACTGGGTGGTGGCCGAGGGCAGCGGGAAGATGCTGCTCGCGGACCGGGCCTTCGACGTGAACTCGTACGATCTGGACGAGGGCAACCTGACGATCCGGTCGGGGAACCTGCTGGCCTACCAGCCGACGCTCGCGCTGAAGCAGTCGATCGTGCCGGGCTTCGTGACGCTGATCGGCACGGGCAAGTTCGTGGCCGCGTCGAACGGTCCGGTGGTGTTCATGGAGCCGCCGATGCGGGTGGACCCGCAGGCGCTGGTGGGCTGGGCGGACTGCCCTTCGCCCTGTCACCATTACGACCACGGGTACATGACCGGCGTGATGGGCGGGGTCCGCGCGCTGACGGGGATCGGCGGGACCTCGGGCGAGGAGCACCAGTTCGAGTTCGTCGGTGCGGGTACGGTGCTGCTGCAGTCGACGGAGCTGCTGATGCCGGAGCGGGCGGTCGGCGCGCCGCCGGCGCAGGCGGGTGTTCCGGGCGGGCACGGGGCGTCTGGTTCCGGCCAGGGGCCGCTCGGCGCGGTACCGCGTCTTCCCGGCCAGCTCGGTGACCTCCAGCGTCGCTTCGGTCTGTGAGCGGTAGTCTGCGGAGTGTGACGTGATCGAACGCGCGCTCCCAGACTTCGTCAAGTATTCAACTTCTTAGGTAGAATCCATATATGGAGACCGAGACCGCCACCCCCTGGCTCACCGACGGCGAGCAATGCGCCTGGCGCACGTTCCTGGACGTCCAGAGAATGCTGACGTACCAGCTGGAGCGGGACCTCCAGCCCTTCGGCCTGACGATGAACGACTACGAGATCCTGGTGAACCTCTCGGAGTCGGCGGAGCGGCGGCTGCGCATGAGCGACCTCGCCGCCGCCACCCTCCAGTCGAAGAGCCGGCTCTCCCACCAGATCACCCGCATGGAGAACGCCGGACTCGTCCGCCGCGAGAACTGCGAGTCCGACCGCCGCGGGCTCTACGCCGTCCTCACCGACGACGGCATGGAGACCATGCGCAAGGTCGCCCCGCACCACGTCGAGTCCGTGCGCAAGCACTTCATCGACCAGCTCACCGGCGAGGCCCTCGGCGACCTCCACGAGTCCCTCAAGCCGGTCGCCGAGCAGCTCCGCGGCCGCCGCGGAAAACCGTGACCTGACAGAGTACGAAGAGGGCCTCTCCGGTGACCGGAGAGGCCCTCTTCGTACGTACCGGCGTCAGTTTCCGGTCAGGCTCGCGACCAGCTCGTCGGAGGCCGCGTACGGGTCGAGGTCGCCCGCGACGATCCGCTCCGCCAGCGCGTCCAGGCGCCGGTCGCCGTGCAGGTCGCCGATCCGCTCGCGCAGGGCGGTGACCGCGATGGTCTCCACCTCGCGCGCCGCACGGGCCCGGCGGCGCTCCGCCAGGACCCCGTGCTCCTCCATCCAGGCGCGGTGCTTCTCCAGGGCCTCCACGACCTCGTCGACGCCCTCGCCGCGCGCCGCGACCGTCTTCACGATCGGCGGCCGCCAGTCGCCGGCGGCCCGCGCCTCGCCCAGGCCCAGCATGTGGTTGAGCTCGCGGGCGGTGGCGTCCGCGCCGTCCCGGTCGGCCTTGTTCACCACGTACACGTCGCCGATCTCCAGGATGCCCGCCTTCGCGGCCTGGATGCCGTCGCCCATGCCCGGCGCGAGCAGCACGACGGAGGTGTCGGCCTGGGAGGCGATCTCCACCTCCGACTGCCCGACGCCGACGGTCTCCACGAGGATCACCTCGCAGCCGGCCGCGTCCAGGACGCGGATGGCCTGCGGGGCGGACCAGGCGAGCCCGCCGAGGTGGCCGCGGGTCGCCATGGAGCGGATGTAGACGCCCGGGTCGGAGGCGTGCTCCGACATCCGGACCCGGTCACCGAGCAGCGCTCCCCCGCTGAACGGCGAGGACGGGTCGACGGCGAGCACGCCGACCCGCTTGCCCGCCCGGCGGTACGCGGAGACCAGCGCGGACGTCGACGTGGACTTGCCCACGCCCGGCGAGCCGGTCAGGCCCACCACGTACGCGCCGCCGGTGAGCGGCGCGAGCGCCGCCATCACCTCGCGCAGCTGCGGGGACGCCCCCTCCACGAGCGAGATCAGCCGGGCCACTGCGCGCGGCCTGCCCTCCCGTGCCTGGGCGACGAGTTCGGGGACGTCCACCATCTGCGCTGCTCCTCGATTGCCGGATTACTTGCCGGAGACCTTGACGATCAGGGCGTCGCCCTGGCCGCCGCCGCCGCAGAGGGCGGCCGCGCCGATGCCGCCGCCGCGCCGCTTGAGCTCCAGGGCCAGGTGGAGCACGAGACGGGCACCGGACATGCCGATGGGGTGACCGAGGGCGATCGCGCCGCCGTTGACGTTCACCTTCTCGGAGGTAACGCCGAGGTCCTTCATTGACTGGACGGCGACGGCGGCGAAGGCCTCGTTGATCTCGATCAGGTCGAGGTCGGAGACGTCCAGGCCCTCCTTCTTGAGGGCGTGCAGGATCGCGTTGGACGGCTGCGACTGCAGCGAGTTGTCCGGGCCCGCGACGTTGCCGTGGGCGCCGATCTCGGCGATCCACTCCAGGCCCAGCTCCTCGGCCTTGGCCTTGCTCATCACGACGACGGCGGCGGCGCCGTCCGAGATCTGCGAGGAGGTGCCGGCGGTGATGGTGCCGTCCTTGGTGAAGGCCGGACGGAGCTTGCCGAGGGACTCGACCGTGGTCTCCGCGCGGATGCCCTCGTCCTTGGAGAAGACGACGGGCTCGCCCTTGCGCTGCGGGATCTCGACCGGGGTGATCTCGGCCTCGAAGATGCCGTTCTTCTGGGCGGCGGCGGCGCGCTGGTGCGAGAGGGCGGCGATCTCGTCCTGCTCGGGGCGCTGGATGCCCAGGCGGGTGTTGTGCTTCTCCGTGGACTCGCCCATGGCGATGCCCTCGAAGGAGTCGGTGAGACCGTCGTACGCCATGGCGTCGAGCATCTCGATCGCGCCGTACTTGAAGCCCTCGCGGGACTTCGGGAGCAGGTGCGGGGCGTTGGTCATGGACTCCTGGCCGCCGGCGACGACGATGTCGAACTCGCCGGCGCGGATCAGCTGGTCGGCGAGCGCGATGGCGTCCAGGCCGGACAGACACACCTTGTTGATGGTGAGCGCCGGGACGTTCATCGGGATGCCGCCCTTGACGGCCGCCTGGCGGGCGGGGATCTGGCCGGCGCCCGCCTGGAGCACCTGGCCCATGATCACGTACTGCACCTGGTCGCCGCCGATGCCGGCCCGGTCGAGGGCCGCCTTGATGGCGAAGCCGCCGAGATCGGCGCCCGAGAAGGACTTGAGCGAGCCGAGGAGGCGACCCATGGGCGTGCGGGCGCCCGCGACGATCACTGAGGTGGTACCGGTCGTTCCAGACATGAGGCACGGCCCCTTGGGATGAGGAGTGAACGAGGGTTTACCGCCAATGTACTGAGCGGTGCGGCGCGCGGTCACCGGCCGAAAGGTGTGATCGCGCGCACGTTGCGTAACCACCCTTCCAGCGGTGCACTGGAGGCATGCTGACGCGTATCGACCACATCGGGATCGCCTGCTTCGACCTGGACAAGACCGTCGAGTTCTACCGTGCCACGTACGGTTTCGAGGTCTACCACTCCGAGGTCAACGAGGAGCAGGGCGTCCGCGAGGCCATGCTCAAGATCAACGCCACCGACGACGGCGGGGCCTCGTACCTCCAGCTCCTCGAGCCCACCCGGGAGGACTCCGCGGTGGGCAAGTGGCTCGCCAAGAACGGCGAGGGCGTGCACCACATCGCCTTCGGCACCGCGGACGTCGACGGGGACGCCGAGGCCATCCGCGGCAAGGGCGTCCGCGTCCTCTACGACGAGCCCCGGATCGGCTCCATGGGCTCCCGGATCACCTTCCTCCACCCCAAGGACTGCCACGGCGTCCTGACGGAACTGGTCACCTCGGCCGAACCGTCGGCTGACCACTCCTCAGCGGAGCACTGACCTCCGGATTCCCGGCCCGGTAGAGTGGGCGGCTCCGGGCCGGGGCCGGTCGGGGCCGCTCCGTGCGGCACCGAAGTCGGGATGTCGGGGTCGTCCGATCTGCCACGATTCCCCGGGGGTCCGTCCTCGGCCGTGAGGGCGTGCTCGTAGGAGTTGCGACCAGGGTTGGGGTCTCCCCTGCTCGAAGAGCTCGGGGAAGGATGGGACCGCGCAGTGCGGGGCTACGAACGCCAGGAGAGCCACCGAGCTGAAGACGACCATCTCGCCAGGTTCGAAGCCGAGATGGACCGGCTGAAGACCGAGCGCGAGAAGGCCGTCCAGCATGCCGAGGACCTGGGCTACCAGGTCGAGGTCTTGCGCGCCAAACTCCACGAGGCGCGCCGCACCATCGCGTCCCGGCCCGCGTACGACAGCGCCGACATCGGCTACCAGGCCGAGCAGCTGCTGAGGAACGCGCAGGCGCAGGCCGAACAGCTCCGCCAGGACGCCGAGCGCGAGCTGCGCGAGGCCCGCGCCCAGACGCAGCGGATCCTCCAGGAGCACGCCGAGCACCAGGCCCGGCTCCAGGCCGAGCTGCACAACGAGGCCGTCCAGCGCCGCCAGCAGCTCGACCAGGAGCTCAACGAGCGCCGCCAGACCGTCGAGGCGCACGTCAACGAGAACGTCGCCTGGGCGGAACAGCTGCGCGCCCGCACGGAGTCCCAGGCCCGCCGCCTGATGGAGGAGTCCCGCGCGGAGGCCGAGCAGTCGCTCGCCACCGCCCGCGCCGAGGCCACCCGGCTCGCCGAGGAGACCAGCCGCCGGGTCGGCGCCGAGGCCGAGTCCGCCCGTGCCGAGGCCGAAGCGATTCTGCTGCGCGCCCGCAAGGACGCCGAACGGCTCCTCGCCACCGCCTCCAGCCAGGCGCAGGAGGCCACCAGCCACGCCGAGCAGCTCCGCTCGACCACCGCAGCCGAGACCGACCAGGCCCGCCGCCAGGCCACCGAGCTCTCCCGCGCCGCCGAGCAGCGCGTACAGGAGGCCGAGGAGAAGCTCCGGCTCGCCCGTGCCGAGGCCGAGAAGGCCCTCACCGAGGCCAAGGAGTCCGCCGCCAAGCAGCTGGCCTCCGCCGAGCAGGTCAACGAGCAGCGCACCCGCACCGCCAAGACGGAGATCGCCCGTCTCGTCGGCGAGGCCACCAAGGAGGCCGAGGCCCTCAAGGCCGAGGCCGAGGAGAAGCTCCGCGAGGCGACCGCCCAGGCGGAGAAGCTCGTCTCGGAGGCCTCCGAGAAGGCCGTCACGGCCGCCGCCGAGGACTCCGCCGCCGCGCTCGCGAAGGCCGCCCGCAGCGCCGAGGAGATCCTCACCAAGGCCTCCGAGGACGCCCGGGAGACCACCCGCAAGGCCGCCGAGGAGGCCGAGCGGGTCCGCCGCGAGGCCGAGACCGAGGCGGACCGGCTGCGCGCCGAGGCCGGCGAGCAGGCCGACGAGCTGCTCGGCTCGGCGAAGGACGACACCAAGGAGTACCGCGCCAAGACGGTCGAGCTCCAGGAGGAGGCCCGCCGGCTGCGCGGCGAGGCCGAGCAGCTGCGCGCCGAGGCCATCGACGAGGGCGAGCGGATCCGCTCCGAGGCCCGCCGCGAGGCCCTCCAGCAGATCGAGGAGGCGGCCAGGACCGCCGAGGAGCTCCTCACCAAGGCCCGTACGGACGCCGAGGAGCAGCGCACCAAGGCCGGCGCCGAGAGCGAGCGGGTCAAGTCGGAGGCGATGGAGCGCGCCCAGACGCTGCGCACCCAGGCCGAGGAGACCCTGGAGCGCACCCGTGCCGAGGCCGAGCGGCTGCGCGCCGAGGCCGAGGAGCAGGCCGAGTCGGTGACGGCCGCGGCCGAGGAGGCCGCCGCCGGGCTGCGCGCGGACGCCGAGCGGGCCGCCGAGGCGCGCCGCGCGGAGGCCGCCGAGGAGCTGACCCGGCTGCACACCGACGCCGAGGCGAAGCTCGCGGCCGCCGGCGAGGAGCTCACCGACGCGCGGGCCGAGGGCGAGCGGATCCGGCGCGAGGCCGCCGAGGAGACGGAGCGGCTGCGGACCGAGGCCGCCGAGCGGATCCGTACGCTGCGTGAGCAGGCCGAACAGGAGGCCGAGCGGCTGCGCGCCGAGGCCTCTGCGGACGCGTCGACCGCGCGTACCGAGGCGGAGTCCGCGGCCGTACGGCTGCGCACGGAGGCGTCCGAGGAGGCCGAGCGGCTGCGCTCGGAGGCCCAGGAGACCGCCGACCGGGTGCGGGCCGAGGCCGCCGCGGCCGCCGAGCGGGTGGCCGCCGAGGCCGCCGAGGCGCTGGCCGCCGCGCAGGACGAGGCCGTCCGGCGCCGCCGGGAGGCCGAGGAGACCCTGGAGTCGGCCCGTTCCCAGGCCGGCCGGGAGCGCGAGCACGCCCGGGAGCAGTCCGAGGACCTCCTCGCCGCCGCCCGCAAGCGGGTGGAGGAGGCGCAGGCCGAGGCGCAGCGCCTGGTCGAGGAGGCGGACACGCGGACGACCGAGATGGTCGCCGCCGCCGAGCGGGCCGCGCAGGAGGTGCGGGACTCGGTGGCCGGTCTGCGCGAGCAGGCCGAGGAGGAGATCGCCGGGCTGCGCAGCGCCGCCGAGCACGCGGCCGAGCGGACCCGCACCGAGGCGCAGGAGGAGGCGGACCGGGTCCGCTCCGACGCGTACGAGGAGCGGGAGCGGGCGTCCGAGGACGCCGCCGCCACGCGGGCGCGTGCCCAGGAGGAGTCGGAGGCCGCGAAGGCGCTGGCGGAGCGGACGGTCACGGACGCGCTCGCCGAGGCGGAGAAGCTGCGGGCGGACACCGCGGAGTACGCGCAGCGGGTACGGACGGAGGTCACGGACTCGCTGGCCTCGGCCGAGCAGGACGCGGCCCGCACCCGGGCGGACGCCCGCGACGACGCGAACAGGATCCGTTCGGAGGCGGCCGACCGCGCCGAGACGGCGCTCGGCGAGGCCCGCGCGGAGGCGGAGCGGATCGGGGCCGAGGCGGAGCAGGTGCTCGACGAGGCCCGGCAGGCCGCGGACAAGCGCCGTGCGGACGCCGCCGAACAGGCCGACACGCTGATCGGCGAGGCCACCGCGGAGGCCGAGCGGATCGCGGCCGAGGCCGCCGAGCTGCGGGCGGAGGCCGAGCGGCTCAAGGTCGACGGCGAGGCGCACGCGGAGGCGCTGCGCGACGCGGCGATCGCCGAGGGCGAGCAGGTGCTCGACGAGGCCCGCAAGGCCGCCGACAAGCGTCGTGCGGACGCCGCCGAGCAGGCCGACACGCTCGTCGGCGAGGCGCGGGCCGAGGCCGCGCGGATCGCCGAGGAGGCCGCCCGTCTGCGGGCCGAGGCCGAGCAGGTCAAGGCCGACGGCGAGGCACAGGCCGAAGCCCTGCGGGCCGAGGCCCGTGCCGAGGGCGAGCAGGTGCTCGACGAGGCCCGCAAGGCCGCCGACAAGCGCCGTACGGACGCCGCCGAGCAGGCGGACACGCTCGTCGGCGAGGCGGCGGCCGAGGCGGAGCGGCTCACCGCCGAGGCGGTCGAGCTCATGGAGACCACCGAGCAGGACGCCGCCCGTCTGCGGGCCGAGGCCGAGCAGGTCAAGGCCGACGGCGAGGCACAGGCCGAAGCCCTGCGGGCCGAGGCCCGTGCCGAGGGCGAGCAGGTGCTCGACGAGGCCCGCAAGGCCGCCGACAAGCGCCGTGCCGACGCCGCCGAACAGGCCGACACGCTGATCGGCGAGGCCACCACGGAGGCCGAGCGGATCGCGGCCGAGGCCGCCGAGCTGCGCGAGACGACCGAGCGGGACGCCGAGCGGCTGCGCACCGAGGCCGAGCAGGCCAAGGCCGACGGCGAGGCGCACGCGCAGGCCCTGCGCAACGCCGCGCTCGCCGATGCCGACCAGATCCTGGACGAGGCCCGCAAGGCCGCCGACAAGCGTCGTGCGGACGCCGCCGAGCAGGCCGACACCCTCGTCGGCGAGGCGACGGCCGAGGCGGAGCGGATCGTGAACGAGGCGGCCGAGCTGGCCGATTCGGTGGGCGCGGACGCCCGTGCCGAGGCGGCCCGGACCGTCGCCGCCGCCGCGGAGGAGGCCGAGCGGCTGCGCGCCGAGGGCGCCGAGGCGATCGCCGAGGCCCTGCGGGACGCCGAGCGGATCCGTACCGAGTCGGAGCGGGTGAAGGAGGACGCCGCCGCCGCGGGCGAGCAGATGCGTGCGGAGGCCCGCGAGGAGGCGGACCGTACGCTCGACGAGGCCCGGGAGGCCGGGGCCCGGAAGCGTTCCGACGCGGCCGAGCAGGCCGACCAGCTGATGGCCAAGGCCCAGGAGGAGGCGCTGCGCGCCACCACGGAGGCCGAGTCGCAGGCGGACACGATGGTCGGCGCGGCCCGCAAGGAGGCCGAGCGGATCGTCGCCGAGGCGACCGTCGAGGGCAACACGCTGGTGGAGCAGGCCCGTACGGACGCGGACGAGCTCCTGATCGGGGCGCGCAGCGACGCGACGGCGATAAGGGAGCGGGCCGAGGAGCTGCGGAGCCGCGTCGAGGGCGAGATCGAGGAGCTGCACGAGCGGGCGCGGCGCGAGTCGGCCGAGCAGATGAAGACGGCCGGCGAGCGCGTCGACAAGCTGGTGAAGGCCGCCGAGGAGCAGCGCGCCGAGGCCGACGAGAAGGCCAAGGAGATGGTCTCGGAGGCGAGTTCGGAGGCGAGCAAGGTCCGGATCGCCGCGGTCCGCAAGGCGGACGCGCTCCTGAAGGAGGCCGCGCAGAAGAAGGCCTCGATCATCGCGGAGGCGGAGGCCCTCAAGGAGGAGGCCGAGCGGATCCGCGCGGAGGCCGCGGCCGAGGCGGAGAAGACCGTCGCGGACGGACAGCGCGAGCTGGAGGTGCTGACCCGCCGTCGCAAGGACATCAACGCCGAGATCTCCCGTGTCCAGGACGTCCTGGAGGCGTTGGAGTCATTCGAGACTCCGTCCGCCGGAAAGGACGGGGTCAAGGCGGGTGCATCTGCGGGGTCCACTCGTTCGAGTGGCAAGTCCCAGGACGGCTAGCCACTCAAAAGGCTGGACATTCTCCAGATCAAACGGGCATACGCTCGATGACACGCCGCTTCGGCCCCTAGGATTCCCTCTAACACCTCACCGGTCTCATTCGACAGGAACCCCATGAGCGACACTTCCTCCCCCTTCGGCTTCGAGCTCGTGCGGCGCGGTTACGACCGCGGTCAGGTGGACGACCGCATTACCAAGCTCGTGGCCGACCGCGACAGCGCCCTGTCCCGTATCACCTCGCTGGAGAAGCGCATCGAGGAGCTCCACCTCGAGACGCAGAACGCCCAGGCGCAGGTGACCGACGCCGAGCCGTCGTACGCGGGTCTGGGTGCCCGGGTCGAGAAGATCCTCCGGCTCGCCGAGGAGGAGGCGAAGGACCTGCGTGAGGAGGCCCGTCGCGCCGCCGAGCAGCACCGCGAGCTGGCCGAGTCGGCCGCCCAGCAGGTGCGCAACGACGCGGAGTCGTTCGCGGCCGAGCGCAAGGCGAAGGCCGAGGACGAGGGTGTCCGGATCGTCGAGAAGGCGCAGGGCGAGGCCAACTCGCTGCGCGCCGAGGCCCAGAAGGACGCGCAGTCGAAGCGCGAGGAGGCGGACGCCCTCTTCGAGGAGACCCGCGCCAAGGCCGCCCAGGCCGCCGCGGACTTCGAGACGAACCTGGCGAAGCGCCGCGAGCAGTCGGAGCGGGACCTGGCCTCGCGTCAGGCGAAGGCCGAGAAGCGCCTCGCGGAGATCGAGCACCGCGCCGAGCAGCTCCGCCTGGAGGCCGAGAAGCTGCGCACGGACGCGGAGCGCCGGGCCCGTCAGACGGTGGAGACCGCGCAGCGCCAGGCCGAGGACATCGTGGCCGACGCGAACGCCAAGGCCGACCGGATCCGGTCGGAATCGGAGCGCGAGCTGGCGGCGCTCACGAACCGCCGCGACTCGATCAACGCACAGCTGACCAACGTCCGCGAGATGCTGGCGACGCTGACCGGTGCCGCGGTGGCGGCCGCCGGCTCCCCGATCGACGACGAGCGCACGGCCGGCGTCCCGGCCCAGCAGTCGCGGTAAGCGGACCCCGCGCGTAGAGAGATCCGCGCCGCGAGACCCGCGTGGAGAACCCTGCGTGGAGAACCCCCCGTCATTCCGGTGGCGGGGGGTTTTGCGCGCCCGTAGGTTGGGTCGCATGATCGAGCTTGAGGGCCTGACCAAGCGCTACGGGACGAAGATCGCGGTCGACCACCTCTCCTTCCAGGTCCGCCCTGGCGTGGTCACCGGCTTCCTCGGGCCGAACGGGGCGGGCAAGTCGACGACGATGCGGATGATGCTCGACCTGGACAACCCGACGAGCGGGACGGTCCGGATCGACGGCAAGCACTACCGGGACCTGGCCGAGCCGCTGAAGTACATCGGAGCGCTGCTCGACGCCAAGGCGATGCACGGCGGCCGCTCCGCGTACAACAACCTGCTGTGTCTGGCGCAGTCCAACCGCATCCCGGCGAGCCGGGTGGGCGAGGTGCTCGACCTGGTGGGTCTGACGGCGGTCGCGAAGAAGAAGTCGAAGGGATTCTCCCTCGGCATGGGGCAGCGGCTGGGGATCGCGTCGGCGCTCCTGGGCGATCCCGAGATCCTGATGTTCGACGAGCCCGTCAACGGTCTGGACCCCGAGGGAATTCACTGGATCCGCAATCTGATGAAGGCGTTGGCGGCCGAGGGCCGGACGATCTTCGTCTCCAGCCATCTGATGAGCGAAATGGCGCTGACGGCCGATCATCTGATCGTGATCGGGCAGGGAAAGCTGCTGGCCGACACGTCGATGGCGGATTTCATCCAGCAGAATTCCCGGAGTTTCGTACGGATGCGCTCCCCCCAGCAGGAACGGCTGCGGGACGTGCTCCACACGAACGGATTCATCGTGGTCGAGGCGGGCCACGGGGCCCTCGAGGTGGACGGGGCGACGACGGAGAAGCTCGGCGAGCTGGCCGCGGAGAACGGGCTCGTGCTGCACGAGCTGAGCGCGCAGCGCGCCTCCCTCGAAGAAGCGTTCATGCAGATGACGGCCGCCGCGGTCGAGTACCACGCGCACGGCACCGACGTACACGGCGGCGGCGCGGCGCCCGGCCCCCAGTGGGGCCCGACCTCCGGCTCGACCTCCAAGGGAGTCTGAACGATGGCAGCGGCAACGGCGGTCCTGCAGTCCGAGTGGACCAAGATCCGGACGGTGTCGTCGACCGTCTGGACGCTGGCGAGCGCCCTCTTCGTCACGGTGGCGATGGGCGCGGCGCTGTGCGCCCTGATGAACGCCACCTTCGACGACCTGAGGGACGTCGAGAAGGCCACCTTCGACCCGACCCTGATCAGCTTCTCCGGGATGATCCTGGGGCAGTTGGCGATGGTGGTCTTCGGGGTCCTGGTGGTGGGGACCGAGTACTCCTCGGGCATGATCCGCACCTCGCTGGCCGCCGTGCCGCAGCGCGCGACCTTCCTCTTCTCGAAGATCGCGGTGGCGGGCGGGCTCGCCCTCGTGGTGGGTCTCGTGACGAGCTTCCTCTCCTTCTTCCTGGGGCAGGCGCTGCTCGGCGAGCACCGGGCGTCCATCGGTGACGACAACGTGCTGCGGGCGGTCGTCGGCGGCGGGCTCTACATGGGCCTGATCGCGCTGTTCTCCATGGGCGTGGCGGCGATGCTGCGCTCGTCGATGCTCTCCCTCGGCATCCTCGTGCCGTTCTTCTTCCTGGTCTCGCAGATCCTCTCGGCCGTGCCGAAGGCCAAGGAGGTGGCCCTCTACTTCCCGGACCAGGCCGGCGCGAAGATCATGAAGGTCATCCCCGACGCGATGAACTCGGAGAAGGCGCCGTACGGACCGTGGGGCGGGCTCGGGATCATGGCGCTCTGGGTGGTGGCCTCGCTGCTCGGCGGCTACCTGGTGCTGAAGAAGCGCGACGCCTGATCCCTTGCACTTCGCCGGAACCGTCAACGGCTGGATAAGCTCCTAGCTCATACGGGGGGCTCCGGCCGAACGGCCGCCACGCCCCGACATGGATGCACGCGACCGACCTGTCGATGGGGCTGGAGAATGATCGAGGCAGTCGGCCTGACGAAGCGCTACGGCGCCAAGACGGCCGTGTACAACCTTTCCTTCCAGGTGAGGCCCGGTGTGGTCACCGGGTTCCTGGGGCCCAACGGGTCCGGCAAGTCGACGACGATGCGCATGATCCTGGGCCTCGACCGGCCCACCGCGGGTCACGTCACGATCGGCGGCCACCCCTTCCGGCAGCTGCCGAACGCGCCCCGGCAGGTCGGCGCGCTCCTGGACGCCAAGGCGGTGCACGGCGGCCGCAGCGCCCGCAGCCACCTCCTCTCGCTCGCGCAGCTGGCCGGCATCCCGGCCCAGCGCGTCGACGAGGTCCTCGGCGTCGTCGGCCTCCAGGACGTGGCCAAGCGACGCTCGAAGGGCTTCTCGCTCGGCATGGGCCAGCGGCTCGGCATCGCGGCGGCGCTCCTCGGCGACCCGCAGGTGCTGCTCTTCGACGAGCCCGTCAACGGCCTGGACCCCGAGGGCATCCTCTGGGTGCGGAACCTGATGAAGAAGCTGGCCGCCGAGGGCCGCACGGTCTTCGTCTCCAGCCACCTCATGAGCGAGATGGCGCTGACCGCCGACCACCTGATCGTGATCGGCCGGGGGCAGCTGCTCGCGGACATGCCGGTGAAGGACTTCATCTCGGCGAACTCCGCCGACTTCGCCCGGGTGCGGACCCCGGGCACCGAGCCGGCGCAGCGCGAGAAGCTGACGTCGGTCCTGGTGGAGGCCGGCGGCCAGGTGCTGCCGGAGCCGGACGGCGCGCTGCGCGTGACGGGCCTGCAGCTGCCGCGCATCAGCGACCTCGCGCACGGCGCGGACGTACGGCTCTGGGAGCTGTCCCCGCACCAGGCCTCGCTGGAGGAGGCGTACATGCGGCTGACGCAGGGCGCCGTCGACTACCGCTCCACCGACGACCGGCTCGCCCACCTCCAGCCGCCGCTCCAGCCCGGACAGCCGGGGTACGGGATGCCGCCGCAGCCGCAGGTCCAGGAGGTGCCGCAGCAGGGCTGGTACGCCCCGCCGCCGCCCGGACAGAACCCGTACGGCGCGGCCCCTCAGGCCCCCGCGCCCGGACCGAACCCGTACGCAGGCGGTCCGCAGGCCCCCGCACCCGGTCCGCAGGCCCCCGCGCCCGGTCCGTACGCCCCTCCGGCCGCCCCGCAGCCGGGCCTCCCGCAGCCGAGCGACACCCCGAAGGACGCCCGATGACCGCCCCCGCCCACCACCACGCCCCGGCGCCGCACGCCTACGTCTCCCCCATCCCGGTCCGCGCCGCGCACCTCGGTGACGCGCTCGCCTCCGAGTGGACGAAGATCCGCTCGGTGCGTTCGACGATGTGGACGCTCGGGGCCATGATCCTGCTGATGCTCGCCATCGGCCTGGGCGTCGCGGCGATCGCCGCGACGTCCGAGGCCCAGATGGGCGAGGAGTCCGCGCTCAGCTTCGGCTTCTTCGGGATGCTGCCGGCGTCGATCTGCGTGATCACCCTCGGCGTCCTGACGATCGCCTCCGAGTACGGCACGGGCATGATCCGTACGACCCTGACGGCCTGCCCGAGCCGGGCCCGGGTGCTCACGGCGAAGGCGATCGTCTTCTTCCTGCTCGTCTTCTCGGTCACCACCGTCCTCGCGACGCTCGTGGCGATGGCGCAGGTCGCCCTCGTCGACACGGCGGCGACGCCGACGACGGCCGAGTGGCTGCGGGCGACGGTCGGCGCGGGCGGCTACCTGGCCCTGCTCGGCCTGCTGTCGCTGGCCGTCGGCACGATCATCCGGCACTCGGCCGGCGCGATCACGGTGATGATCGGTCTGCTGCTGATGCCGCTGGTGGCGGCCCTGTTCATGTTCAACCAGACCCTGCAGTCGATGCAGAAGTTCCTGTTCACCTACGCGATCCCGTCGCAGATGATCTCGCTCTACAGCGAGAAGCCGCCGTTCGGCGACTCGGGCCCGGCGGGCTGGGAGCCGCTGCTGATCATGGCGGCGATCGCGGCGGCGGCCATGGGCGGCGCGTACGCGCTGCTGAACAGCCGGGACGTGTAGGACCCGGAAGGGCGTTCTTCGGAGCGGCCCCCGGCGGCGATCGCCGCCGGGGGCCGCTTTCCTCGTTCTCGTCGCATGATCCACGAGAACAACTGCCGGTCATTACTCCTAGGGGCGCACGAGAACCTGCCCTAAAATCTGGGCAATGCGCATTCTCGTCACCGGCGGAGCCGGTTTCATCGGGTCCGAGTTCGCCCGTCAATTACTGCGCGGTTCGCTCGCGGTCACCGCCGACCACGTCACCGTACTCGACAAGCTGACATATTCCGGGGTCCTCGCCAACCTGGATCCCGTGGCCGGTCTTCCCGGATATTCCTTCGTACGGGCGGACATCTGCGACCCGGCCGCGGTGGACGAGGTCATGGCGGGTCAGGACGCCGTCGTGCACTTCGCCGCCGAGTCCCATGTCGACCGCTCGATATCGGACGCCGGCCCCTTCGTGACCACCAACGTGATCGGCACCCAGGTCCTGCTCGACGCCGCCCGGCGCCATGGCGTGGGCCGCTTCCTGCACGTCTCGACCGACGAGGTGTACGGGTCGATCAGCGAGGGGGTGTGGCGGGTCGGGCAGCCGCTCGCGCCGAACTCCCCCTACGCCGCGTCGAAGGCCGCCTCGGATCTGATGGCCCTCGCCCAGCACCGTACGCACGGCATGGACGTCGTCCTCACCCGCTGCTCCAACAACTACGGCCCCTACCAATTCCCGGAAAAGGTGATTCCGCTCTTCATCACGCGACTCCTCGCGGGAAATCCCGTGCCGCTTTACGGGGACGGTTCGAATGTCCGCGACTGGCTGCACGTGAGCGATCACTGCCGAGGAATCGCACTGGCGCTTTCCCGGGGCAGGGCCGGCCAGGTGTACCACCTGGGCGGCGGGCAGGAAATGAGCAATCGGGAACTCGTCGGAGAACTCCTGAAGGCGACCGGCCGGAGCTGGGATCTGGTGGAGCAGGTGGCCGACCGCAAGGGCCACGACCTCCGTTATGCGCTGGACATCGAGGAGAGCCGGGAGCAGCTGGGCTACGAGCCGCTGGTCTCCTTCACCGACGGCCTCGCCGACACGATCTCCTGGTACCGGGACAACCGTTCCTGGTGGGAGCCGCTGCTCCCGGCGGCCCGCGCCTAGGAAGCCCGTCCGGTCCCGAGGCCGCCCGTACGGCCTCGGGACCGGACGGCTGAGCGCCGCCTGCCGGAAGGGCAGGCGGCGCTCACGCGTCTCAGAGGCGCACGGCCCCCGCGTTGACACAGGCGAGCAGGGTGCGCGCCTGGACGTTCAGGTAGCGGCCGTGCATCGACAGGGTGTTCAGCTGCTCGGGGGTCGCCCACTGGTAGCCCGGTCCCGGGTCGAGCGGTGCCGTCTCCTCGTCGGCCTCGATGAACAGGTACCGGATCTCCGCGTTCAGGAACCGGCCCCCCTCCTCCGAGTGGACGGCCTCGTACCTGACCCGGCCCTCCGCCACGGCGTCGAGGACCGTGTCGAGGAACCGCGGCCGCAGCTCCGGGGCGAGGGGCTCCCAGTTGCCGGGGGTGGCCTGGACGGTGGGGGCCAGCTCGGCCGTGTCGAGGAAGCCGGCCTCGACCTTGGCGTTGACGAGCAGGTGGGGCACGCCGCCGATCCTTCGGTACAGGAACGCGGCGATCCCGGTGCCCGTCGGCTCGATCAGCGGCTGCGACCAGCCCGAGACCTCGCGGCTGCCCGCCTCGACCGTGACGCCGGTGACCCGGAAGTACCGGCCGTCGGGGCGGGCGAGCCCCTGCTCGTCGTGCTCCCAGCCGCCGACCTCGGCGAGCGGGACGGTGTGGACGTCCACGTCGTGGCGGGCCCGCTCCGCGGTGAACCAGGAGAGCAGTTCCGTGTCGGAGTGGAGCGCGGACGTGCCGGGCGCCGCGACGGGGAAGCAGGAGATGATCGTGCGGGCGTCCATGTTGACGATGTTGTCGTCGCGCAGCAGCTCGCCGATCTGCCCCAGGGTGAGCCAGCAGAAGTCCGGGTCGACCTCCACCTCGTCCTCGGTCTCCACCAGCATGTTCCGGTTGACCTTGTGGTAGAACCACGAGCCGTGTTCGGACTGGAGCGAGTCGCTGAGCACCCGGCTGCGGCCCCGCTCGGTGAAGTACTCCAGGTAGCGCACGGCCGAACCCCTGTGCACCTTCTGGTAGTTGCTGCGGGTGGCCTGGACCGTCGGCGAGATCTGGAGCAGGTTGCGGTTGCCCGGCTCCATCTTGGCCTGCATGAGGAAGTGCAGGACGCCGTCGAACTCCTTGGTGAGGAGCCCCAGGATGCCGACCTCCGGCTGGTGGATGATCGGCTGCCGCCACTCGGTGATCGGGCCCTCCGACTTCTTCACCGACAGGCCGACGACGGAGAAGAACCGGCCGCTGCGGTGGCGGAGGTCGCCGGTGCCCTCCTGGAAGGACCAGCCGTCCAGGCCGGTGAGCGGGACCCGCTCCACTTTGAAGTGGTGGGCGCGGGCCCGGTCGGCGAGCCAGTCGCCGACCTCGTCGGTACGGAGCCGGCAGCCGCTGTCCCTGACCGCGGCCGAGTGGGCGAGGCGGACGGCGAGCGACGGGTCCGTGCGGGGGCCGAGGAGGAGGGACGCGGCCGCTCCCCCGCCGCCGGCGGTCGCCGTGTCCGTGCCCCCGCTCATGACGCGGCCCGTTCCCGTTCGTCCGCCAGGTGCGCGACCGTGCTCCGCAGCGCCTCGTCGAGGGGCGTGCGGGCGGTCCAGCCGGTGGCGGTGCGGAACGCCGAGGCGTCGATCTCGATGTCGGCGAAGTCGCCGGGGTCGGCGTGCGCCGGCGGCTCCACCGACACGACCGGGATCGGAGGCTTGCCGGTGCGCTCCGCCACCAGGTCGGCGACGGTCCGGAACACGTCGCCGAGCGGTTGGGCGCGGTCGGCACCGACCAACCAGTGGCGGCCCGCGAGGGGTTCGGTGTCGAGGGCCGCGTCGGCGAAGGCGCGGGCGGTGTCCGCCACGTACAGGAGATTGCGGCGGACCGTGCCGTCGTGCCACATGGTGATCGGCTCGCCGGCCAGGGCGCGTCGGGTCATCGCGGAGACGACGCCGCGGTCGTGGGCGGTGGAGCCGGGCCCCGAGCCGAAGACCGTGGGCAGCCGCAGCGAGGTGCCGAGCAGGAGGCCCCGCTCGTGCGCGGCGAAGAGGGTGCGCTCGGCGGCCTGCTTCTGCCGGTCGTACTCGCCGTGCGGCCGGTCCTCCTCGGTGCCGTCGAGGATCCGCCCGCCGGTCGGGCCGGCCTGGCCGACCGTGCCGGCGAGGACGACCCGCGGCAGCGGGCCGCCCGGGGCGCGGGCGGCGAGGGCGTCGACGATGTCGCGGACGAGACCGACGTTGACCCGCTCGGCCTCGGTGTCGCCCTCCTCGACGCGCCACGTGGAGGTGGCCGCGCTGTACAGGACGGTGTGGAGGACGACGTCGGCGCCGTCGAGGGCGGCGGCCGTCTCGCCGGGCCGGGTGAGGTCCGCGGTGCGGACCTCGATCTCGGCCCGGGCCCCGGCCGGGACGGGGACGGGCCGCCGTGCGACGGCCCGGATCCGCACGTCACGGCCGGCCAGCTCCCGCAGCACGGCCGAACCGATGAAGCCGGTGGCGCCCAGCACCGTGATCAGGGGGCGGGTCATCCCCACAGCCCGTCCTCGATCTTCTTGCAGTCCTCGTAGGTCGGGAGCATGCCGAGCTCCCGGGCCTCGGCGAGGGTGGGGGCGATGCTGTCCCGCTCGGACTGGGGGTAGTCGCCCTGCGGGAACGGCAGGCCGAGCTCGGGGTCGAACGGGGTGATCGCGTACTCGTTCTCGGGTACGTAGCCGCCGGCCATGACGTAGACGATCATCGAGTCGTCCTTGAGCGACAGGAAGGCGTGGCCCACGCCGTCCGGCACGTACAGGGCGCGGCAGACGTCGCCGCTCAGCTCGTTGCTGACCCAGCGGCCGAAGGTCGGGGAGCCGATGCGCAGGTCCACCAGGACGTCCTGAACCGCGCCGTAGGGGCAGTAGACGTACTTGGCGCGGCCGGGCGGGGTCTTGGTGAAGTGCACGCCGCGGAGGACGCCGCGCGCGGAGATGTTGTGGCTGATGTCGCGGACGGGGAAGATCGTGTGCCCGACGTTCTCGGAGAACGGGGTGTCCTGGTACGGGGAGGAGAACAGGCCCCGGTGGTCCTTGTAGACGGGCGGCGTGAAGGCGAAGACGCCCTCGATGTCCAGGCTCTGCACCTGCATGGTGGTCGTTCCTTTCGGTGGGGCGGTCAGAGGGAGGCCAGGACGTCGCGCAGGGCGGCGATGGTCTTGTCCTGCACGGACTCGGGCAGCGACGGGTACATCGGGAGGGAGAAGATCTCCTTCGCGAGCCTCTCGGTGACGGGCAGCGACTGCTCGCCCCAGCCGAGGTGCGCGAAGCCCGACATGGTGTGGACCGGCCACGGGTAGCTGATGTTGAGGTTGATGTCGTACGCCTTGAGCGCCTCGATGATCCGGTCCCGCTCGGGGTGGCGGACGACGTAGACGTAGTAGACGTGCGTGTTCCCGGCGTTGGTGGCGGGCAGCTGCAGGCGCCCGGGGCCGGTCAGGTCGCCGAGGCCCTCCTCGTAGCGGCGGGCGATCGCGTTGCGGCCCTCGATGTAGTCGTCCAGGCGGGCCAGCTTGGTGCGCAGGATCTCGGCCTGCACCTCGTCCAGACGGGAGTTGTGTCCCGGCGTGCGGACGACGTAGTAGACCTTCTCCATGCCGTAGTAGCGCAGTGCGCGCAGGGCCCGGTCGGTCTCGTCGTCGGCGGTGACGACGGCGCCGCCGTCGCCGTACGCGCCGAGCACCTTGGTCGGGTAGAAGGAGAACGCGGCCGCGTCGCCCATCGTGCCGGCGATCCGGCCGTGGTGGCGGGCGCCGTGCGCCTGCGCGCAGTCCTCGAGGATCTTCAGGCCGTGCTTCTCGGCGATCCGCTTCAGCGGGGCCATGTCGACGCACTGCCCGTACAGGTGGACCGGCAGGATCACCTTGGTGCGGGGCGTGATGGCGGCCTCGACCTGGTCGGTGTCCATGAGGAAGTCCTCTTCGCGGACGTCCACGAAGACGGGGGTGGCGCCGGCGCCCACGATGGCGATGACGGTCGGCGCCGCCGTGTTGGACACGGTGATGACCTCGTCGCCGGGGCCGACGCCGAGGGCCTCCAGGGCGAGCTTGAGGGCGTTGGTGCCGTTGTCGACACCGGTGCAGTGGGCGAGGCCGTGGTAGTCGGCGAACTCGCGCTCGAAGCCCTGGACGCTCTCGCCGAGCACCAGACGACCGGAGGAGAAGACCTTCTCGACGGCGGCGAGGATGTCGTCCTTCTCGTTCTCGTACTCCGGCAGGTAGTCCCAGACATGGGTGGTCACGGTCGCTCCTCGTGATACGTCGATCGAATGCACGGCCGGGTAACCGTCGGCCGGAACGGAAATGCGCAAAGAAAGGGGGGAAGAAGGTCAGCGGAGTGCTGCGGCGGCGGTTCGTACGCGCCGACCGGTCTCCTCGAACGGGCCGTTCGGCCGGGCGAGGAGATCCATCAGATAGGCGCCGTACCCGCTCTTGAGCAAATCCTCCGCGAGGACTCGCAATTGGGTTTCGTCGATGAGGCCCATGCGCCAGGCGACCTCTTCCACGCACCCTATCTTGAGACCCTGGCGCTGTTCCACCACCCTTACGTATTCGGATGCCTGGACCAGCGATTCGAAGGTTCCGGTGTCGAGCCAGGCCGCGCCGCGGTCGAGCACGGTCACCTGGAGGTCGCCGCGCCGCAGATAGGTCTCGTTGACGTCGGTGATCTCCAGCTCGCCGCGCGCGCTGGGGCGCAGGCCGCGGGCGATGTCCACGACGTCCGGGGCGTAGAAGTACAACCCCGGTACGGCGTAACGGGACTTGGGGCGCAGCGGCTTCTCCTCCAGGGAGATCGCCTTGCCGTACTCGTCGAACTCGACGACCCCGAGCTGGGAGGGGTCGGCGACCGGGTAGGCGAAGATGCGGGCGCCGGTGAGCCCCTTGTTCTCGGACAGCCTCGTGCCGAGCCCGTTGCCGTGGAAGATGTTGTCGCCGAGGATCAGCGCCACCGGCTGGTCGCCGATGAAACGGGCCCCCAGCACCAATGCCTCGGCTATTCCGCCGGGGCGGTCCTGCACCGCGTAACTGAGTTCCATTCCCCACTGGCTCCCGTCGCCGAGGAGCCGCTGGAACTGCTCCTGGTCGCGGTGGCTGGTGACGATGAGGACCTCGGTGATGCCCGCCATCATCAATGTGGACAGCGGGTAGTACACCATGGGTTTGTCGTAGATGGGAATGAGTTGTTTCGACACCGTCAAGGTGAGTGGCCAGAGCCGTGATCCGGTTCCGCCCGCCAGAAGAATTCCACGCATGACACCAAGCCCCCGTTTCCGATGTTCCCGGCCGATGTTCCGGTCATTTCCTGAGGTAAGGGCGGGGGGCCGCGGCCGGCGACCCCTCGTCCCGGGGGGTCACCACGCCGATTCCTGGTGCTCCCCCGCGAGTTTCTCCAGCGTCGCCACCACGTCCCCCGGGGCGGGATCGGCGAGCATGTCCCGCCGCAGGCGCTCGGCGCCGTCGGCGAAGGACGGCTCGTCCAGGAGCCTCCGCAGCCCGGTCCGCAGCCCCTCCGAGGTGAGCGCGTCGGGCTGGATGACGAGGCCGGCGCCGAGCTCGGCGGTGCGCCGCGCCCGGTAGAAGTCGTCCCACACGGACGGGAAGACGAGCTGCGGCACGCCGCACGCCGCGGCGGTCGACCAGGTCCCCGCCCCGCCGTGGTGGGCGACGGCCGAACAGGTCGGCAGCAGCGCGTGCAGGGGCACGAAGTCGACGGCCCTGACGTTGTCCGGCAGTTCCGGGACGAGTTCGCGCTGGGAGGCGCTGAGGGTGGCGACGATCTCCACGTCGCCGAGCTCGGCCAGCGCCTCGAAGATCCGCGGCAGCGGCACGCCCAGGAACTCGCCCCCGTCCCGGCCGGTGATGCCCAGGGTGAGGCAGATCCGGGGCCGGGCCGGCGGCTCGCGCAGCCAGTCCGGGACGACGGCCGTGCCGTTGTACGGGATGTAGCGCATCGGGACGGTGTCCCCTTCGAGCGGCAGGCGTACCGCCGAGGGCATCTGGTCGACGGTCCACTGACCGCGCAGCAGCCGCTCCTCGAAGACGAGGCCGTACCGGTCGAGCAGGCCGTCCAGCCACTCGGCGGCCGGGTCCCGCCGCCCGGCGGCGGGCCGGTGCTCCAGCTCGCGCAGGAACGCCTGCCGCTGGTCGAGGAAGAGGTCCGCGCCCCACAGCAGGCGGGCGTGCGCCGCGCCGGCCGCCTCGGCGGCGATCGCCCCCGCGGGCGTGAACGGCTCCCACAGCACCAGGTCAGGACGCCAGTGGCGGGCGAAGGCGACCAGGTCGTCGACCATCGAGGGGTTGTTGGCCGGGGCCAGGAACTTCTCGGTGAGCTGCTCCTGGACGGCCTTCAGGACCTCCCAGTGGTGGACGTGCGGGCCGGCGGGGTCCAGGTCGAGCATGGCGTCCCAGCCCTGCTCGGTGCCGTCGCCCCCCTCGCCGGCCATCGCGTCGTGCCAGTGGTGGTCGGAGCCGACGGGTACGGCGGTGAGGCCGGCGGCGGTGATGGTGCGGGTCAGCGCCGGCTGGCTGGCGATCCGTACCTCGTGCCCGGCCGAGCGCAGGGCCCAGGCGAGCGGGACCTGGCCCAGGAAATGGGCGTCCAGGGCGAACGATGTGAAGAGGACACGCACGTCGGTCCTCCTCCTCTCTGTGCTGCGGTCGTACGGCGGTGTGCTGGGCGTGTCGGCCGGTCAGGCCGCTCCGATCTCCGTGTCGATCAGCGCGAACATCTCGTCGTCGCTGGCCGTCTCGATCGCGTCGCGGTCCGCGGCGGCGTCGGCGGGGGCTCCGCCCGTCTCCCGCCAGCGGGCGAGGAGCGTCTGGAGCCGCGCGGTCAGCGCGCGGCGCTCGGTGCCCGCACCCAGGGCGGCGAACGCCTCGTCGATCCGGTCGAGTTCGTCGAGCAGGGCCTTCTCCGGGGAGACCGGCTCGCCCAGCAGGCGGGAGCGGAGCGAGGCGAGCAGCGCCGTGGGGGTCGGGTGGTCGAAGACCAGGGTCGTCGGCAGGCGGAGACCCGTCGCCGTGTTGAGCCGGTTGCGCAGCTCCACGGCGGTCAGGGAGTCGAAGCCGAGGTCCTTGAACGGGCGGGCCGGGTCGTCGAGACCGGAGCCGTGGCCGAGGACGCCGGCGATCTCCCCGTACACGAGGTCGGCGAGCGCCTGCTCCCGGCCGGTGGGCGGCAGGTCGAGGAGGCGTTCGGCGAGGCCGCGCGCGTCGGTCGGGGCGGACGCCGCCGTGCGGCGGGACCGGCCGGTGGCCTGGGCACGCAGGACCGAGGGCAGGGCCTCCGGTTCGCGCAGCGCCCGGGGGTCGAGGCGGACCGTGACCTGGACGGGCGCGGGGTCGAGGAGGGCGGCGTCGAACAGGGCGAGTCCCTGCTCGTCGGTGAGCGGCCGCAGACCGCCGCGCGCGAGCCGGCTGCGGTTGTCGGTGCCGAGGTGGGCGGTCATGTCGCTCTCGCGCTCCCACAGGCCCCAGGCGAGGGAGGTGGCCGGGAGCCCGGCGCTCCTGCGGACGGTGGCGAGGGCGTCCAGGAAGGTGTTGGCGGCGCTGTAGTTGCCCTGCCCGAGTCCGCCCAGGACGCCGGCCGCAGAGGAGAAGAGGACGAAGGCCCGCAGGTCGCTGTCCCGGGTCAGCTCGTCCAGGTGGGCGGCGGCGTCCAGCTTGGGCCGGAAGACGGTGTCGACGCGGTCCGGGGTCAGCGTGTCGATCAGTCCGTCGTCGAGGACGGCCGCGGCGTGCACGACCGTGTGCAGCGGACGGTCGAGCGCGGCCAGGGCGTCGGCGAGGGCGTCCCGGTCGGAGACGTCGCAGGCGCGGAAGGCGATCTCCGCACCGGCGGCGGCGAGTTCGTCGGCGAGCTCGCGGGTGCCGGGCGCGTCCTCGCCGCGGCGCGAGAGGACCGTGAAGTGCCGGGCGCCGTGCCGGACCGCCAGGTGCTTGACGAGCAGCCGGCCGAGGCCGCCGCTGCCGCCGGTGACGAGGACCGTGCCGTCGGGGCCGGCGAGCGGGCGCGGTTCGGCCTCGGGGGCCGCGGGGGCCGCCGGGCGCAGCCGCAGGACGTGCGGGGTCCCGTTCCTGAGCAGCAGCTGCGGCTCGCCGGCGGCGACGGCGTGGCCGACCGCGGCGCGGAGGAGCTCGTCGTCGGGTGCGGTGGCCGGGTCCTCGTCGACGAGGACGTACTGGTCCGGCTGTTCGGACTGGGCGGAGCGGACGAGCCCCCACACGGCGGCCTGGCCCGGGTCCGTCGCGTCGTCGCCGGCCGCGCCGCGCGTGACGATCACGAGACGGGCGTCGGCGGGGTGGGGCTCGGCCGACCAGCGGTGGAGCAGGCCGAGGACCCGGCGGGTGTGCGCACGGGCGGCGGCCGCGGCCGTGCCGGGCACAGTGGTGAGCCGGACGGCGACGAGCGGCGGAAGGGCGGCCCCGGCGAGACCGGCGGACTCCTGGAGGGCGTCGAACTCGTCGGCCCCGTCGAGGAGATGGGGCTCCACCGGGAGCGGGCGGTCCGTCACCGGCCGCCAGTCCGGCAGGTACGGCAGCACGGTGGCGGCCGCCGAGCGGTCGAGGCGCGCCGCGTCCAGCGGCCGGACGGCCAGGGAGGCCACCGAGGCGACCGGGGCGCCCTCGGCGTCGCAGACGTCCAGGGCCAGGGTGTTCTCGCCGGTCCCGACAAGGCGGACCCGCAGGCTGCGGGCACCGGCCGTGCGCAGCACGACCCCCGCCCAGGTGAACGGGATGAGCGGCACGCCGGTCTCCGGTCCGTCCGGCCCGCCCTCGGGCCGGGCGGCGGCGGCGTGCAGCGCCGCGTCGAGGAGCGCGGGGTGGAGGACGAAGCCGTCGGTGGCGACCTCGTCGGGCAGCGTCACCTCGGCGAAGGTCTCGGCGCCGTCCCGCCAGACCCGGCGCAGGCCGCGGAAGGCGGGGCCGTAGTCGAGGCCCTTGTCGTGGAGGGAGTCGTACAGCCCGGTGAGGTCGGCCTCGGGGGCGGCGGGCGGCCAGACGGTCAGGCCGCGCGGTGCGCCGGCGCCTTCGCGCACCAGCGTGCCGGTGGCGTGCAGGGTCCACGCCGTGTCCTCGGGCTCGTCCTCGCGGCGGGCGTGGACGTGGACCGTGCGGGCGGAGCCCGTACCGTCACCGTCCTCGGTCCCGGCGCCGTCGACGGTGACGCGGAGCAGGACACCGCCCGTCGCGGGCACGGTGAGGGGCGCGAGGACGGTCAGCTCCTCCACCACCGGGTGACCCACCTGATCGCCCGCGCGCACGGCGAGTTCGACCAGGGCCGTGCCCGGCAGGACGGCCGTGTCGTGCACGAGGTGCTCCGCCAGCCAGGTGTGCGTGTCGAGCGCGAGGCGGGAGGTGAAGAGGTAGCCGCCCGTGCCGGGCAGGGCCGTGCCCGCGCCCAGGAGGGCGTGGCCGGGCACGTCGAGGCCGAGCGAGCCGGGGTCGCCGCCCGTCGTGTCGGGGGCGGCGAGCCAGTACCGCTGCCGTTGGAAGGCGTACGTGGGCAGGTCGACCCGCGGGAGCCCCGCGCCCAGGACGGTCGCCCAGTCGAGCGCGGCGCCGTGGACGTGGGCGGTGGCCAGGGAGAGGGCGAACCGGTCCGGGCCGCCCTCGTCGCGGCGGAGCGAGCCGATGACGGCCGCGTCGGAGCCCGCCCGTTCGGCCGTGGCCTGCACCGGGGTCGTCAGGACGGGGTGGGCGCTGCACTCGACGAACAGCTCGTGGCCGTCGGCGAGCAGGGCCTCGGTGGCCCGCGTGAACGCGACGGGCCGGCGGAGGTTCTCGTACCAGTACTCGGCGTTCAGGTCGGTCTCGTCGAGGAGTCCCCCGGTGAGGCTGGAGTAGTACGGGACGAGGGCCTGCCGCGGCCGTATCGCGGCGAGGTCGTCGAGCAGCCGCTCGCGGAGCGAGGCCACGTGGTGGCTGTGCGACGCGTAGTCCACGGGGACCCGCCGGGCCCGGATGTCCGCGGTCTCGCAGTGGGCGAGAAGCTCCTCGACGGCGCGGGCGTCACCGGCCACGGTGGTGCTGTCGGGGCCGTTGTGGGCGGCGACGGTGAGCTGTTCGCCCCAGGGCGCGAGGAGCGCGGCGGCGTCCTCGGCGGAGCAGGGCAGCGAGACCATGCCGCCGAGCCCGGCCAGGGTCTCCGCGATGGCCCGGCTGCGCAGGGCCACCACCCGCACGGCGTCCTCCAGGGAGAGCACGCCCGCGACGTGGGCCGCCGCGATCTCGCCCTGCGAGTGGCCGACGACCGCGGCGGGCTCGACGCCGTGGGAGCGCCAGAGCGCGGCGAGGGAGACCATCACGGAGAACAGCGCGGGCTGGACCACGTCGCAGCGGCGCAGCTGCTCCTCGTCGTCCAGGACCTCGACGAGGTCCCAGTCGACGTGGGCGGAGAGCGCTTCGGCGCAGGCGCGCATCGACTCCGCGAACACGGGCGAGGCGGCCATGAGGGCGCGGCCCATGCCGGTCCACTGGCTGCCCTGCCCGGGGAAGACGAAGGCGACGCCGCCCTCGGTGGCACGGCCGGTCACACCGCCGGCGGTGCCCTCGGCGATCGCCGTGAGCGAGGCGAGGAGCTCGGCCCGGTCGGCACCGAGCGCGACGGCGCGGTGCTCCAGGGCGGCACGGGTGGTGGCGAGGGACCAGCCGATGGCGGCGTCGTCGGGGCGGGAGGCGGTGGCGGGCTCGGCCGCGGAGTCGGTGTCGAGCCCGGCTGCGGCCACGGCCGCGAGGGCGTCGTCGAGTTCGGCCGCGGGCTCGGTCGCGCCGAGGTGCGCCGCCGCGCGGGCCGCCTGGGCTCGGAGTGCGGGGGCGTCCGAGGCGGAGAGCGGCCACAGGACGGGGAGGGCCGGGCGGGCGGACGCCGGCGCGCCCGACTCCGGCTCCTCGGCCACGGGGGCCTCCGGGGCCTGTTCCAGGATCAGGTGGGCGTTGGTGCCGCTGACGCCGAACGCGGAGACGCCGGCCCGCCTCGGGCGGTCCGCCTCCGGCCACGGCGTGGCCTCGGTGAGGAGACGGACGTCCCCCTCGGACCAGTCGACCTGCGGGGTGGGCTCCGCCACGTGCAGGGTGCGGGGCAGCACGCCGTTCCGCATCGCCTGGACCATCTTGATGACGCCGCCGACACCCGCCGCGGCCTGCGTGTGGCCGATGTTGGACTTCAGGGAGCCGAGCCACAGCGGCCGTTCCCGGTCCTGGCCGTAGGTGGCGAGGAGGGCCTGCGCCTCGATGGGGTCGCCGAGCCGGGTGCCGGTCCCGTGGGCCTCGACGGCGTCCACGTCCGCGGGCCCGAGGCCCGCGTCGGCGAGCGCCGCGCGGATGACCCGCTGCTGGGCGGGACCGTTGGGCGCGGTGAGGCCGTTCGACGCGCCGTCCTGGTTGACGGCGGAGCCGCGGACGACCGCGAGGACCGGGTGCCCGTTGCGTACGGCGTCGGAGAGCCGCTCCAGGAGCACGACGCCGACGCCCTCGGACCAGCCGGTGCCGTCGGCCGTCGACGAGAAGGACCGGCAGCGGCCGTCGGTGGACATCGCGCGCTGCCGGCTGAACTCGATGAACAGCGACGGGGTGGCCATCACGGTGGCGCCGCCGGCGAGGGCCAGGGTGCTCTCCCCGCGGCGCAGCGACTGCGCGGCCAGGTGGATCGCCACGAGCGAGGACGAGCAGGCGGTGTCCACGGTGACGGCCGGCCCTTCGAGGCCGAGCGTGTACGAGACGCGGCCCGAGGTCACGCTGCCGAGGCTGCCGTTGCCGAGGTAGCCCTCGTGTTCGCCCGCCCCGCCCGGCGCCATCAGCTGGCGCATGCCGTACGTGCTGCCCATGATCCCGGCGAAGACGCCGGTGCGGCTGCCGCGCAGCGAGACCGGGTCGATCCGGGCCCGCTCGACGGCCTCCCAGGCCACTTCGAGGAGGAGCCGCTGCTGCGGGTCCATGGTGACGGCCTCGCGCGGCGAGATCCCGAAGAAGGCCGGGTCGAAGTCGGCCACGTCGGAGAGGAAGCCGGCACCGGTGGCGTAGGTGCGGCCCTTGCTGTCCGGGTCCTCGTCGAAGAGGTTCGCCAGGTCCCAGCCCCGGTCCGTGGGGAACGGGCCGATGAGGTCGTCGCCGGCGGCGGCGACGTCCCAGAGGTCCTCGGGGGAGGCGACGCCGCCCGGGTAGCGGCAGGCCGCGCCGATGATCGCGATCGGTTCGTGGGCGGCCGCGGCGAGTTCGCGGTTCTGCTCGCGGAGCCGTTCGGTCTCCTTGAGCGACGCACGCAGCGCTTCCACGATCCGGCTGTCGGAGTTCGTCAATGTTCCAGTCCTTTCCAGCGCTGGGGGTTTCAGGCGTCGTGCCCGAGAACCATGGCCACCAGGTCGTCGGCGTCCATCGCGTCGATGTCTTCGGTACGGCGGGGGGCGGGGCGGTCCGCGGCGTCGGGAGCGCCGCCCCGGGCGTCCCCGGGGCTCCCTTCCGGCGCGGCGGGCTCCAGGAGTCCGAGCAGGTACTCGGCGACGGCGCGCGGGGTCGGGTGGTCGAACACGATGCTGGCGGGCAGCCGGAGCCCGGTCGCCGCGGTCAGCCGGTTGCGGAGCTCGACCGCCGTGAGCGAGTCGAAGCCCAGCTCCTTGAAGTCCCGGCCTGCCTTCACCGTCCCCGTGCCGCTGTGGCCGAGAACGGCCGCGGTCTCCGCGACGACGGCCGCGACGGCCGCCTGGGAGCGCTGGGCCGGGGGCAGTCCGCGCAGCCGGCGCAGGAGCGCGGGCTCGGCGGCCGCGCCCGCCGTCCGGGCTGCGGCGGCCCGGCGGTTGCGCGCCGGGACGAGTCCGTGGAGCGGGGCCGGAAGCGTACCGGCCTCCGCGCGGGCCCTCAGCGCCTCCCGGTCGAACCGCAGCGCCGCCAGGACCGGGGAGTCGGAGGCGCCGGCCGCGTCGAGGAGCGTGAGCCCCTGCCCGCTGGGGATCGGCAGGACGCCGTCCGCGGACATGCGGCGGCGGTCCTGCTCGGCGAGGCCGGCGGTCATTCCGCTGGACTCCTCCCACAGGCCCCAGGCGATCGACACCGCCGGGAAGCCCTCGGCCCGGCGCCGTGCCGCGAGCGCGTCCAGGAAGGAGTTGGCGGCGGCGTAGTTGGCCTGGCCGGGCGTGCCGAGGACACCCGCGATCGAGGAGAACAGCACGAACGCCGTCACCCCTCCGTCCCGGGTGAGTTCGTCCAGGTGGACGGCGGCGTCGGCCTTGGGACGGAACACGGTCGTGAAGTCCTCGGGGCTCAGCGACTCCACGGTCCCGTCCGCGAGGACGCCCGCGGCGTGCACGACGGCCGTCACCGGGTGGTCGGCGAGCAGGGCCGCGACCGCCGCCCGGTCCGACAGGTCGGCCGCGACGGCCACGGCCTCGGCGCCCGCTTCCCGGAGGTCGGCCAGGAGCTCGCCGGCGCCCGGGGCGTCGGCGCCCCGGCGGCTGACGAGGACGAGCCGCCGGACGCCGTGCCCGGCGACGAGGTGCCGCGCGACGAGCCCGCCCAGGGTGCCGGTGCCGCCGGTGACGAGCACGCTGTCGCCCCACTCGGGCGCCGGGGCCGCGGGGGCCGGGGCCCGCAGCAGCCGCGGGGCCAGGACGGCGTCCGCGTGCAGGGCGAGCTGCGGCTCGTCGAGCGCGAGGACGGCGGCGAGCCGCGGGGCGTCCGGCTTCTCGGCCGGATCGAGGTCGAGGAGCAGGAAGCGCCCCGGGTGTTCGGTCTGCGCCGACCGGACGAGACCGCGTACGGCGGCCTCGGCGAGGGCGATGTCGTTGACCGGGGCGTCGGTGCCGTCCGGCGCCCCGAGGTCCGTGGCCCGGCCGAGGAAGACGAGCCGGGTGTCCGCGTACCGGTCGTCGGCCAGCCATGCCTGGACCGTGCCGAGCGTCCGTACGGCCTCCTCCTGTGCCGTCCCCGTCACCGCGAGCGGTACGAAGACGGCGGCGGGGGCCTTCCGGCCGCCGTCCACCGCCGCGCCGAGAGCGGCCAGGTCGGCGAACCGCTCCGCCTCGGACGGCAGGGCCTCGGTGACACCGGAGGAGGTGCCGCCGACGACGGCCCAGGCCTCCGGGGCGGGGGCGTCCGCGCGGCCGACGGCGACCTCGACCCGCTCGGGGCGGTACAGGTGGTCCGGCGTACGGGCCGGAGCCTCGGCCGGCGGGCGGACGAGCAGGGTCTCGACCCCGAGGACCGGCCGCCCGTCCGGATCCGCGGCATGCACGGCGTACGTGTCCGTGGCACCGGCGGCGCCGGTTCCCTTGCCGGTGATCCGTACGCGCAGCTCGGACGCGCCCCCCGCGTACAGGGTGACGCCGGTCCACGAGAACGGCAGCATGGGCCGCGCCTCGTCACCCGCCAGGGCCGCCGCGTGGACGGCCGCGTCGAACAGGGCGGGATGCAGGGTGAACCCGGTCGTGCCGGGCGCCTGCTCCGGCCGCACCTCGGCGAAGAGCTCGCCGTCCACGCCTCGCCAGGCCGCGCGGATGCCGCGGAACACCGGACCGTACGCGAGACCGGCCTCGGCCAGCCCCTCGTACAGCCCCGTGACGTCGACGGGTTCGGCGCCCGCCGGCGGCCACTCACGCGGCCAGTCGTCGGGCTCGTCCCCCGGCAGCGCGCCGAGGAATCCGGTCGCGTGCGTGGTCCACTCGGCGAAAGCGTCGACCCTGCCGTACAGGACGACCTCGCGCCGGCCGTCCTCGGCCTCCGGGCCCACCGAGAGCTGGAGCTGGAGCTCGCCGCCCTCCGGGAGGACCGCCGGGGACACGATCACCAGCTCGTCGAGGCAGCCGGAACCGACCTCGTCACCGGCCCGCAGCAGGGCCTCGACGAGGGCCGCGCCGGGCACGGGGAGGACGCCGCCGACGCGGTGCTCCGCGAGCCACGGATGGGTACGGGCGGAGAGGAGCGCCGTGAAGACGTGACCGCCGGAACCGGCGAGCGGGACGCCCGCGCCGAGGAGTGCGTGTCCGGTGTTGTCCAGACCGGCCGAACGCAGGTCGGTCACCCGACCCGCCGGGGCCTCCAGCCAGTACCGCTCACGCTGGAACGGATACGTCGGCACGTCGACCCGGTT